>JAUZPL010000004.1 GCA_030705955.1 Bacillota bacterium | reverse complement strand
CGGAAAGCGAAGCGCCTGGAGCGCAAATCAACAGACCAGTTTAAAAGCTTTATATAAATATTATAACAAATTAACGCGGTGAATTGTTGAAGGTAATTTATAAAATAAAAGACTGCCGAAACTTTTTCGACAGCCTGAAGACCGATTACTTAATCGGTCTTTTTATTCCTACTGCATATAAATGATGTCATTTATATTGAATTTCTTTCTTGTAATTCCTAATCGTTGGGCTGGAGTTTCAATCCTATCGTTTGTCTTATAGGCAAAACAAAAGTTGTAATAGGTTCTTAAAATGGTCAAAGCCATTTGAGCATACTTCGGATTGAAATTAGAGTAAATATAGCTTTTTCCGTCACCACGAGCTGTGGTTATTGGTCGTTCTAATATGGATAATCTTCTCCGAATGTGTTGAATGAACATATTCGTTGCATTATCGTTTACATTCAAAATTAGGTTGGCAATATCCTTTGATTCTAACGAAGAGAGATTGGTCGTACAATCCACCCATCGAAACCCTCGGTCAATGGTTGCCAATGGGTGTTCAATTGGATTGTCAGCATATTCATAATGGCTTGAAACTCCTGTACTAATTTCCTTATGGAATTGGTGATGGTGGAACATTTCTTCTAATTTTAGAAAAGCTAATTTTCGTAAGGATTTCGTATCGTATCCTGAATTTATTCCCCAATTAACTAAATCTACTCTCGCTTGAATGAACTGTTCACGAGCTTGTTTTCGAGATTTCGTTTTGTCGGTTTGACAAAGAAAATGGTGAGCATCCGACAAACGAAATTCTTTGGCAAATACACGAAAGATGGAAGTCATTAATGAATTATCCTTATCGGTCACAAATCGCCATTCCATTGCCTTTACAAGCTGTTTAATCAGCCAATATTGAGCAATAGTTGTATAAGTTGAATTAACGTGCAATCCATCAATATATTTGGCTCTTCTTTCGATGTTCTCAAGGTCTTTTTGGTACTCCCCATTAGTTTGAGTATCATTCTTGGATGGTGGCATTGGATAATGAGAATATTTCGGAATACGAGCGTGTTTTTTGGCAAACTCACTTAGATGGTCTTCTTTCATAAGAAGAGTGTCCAAAGCAATATCCCCTAACGTAAGTTCCCAATCATATGCCACATCTGACCGAAAAACATAACGGAAAAACACTTCGGCAGTAATGACCACATTAGTAGGGAATTGGCTATCCTCCACTTCGACATATTGACTGCCACCCATCCCTTTCTTCCGAACATTGTTAAGAAAATAGGTCATTTTATCGGTATTTAACCACATTTCCCTAAATTGCATTTTTTGAAGTGGTTTCGTTTCGTGACGTTCCAAAAATTCCAAACATCTTCGATAAACAAATTCCAATTTATCATAATACGTTCCTCTTCCGATTTCTAAGATTTCACAGGCTCTTGTAATCGGAACTCGGCTTAATAAAAGTTTCATAAACAAAGGAAGAATTTCGCTACGCTGTTGGTGATAGGTAATGGAAGTTCTACCTTTAGGCAAAACATTAGTAAATTTCTTACACGTTTTACACTGCCATCGTTGTGATTTCCCTGTACTTTTCCCTTGCTTATAAAAGGATTTTGGTTCATAAATGGGGTCAATCCCTCTGCGACACAACCTTCTTTATGAAATTGATAAGCCTGTTCCATATCTTGAACACTATTGATTTGCTCTAAACGTTCGATTTCTTGAACAATCGACCAATTGGATAAGGTAATGGTATTGTAATCTAAAGTAGCCCCATTTATTGGATGAATGGGGTCAGGATTGCATTTTAATATTTTTTCAGTTCCTGTTCCTGATAATTTATATCGGCTTGTTTTCCCTTTAGTTGGAAATTTTTTTTGAGATAAACCGTGCCATTTGCAGTATGGGTTCGCACAATGGTTATATTGAATTTGGTATATTTTACCATTCCAATGAAACTCTATCGGTTTAAATAACAAATCTTTATATTTAGTTCCAAATTGCTTTGGCGTTAAAGTATCATAATCCTTAATCCGTTCAGAAATTTCCTCAGTGGTAACGGGAGAGGGAATGGAAACGATATTATCCTCTTTAGTAGATAATCGTTTTAAATTAGCCAATTTGGTTCAACTCCACTAAATGTTCAATCTCTAATTGTTTGACAATTCTTCGGTTATTTCTCCGATTTTCAATCCATTTTAGAAAATCTTTATCACCCAAAATATTAAGCAAAAGCGTATCAACAACTTCACTTTCGGTATATCCCGTGTATTCGGCATAGATTTTGACAATGTTCCTTACACGTTCAGATATGAGCCAATCTACATTCTCTGCTTTATTGTTTTTCGGCTTAATAAACTTCAACTGTTATCATCCTTCGTAATCAAAATTGGTCATAAAATTAGTATATCCAATTAGCAACAGTTTTAGTATGCAATTCGCAACTTATCTGCTGGACAGCAGACTGCTTACCAATTATATAGCTAATTACTTTACCAATTTACTTTAGAAACCAACCAAAGTGCCTATATATCAATAAATAAAAGAAGTCCATTTTATATACGAAATGGACCTCAAATTGTATTACTAATTAAGTTTTTCTACCTTAAAACCGAACCCGTTACTTTTACTAAAGGCCGCTTTTTTATGGATGACATTCTGGACAGCGACCATAAATTTCAAACTTATGTCCTGAAATGTCATACCCTTTTAAATTTTCTTCTAAATCCGACATAGGACAAGTCTCAATTTCCTTTGTCTTTCCACAATCCAAGCAAATAAAATGATGATGGTGATGATGGGGTGAGCACATAAAACGAAATCTTTTTTCCCCTTCTAATTCTGTAATTTCTAAAATTCCTAGTTCTACAAATAAGGAAAGGTTTCTGTATATGGTATCAAAGCTTAGTCCTGGGTAATCATTCTTTAACCGATCTAAGACATCCTTAGCTGTTAAATATTTGTTGGTATCAGCAAAAAGCTGAAGGATATCCTCTCTTTTCCCTGTATACTTGTATCCATTTTCCTTTAAGAACAAAAGTGCATCATTTACATTCATTTTACTCCCCCCCTACCTGTTCTGGTTCCTTATGCCTGATTTTTTTAAATGCAAGAGCTAATACTAAAATTAGAACAGCAATCATTACAATGGTTCCACCTGGAGCCAGATTCAAATAGTAGGCAGTAAACAAACCTCCAAGCACGGAAGTTTCCCCGAAAATGATAGATAAAAAAATGGTTTGTTTGAACCCCTTGGCAATCCGTATACTTGCGGCAACCGGTAAAGTCATTAAGGATGAAACCAAAAGAATACCAACAATTCTCATGGATGCTGCTATAACAAGAGCAACCATAAGAATAAAGACGAAATGTATACTTTTAGCCGCAATTCCTGATGCTTTTGCATGTTCTTCATCAAATGAAAGTAAAAATAATTCCTTATATAACAAAAATACAAGTAAAACGACAAAAATGCTAATAATTAAAATGACCCATAAATCGGTTCGACTTACTGCGGTTACACTTCCAAATAAATAACTAAATAAATCAGTATTAAATCCATTTGCCAAGGATATAAAAATGACACCTAGACCAATTCCACTTGAAAGGATAATGGGAATTGCCAATTCCTGATAGTGTTTATATACCCCTCTTAATTTTTCAATAAATAATGAACCACTTACAGAGAAAGCCATTCCAATGTATATTGGATTTAAACCATTAAAGGCAGAGAAATATTTTCCTAGGAGCAGACTAGCTGCAATCCCAGCCAATGTGACATGACTCAAAGCATCAGCGATTAAAGATAATCTTCTTACAACAATAAATACTCCTAATAATGGAGCAATAAGACCAATCATGATTCCCGTAAAAAAGGCATTCTGTAAAAACTCATAATGAAAAATCCCCTGAATCATTTGTAAACACCCCCATGTTCATGCTGATGCAGAAGCATTTGAACTTCATGTCCATAAAAGTCAGACATTTCGTCATTTTTCATTTGTTCAAATTCGCTTGCTTCTCCATGAAAGTGCAGGTGTTTGTTAAGGCAAGCAACATGTGTTGCCTTATCAGAAACAGTGCCAATATCATGTGTAACCAACAAAAGTGTGATAGCATGATTCTTATTTAAATTTGATAACATTTGATAAAATGAATTTACATTTTGAATGTCTACCCCAACGGTTGGTTCATCAAGAATAAGAAGTTTAGGTTCACTCACAAGGGCACGAGCAATAAAAACTCTTTGCTGCTGTCCACCGGAGAGCTCTCCAATATTTCGTTTTGAAAATGGATCCATTCCTACTGCTTTTAAAGCATCCATTACTATTCGTTTGTCTTCTTTTTTTAGAAAACGAAAAAGTCCCAGTTTTTTTGTTAATCCGCTTGCTACTACCTCAAACACGGATGCAGGAAATCCAGTATTAAACGAATTCGCTTTTTGCGATACATAACCAATCTCTTCCCAATTTTTAAAATGATTAATTTCTTCACCAAATAAGCGTATATCTCCTTTTTGGAGCTTTAAAAGCCCCAAGACCAACTTTAAAAGGGTGGATTTACCAGATCCATTTGGTCCAACAATTGCCAAGAAAGCTCCCTTTGGTACCGATATATTAATATTTTCAAGAACCATATCCTTTTCATATCGATAGGATAAATTCTTTATTTCAATTATTGCTTGCTCTGTCATAAGATTCTCCTTTTAATTTTAAGAATCATTCCGATTTAACTTCAAGTAGTATACAATATCTTATTTTTTATGTAAAGATTTAGACTAATCGATTACGTTTTTCTTTTTAGTATATAGTCACATTCCCTTCACACCTTCATACATTAGGATAGGGAGTGACGAGGATGAAGATATTTGAAAACATCATCAATCATAAAATTAACACCATTACTGCAGATGAGCTATTAAATTACGCAAATCAATTTCATATTTCTGTAAACCGTACACAAGCAAAGAAAATTGCAGAATACTTAAGAGGAAAACAGGTTAATATTTTTGATCCTAGTGAACGTGTTGTCATTATAAAAGAAATTGCCAAGGTTGCTGGTCCCCAAACGGCAAGAGAAGTAAACAAATTATTTATTCAATTTTCAAAGTAAAGCCTGTAATGAAATATAAAAAGCTGTGCCTAAACACAGCTTTTTATATTATGATTGCATGATTAAATTGAGAAGGTTCTCATCAAATTTTCCTGAACGGAGCATGCTAATTTCAAATTTATATGGTGGCTTTTTATCGTTTTTATCTTCTCCAACATATGGTGTTTCTAAAATTTTAGGAATCTCCATAAGCTGTGGATGATGAACAATATAATGTAAAGCGTTGAAACCAATGTGTCCAAAACCAATATTTTCATGGCGGTCCTTTTTCATGCCAATAGTATTCTTACTGTCATTGATATGAAGAACCTTTAGACGGTCAATTCCAATAATTTTATCAAACTCATTTAAGACACCATCAAAGTCTTCTACAATATTGTAACCAGCATCATGTGTATGGCATGTATCAAAGCAAACAGAAAGCTTATCATTATAATGAACCCCATCCATGATCATTGCCAACTCATCAAAGGATTTCCCGCATTCGGACCCTTTACCAGCCATTGTTTCAAGGGCAATTTGTAGGTTTTCTTTTCCCGTTAAAACCTCATTCAATCCTTCTATAATTTTCTTTATACCTGCCTCGGTCCCTGCATTCACGTGTGCCCCGGGGTGAAGAACAATCTGCCTGGCACCGATTGCTTCGGTTCGCTCAATTTCTAATCTGAGAAAGTTTACTCCTAATTCAAAAGTATCAGGATTTGTGGTATTTCCAATATTAATGATATATGGAGCATGTACAATGATTTCTGAAATTCCGTTTTCCTCCATATGTTGTCTGCCTGCTTCAATGTTTAAATCCTCTATTTTTTTTCGTCTAGTATTTTGAGGTGCCCCAGTGTAAATCATAAAGGTATTAGCATTATAGGAAACAGCTTCCTCACTAGCAGCTAAAAGCATTTTCTTTCCGCTCATCGAAACGTGGGAACCTAATTTTAGCATGTTTTCTCCTCCTATTCTCAAAATCTTATTTTTTATGATTTAATTTTCTTTGACGTTTTTTAATTTGCTCCATCTCAGTCTGCATCTTTTTTTTGTATCCTGGTTTTACCTTTTGAGGTTTCCTTACAATGGACTTTGCCAACTTTTCAGCATCGTCTTCTACCCTTTTACGTGTCTTTCTTCTATTGCGGTCTTCAATTTCAACTAGACCCTCTTTTTTCAGATCAACATTTTTAAATTGAATACCCATTTTTTCTAATTGATTTAAAGCATCTTCATCAGATGTTTCATAGATCGTTAGAGCGATTCCAGAAGTTCCCGCTCTGGCCGTTCTTCCTACCCGATGAATATAGAAATCCAAGTCAGTTGGAAGCTCATAGTTAATAATGTGACTAATCCCTTCAATATCAATTCCACGGGCTGCAAGATCTGTCGCTACGATATATTGAAATTCTAAATCCGCAATTTGTTTCATCATTTTTTTACGTTCTCTAGGGTTTAAATCACCGTGGACCCTGCCTACTTTTAGACCTTTTTCTATTAAATAATCTGCCACTTTATCTGTCATCTTTTTTGTATTGGTAAAGACAATGGCTAAATACGGATTGAACTGTAAAAGTGTTTCATACACCAGTTCCATTTTATTTCGATGTCTTGAAGGCAAAAGTAAATGTTGTAAATTTTCTGCTGCAATATTTCTTTTTTCGATATGAACATATTTTGGATTTTCCATATATTTTTTTAAGAATGGCTTTAATTTTTCAGGAATGGTGGCAGAAAAAACAAACATTTTAAGTGTGGTTGGCATTTTTGTAGCAATTAGGTCAACATCTTGAATAAAGCCCATGTCTAGCATCATGTCAGCTTCATCCACAACAAGAATTTCAGCTTTATGAATAAATAGAGCTTGTTCCGTCACTAAATCCTTGATTCGTCCAGGTGTACCAATGACTACCTGCGGCTGAACTTTCAGCTTTTCAATTGTTCTCTGCTTATCTGTTCCGCCAATAAATAGCTTAGACGTAATCATTTGTTCAGGATTACAATTTTCAATGACCTTTAAGATTTGATGATAAATTTGTGTAGCTAACTCTCTGGTAGGAGCGCAGATTACGGCTTGCACTTCCTTTTGAGTAGGATCTATTTTTTCTAAGATAGGAAGAATATAGGAATGTGTCTTGCCTGTCCCTGTTTGTGACTGACCAATAGCACTTTCACCTTTTAACACAAGCGGAATCATTCGTTCCTGTATTTCTGTTGGTTTATTAAAACCTAATTTTTCAATTGATTTTATAATAAAGGGCTGAAACTTGAATCGTTCAAATTCATTTACCATTTTAAAATTGCTCCTTAGCTTCTTTTTTTCGTATCAAGTAATTATAGTAAAGATTCAAGAAAATCTCCACCATAACCACGTTTTTATTATCATCATTTACTTTAATCATACTTTTAATCAATAATTTCGGTCTCCTTGTGTTTTCTACCTAAACAAAATTAGGAAATCCGCATATTTTAAAGAAGAACATAAAAATAGAAAGGAGGGTATGTATATGTTCCAAAGAATGCCAATGCAAGGCGGTATGGGGCAAGGAATGATGGGACCTGGTATTGGTGGAAGAGGTCCGATGATGATGGGAATGAATCGAATGGGACTTGGTTCCGGAATGGGGCCAATGATGGGAAGAGGTCCACAAATGGGGCAAGGCGGGTTGCTTTCACGTCTTTTCGGTGGAGGAGCCCAAGCAAGGGGAATGGGCCAGCTCGGTGGTATGCCGGGAGCAGCAAGGGCAGCCGGTGGAGGCGGTTCGCTCATTCAATCTTTAAGTAATCCAGGCGGATTAACAAGCTTACTTAATAATACACAACAAGTTTTAAGAACAGCACAATCAATCGGGCCAATCATTCAGCAATATGGGCCAATTGTTAGAAACCTTCCTGCGATGTGGAAGTTGTTTCGAGGCTTAAAAGATGCTACGTCTGAAACTGATGCTACAAATAACGAAAATGACAAACAAGAGGAAAGTTCCTCAGAATCAGATTCCAGTGAATCAAAGCAAGAGGAGTCTTCATCCAATCATAAGAGGGTATCTTCAAAAAAACGAAAAAAATCAACAGGGACTAAAAAAGGTCATAGCAATAGAGCAGCGAACAGAAAATCACACCAATCTAAATATAAACAAACCTATAGGAAAGGAACCTCTATTCCAAAAATGTATATTTAAGAGGACTGGAAAACAGTCTTCTTTTTTTACATGTAAGAATTATCACACAATGGATGTTAAATACATCTTTGTATTGTTGCAATAATTTTTATATAATAGTGTAGTAGTTTTTGAAGAAATAGGGGGACCATTTACATGAAAGTACTTAAGATTTCACCTCGCGGCTATTGCTATGGCGTAGTTGATGCTATGGTTATCGCTCAAAATGCTGCATTGGATAAAACACTCCCACGTCCGATTTATATTTTAGGAATGATCGTTCACAATAAACATGTTACAGATGCATTTGCTGAAGAAGGAATCATTACCCTTGACGGAAATAGTCGTAAAGAAATTCTAGAAAAAATAGATCAAGGAACTGTTATATTTACTGCACACGGAATTTCACCTGAAGTTCGTGAGCTTGCTAAGAAAAAAGGTCTTGTTACGCTTGATGCTACATGTCCGGATGTAACAAGGACACATGACCTTATCCGTGAAAAAACAAAAGAAGGTTATCAAGTAGTTTATATTGGTAAAAAGGGCCATCCCGAGCCTGAAGGAGCTGCTGGTGTTGCTCCCGGCCTCGTTCATTTAGTACATTCCCTTAGCGATGTTGATGATTTGAATCTTCAAAGTGACAAGATTATTGTGACAAATCAAACAACCATGAGCCAATGGGATGTTGCTGATATTATGGAAAAGGTGCAAGAAAAGTATCCTCAAGCTGAGGCAGTTAATGAAATTTGTCATGCAACCCAAATACGGCAAGAAGCCGTTGCCGAACAAGCAAAACAAGCAGATGTCACAATAGTAGTCGGTGACCCAAAGAGTAATAACTCTAATCGTCTAGCACAGGTTTCTGAAGAGATTGCCGGAACGAAGGCTTATCGCATTGCTGATATTTCTGAATTGAATCTAGATTGGATAAAAGAGGCATCCATTGTCGCAGTCACATCTGGGGCTTCAACTCCAACACCAATTACAAAAGAAGTTATTGAATTCATTGAACAGTACGATCCAAACAATGAAGCAACTTGGGAGCAGGTTCAAAAGGTTCCATTGAAAAAAATCCTGCCTAAAGTCAAATCAGAACTATAAGAAAAGCCGAGCAGTTTTGCCCGGTTTTTCTTATATAAATTGAAATGGATCAGTATTCAGTTCCGATGGAAAAATTTCAACCTCATATCCATATTTTTTACATAAATTATTTAACACGGCTGTAAGCCCTTTTTTCATAACCTTTTCTACATTATGACCTGGATCTATCATATTCAAGCCCAGCATCATAGCATCATGTGCAGTATGATAGTAAATATCTCCTGTTACATAGACATCCGCACCTTTAAATTTAGCTTGGCTGAAATATTTGTTGCCATCTCCACCAAGAATGGCCACTTTTTTTACTTTAGAATGTAATTCACCAACCACTCTAACCCGGTTCACTTCTAACGTTGATTTTACTTTTTCAGCAAAGTCTCCTAGAGTAGTTTCTTTAATCATTCCAATCCGTCCTAAACCAAGCTGTTGGCCCTTGTTTTCAAGAGGATAAATATCGTAAGCGACTTCTTCGTATGGATGTGCTTTTACCATAGCCGTTACCACTTTTTTTAGAATGTTCTCAGGAACAATCGTTTCAATCTTAACCTCTTTTACTTCATCAATGGTTCCTTGGCTCCCTCTATATGGATTGGTATTTTCACCTGGTAAAAACCTGCCTGTTCCATTTGAAGAAAAAGAACAGTGGCTGTAATTTCCTATAAAACCTGCCCCAGCTTCCCCGAGAACCTTACGAATAGTGTCTTCATGATCGATAGGTACATATACAATAAGCTTCTTCAAAGAATGTTCAAAAGTGGGGATAAGTACTTCTGCATTTTCTAGCCCTATCGCATCTGCTAATAGGTCATTTACACCACCGGTTGCAACATCAAGGTTAGTATGTGCTGCATAAACGGCAATTTCATGCTTAATTAATTTTTCTATAATTTTTCCAGGACCCATATCAGTTGTAATCTTTTGAAGCGGTCTATAAATGAGGGGGTGATGGGCAATAATAAGCTGGACATCTTTTTCTATTGCCTCATCGACAACATTTTCTAAAACATCAAGGGCAATCATCACTCTGTGAACCTTTTTATTTAATCTTCCAATTTGCAAGCCAATTTTATCGCCTTCCATGGCCAAATCCTTTGGAGAAAACTGTTCAAATAATTGGATAATTTCATGTCCATTTACTGTTTTCATTCTTTTATTGCTCCCTTGACAAGCTCTATTTTCCTAAGTAAATCTTGTTTCTTATGAAGGACTTCATCATTCTCTGAGGCATTTTCAAGCTCACTAAATATTTTCCTCCAATTTTCTATTTCCATAGACCACTTTTTAATAAACGGGGCTTCTTTACGTTCTAGAAGGAATGGACCCAATAGAAGACCTGCATCTATATTTTCTTTATAGGGCTTTCTTGCATTCCCTTTTTCCGCAACCAATATTTCATATATTTTTCCATCTTCCTCCAGAATACTTTCATTAACTAGCTCCCAGTTATTTTCGAATAGCCATTTTCGAATCGAAATTGCACTTATATTTGGTTGAAGAATGAGACGTTGTACCGATTCAAGTTTAGATCTTCCTCTGTCTAATATACTTGTTATTAATGTTCCGCCCATCCCTGCAATCGTAATACAATCTACTTCCTTTGGTTTAATAACGTCTAGACCATCACCCAATCTTACCTGAATCACTTCTGTCAGCCTTTCTAATACAACCTGCTTTTTGGCTGATTCAAAAGGACCTGTCACAACTTCACCAGCTATCGCAAAAGAAACTACTTCCTTTTTTGCTAAATAGCATGGTAAATAGGCATGATCTGAGCCAATATCAGCTAATCTTGCCCCTTTTGGAACAAATTTTGCAACTGTATTTAAACGGTCTGAAAGTTTATCTGTATTCAATCTTAACACCACTCTTCTCTTTCAATTCCATTATCCATTTTTACTTTCCAACCTTCGTAGTATACCAAATTTCTCTACAAGCTTCACACTATCTTCTTCCAATTTAACATACAAAAAGTCCTTTACATATGCAAAGGACCCTCGTTTTATAATATTGAATTTACTTAGTAGCGCTGATGAGCCAATCTGCCATTTTAGGTGCCATTTCTGCTGACACCTGATTAGGCGGCATATTGCCTTTTCCATGTGTTACAATGTCTTCGATTTGCGCCTTTGATAACTTTTGCCCAATCCCTTTTAAAGAAGGGCCAACTACACCTTGATATTGATCCCCGTGACATGCAATACATGTCTGTTTGTATATTTGGTCTGGTGTTTGAGCAGAAGCAGTTTGAGTTGTAGCTTCAGTTTGTTTTCCACCTTTATCCTTAGCCATTTCTTTTGCATCACCTAACCCCTTAAAAGACAATGCAAAAACTAATACAATTCCAAATACCATGATAAGGATGTAAGGAATAATTGGATTGCGTTTCATGACATAACCTCCCTTATGTAAGAACAACTGAAAAAAAATATGAATAGTGTACAAACAATTATTATTGTACTTTAAAATCTGGCGAAGGAAAAGACCAAAAATCACATTAACACTATAAACTTCATAAAAAAAATATAAATTTCTCCGAAAAGAATATGTATATCCATAAGGGACCAAAGTGAATAAAGGAATCACAGAACCCCCTATGATTCCACTCTAAAGGTTTATCGTTTTATATCTAAAGGTATTCTTGATTATCCTTCCCATTTTTTTTTATTAACATCCGATTTCTCTAGAAATAACAGTTCTTTGTATTTCCGAAGTACCTTCCCCAATTTCCAGAAGCTTTGCATCTCTCATTAATCTTTCTACATGGTATTCTTTCATATAACCGTATCCCCCATGAATCTGAACAGCTTGGTTAGTTACTTCCATGCAAATTTCCGAGGCATACAACTTACACATTGCTGCTTCTTTTTTAAATGGCCTTCCTTGATCTTTTAGCCAAGCAGCCTTATAAACCATATTACGGGCTAATTCTACCTTCATGGCCATATCAGCAAGCTTAAACTGGATAGCTTGGAAGGAGGATATAGAATTACCAAACTGTATACGCTCCTTTGCATATTGTAAGGACTTCTCCAAGGCTGATTGTGCAATTCCCACTGCCATAGCACCTATACCAATTCGACCTCCATCAAGTGTAATTAAAAATTGTTTAAAACCTTCACCCTTTTTGCCTAATAAATGATCAGTTGGGACTTTTACATTTTCCAATACAAGTTCTGTTGTATTAGAGGCATTTAAGCCCATTTTTTCATAGTGATCAAATATTTTAAAGCCCGGGGTATTTGTTGGAACAATGATGGCACTGATTTCCTTTTTCCCTACTTCTTCTCCTGTAATGGCAGTTATAGCCAGATGTTTTGCAAAGCTTGCATTTGTAATAAAACACTTATTTCCGTTAATGACAAACATTTCATCCATTTCCTTGGCTGAAGTTCGTGTTCCACCTGCATCAGAACCTGCATTCGGCTCAGTAAGCCCAAAAGCACCAAATGATTCTCCCGAACAGATTGGTGTTAAATACCTTCTTTTTTGTTCTTCTGTGCCAAATAAATGTATTGGTGCCCCACCTAATGAAATATGTGCAGAATACGTAATTCCAGTTGATCCACAAGCCCTGCTTAACTCCTCAGTAACAATTGCGAAACTAATCGTATCTGCCCCACCCCCGCCATATTCTTCTGGAAAAGGAAGGCCCATCATTCCCATCCTAGATAACTTTTGAAAAACCTCTATCGGAAATTTTTTATTTTTATCCCTTTCAAGAGCACCTGGTGCAACTTCTTCACTTGCAAATTCCCGAATGGTATTCTTAATCATTTGCTGTTCTTCTGTTAAATCAAAATTCACCCAAAATCCCCCTTTTGCATCAATGTTGAATGCGCTTTCAATTTATTATATGATAACTTTAATAATTTTCAAAATATTAATAAGTTTTTAAATTTTTAATCAAGGATTATTGGCCTATTTGCCAAATGAAAGATTATTCAGTAAAATAAATACAGGAAACGTATTCAAAAATGGCTAAATACAATTTTGCAGCTTCCAGAGAATGTTTAAGAAACAAAAAAAGTCTACTTCTAATAAGAAGTAAACTTCATTTCATATTTTTTATTCTAAAAAGTCCTTTAACCTTTTGCTCCGACTAGGATGTCTCAGCTTACGTAATGCTTTTGCTTCAATTTGGCGAATACGCTCGCGGGTTACACCAAATACCTTACCAACTTCTTCAAGGGTACGAGTCCTGCCATCATCAAGTCCAAAACGGAGACGTAGAACATTCTCTTCCCGGTCTGTTAATGTATCAAGAACGTCTTCAAGCTGCTCTTTTAATAATTCGTATGCAGCATGTTCAGATGGTGATGTGGCATCTTGATCCTCGATAAAATCGCCAAGATGTGAATCATCTTCTTCACCAATTGGTGTTTCAAGTGAAACAGGCTCCTGAGCAATTTTTAAAATTTCTCTTACCTTATCTGGTGGTAAATCCATATCTTCCCCAATTTCCTCTGGAGTAGGTTCACGTCCTAAATCCTGAAGTAATTGTCGCTGTACCCGAATTAATTTATTAATGGTCTCAACCATATGAACTGGAATACGAATTGTTCTTGCCTGATCGGCAATTGCTCTTGTAATTGCTTGACGAATCCACCATGTGGCGTACGTACTAAACTTATATCCTTTATTATAATCAAACTTTTCTACTGCTTTGATTAAACCCATATTGCCTTCTTGAATTAAATCAAGAAACAACATTCCCCTGCCGACATAGCGTTTAGCGATGCTGACAACAAGACGAAGGTTAGCCTCAGCTAATCTGCGCTTTGCCTCTTCATCTCCCTCTTCAATTCTTTTAGCAAGTTTAATTTCTTCTTCTGCAGACAACAAATCTACACGACCAATTTCTTTCAAGTACATACGAACAGGGTCATTGATTTTAACACCTGGAGGGACACTAAGATCATTTAGATCAAATTCATCGTCATCCCCTTTTTCTAATTCCTTGATATTTGGATCATCGTCATCCTCATTTGTGCCAACCAATTCAATTCCTTGATCACCAAGAAATTCATAGAATTCATCCATTTGATCAGAATCTAACTCGAAATTAGCCATTTTTTCTGCAATATCATCGTAGGCAAGGACTCCGGTCTTCTTTCCCAGTTCAGTTAACTGGTGTTTTACTTGTTCAAGGGTCAATAATTCATTTTCGACCTCTTTTGAGCGGGCTGATTTTTCCGCCATTGGTCCCCCTCCTTCTAAAAATTAAAACTATTCGTAATAGCCATTTATAATGATTTCCGCAATTGAATAATCTCCATTGCGATTGTAGCAGCTTTTCGATAATCTTGCTTACGTTCAGCTTCCTTTTCTTCTGCTTCCTTTTCCTTTATCTTTAACCATTTTTGATAATTCAACACCTGTTTAAGATAATCCATTAATTCTTGATCACTTAACTCTTCGTTTATGGCCATCATTTCAATGTTCGCCACAATTCTCCTAAGTTTGTCATCTTGAATATAGTTTAAAAATGCACTGGAATCAGAGTGAAAATGGTTTTCGTAAAATCCAAATAAATAGGTAATAATAGCTTGATGTTCATCTGTATTAAATGTATTTCCTTGTAATAATTCCTGTACCCTGTAAGCAATATCACGATTTTTAAGCATATGCCTAATTAACCGTCTCTCTGCTGTATAATATGCTGGCTTTAGTTCACTAACTTGTTTAGGAATAACAATTGGTACTTTGCCTGCCTTGTTTTCCGATTGTGATTTTCTCTTTTCAGAGAAAAAAATATGTCTTTGTTGCTCTTTTAATGCATCGATTGAAAGAGAAAATTCAGAGGCAAGTTGCCTTAAATAATGATCTCTTTCAACTGCCTTCGTAAGAGCACTAATCTCTTTAAGTATCTGTTCGATATACTCGAGTTGATCTCCTTCATTTTGAAGATTTTTTCCTCTTCGATAGTACAGAAACTTAAATGACATCCATGTTAAGCTTGCTCCAATTACTTCCGTTTGAAACTTATCATCACCATATTTCTTTATATATTCGTCTGGATCAAGTCCATCCGGCATTAATGCTACCTTAATGGCACTCCCAGCATCCGTAAGGAGCTTCCCTGCCCGAAAAGCAGCCTCGATTCCTGCCTTATCAGAATCATAGCAAATGGTTACAGACTCTACATTCTGACGAATTAATGAAATATGGGATTCTGTTAAGGAAGTCCCCATTGTTGCAATACCATTTTTTACACCAGCTCGATCAGAAGAGATAACATCAGCAAATCCTTCAAAGAGAACTGCTTGATGTGTTCTTCGAATATGTGGCCTAGCTAAATGGAAATTATATAAAATTTTACTTTTATTAAAGATTACTGTTTCTGGGCTATTTAAATATTTTGGTTCTTCTGAACCCAATGTTCTCCCAGAAAAAGCAACCGTTTTACCATTACGATCGAAAATTGGAAACATAATCCGATCACGGAATCGGTCAAAATAAGAACCGTCTCGTTCACTTCTAATGATCAATCCGGCTTTTTCCATCCATTCTGCCTTAAAGTCTCTTTTAGCTAAGAACTTATAAATAAAATCCCAAGAATGAAGCGAGTATCCAATTTGAAATTTATCAATCGATTCCCTAGTAAATCCTCTACTTAACAAATATTCAAGTGCATGCTGACCATCTTTTGTGTTCACAAGCAAGTGATGATAGAATTTACATAGAAGCTCATGAGCATCATATATTGCTTGTAGTTCACTTGAAATGCCTTTTTCTTTATTAAGCTCTGTGTGATTTAATTGAAGTTCAATATTTGCTTTATCAGCGAGACGGACAGCTGCTTCATGAAATGAAATTCCTTCAAGCTCCATTAAAAATGAAAAAATATTTCCACCCGCTCCACAACCAAAGCAATGGAAAATTTGCTTATCAGGTGATACAGAAAACGATGGTGTATTTTCTCCATGGAATGGACATAATCCGAAGTAATTTCGTCCTTGTTTTTTTAGCTGAACGTAATCACCAATTACTTCAACAATATCAACAGCCTGACGAATTTGATCAATTTTTTCTTCGGCAATCAGTTCTGCCATGAAAACAACTCCATTTTAACAACTAGGTATTCGGTAAATGTTCTTTAAAATCCTGCAAATTTCGACAAAATTTCTGTTAGTTTAACGATAAAATTTTCTCTATCTTTTGCAGTGAATGGTTTGGGACCTTTTCCATAAACACCTTTTCTCCTAGCCTTTGCTTTTAAATCCCTAAAGTCAAGTGCAGTTTGAATTTCTTTTTCTTCAAATAAGGTCCCCCTTGAAGATAAAACCTTTACCCCTATTAAAAGTAGGTTCGAAGCAAGACCAATATCTTGGGTTACAACAATATCTCCCCTGTTCGAATGGTTTCGATGTAAAAATCAACTGCTTCTTTACTCATGTCGACATAATGCCATGAAGAATGAAGAGAGTCATTTCTTACATGATTGTAAGATGCAACAAAAAGAAGTTGAATTGGAAATTGGGAAGCAATTTCGACAATTTCATCTTTTACCGGGCATAAGTCTGCATCAATAAAAAGTGTTGGAACGCCCTTTTTATTAGTAATAATTCTACATCACTCCACATATTCCTTCTTTACCCTCAAAGTTTTAATTAGAGGAATTATGTCGAATTTTTTTCAATAGGTTTTCTTGACATCTAACAATAAATAGTTTATTCGTTCATATGCCAGTCTAAACCTAAAAAGATACATTTTTATCACAATTTTTTATTATAGTACATTTTTTTCAATTTTGCTATCATTATTTATTATTTTTTTAACCTTCTATCAATAGAAAAAACACATAACCATCCGATTATGTGCAGAGAATATTTTTATTTATTCTGTATGTAATTAATAATTACATTTGCTGTTTCTTCAACTGCCTTATTTGTTACATCGATAACTGGACACTTAATTTTTGAAACCACTTTTTCAAAAAAATTTAATTCCTCTTTAATTCGCTCAATATTTGCGTAGCTTGCTTTATCATTTAAACCTAAAGAAATCAAACGTTCCCTTCTAATGTTATTCAATTTTTCAGGACTTATTTTTAATCCAAAGCATTTTTCAGAAGGAACCCTATATAATTCCTCTGGAGGGTCAACCTCTGGGACAAGCGGAACATTTGCTACCTTTATACGTTTATGTGCTAAATATTGTGACAGAGGCGTTTTTGAAGTTCTTGAAACACCTACCAAAACTATATCAGCTTTTAATATACCTCTTGGGTCTCGTCCATCATCATATTTAACTGCAAATTCAATTGCTTCCACCTTTTTGAAATAATCCTCATCTAGCTTTCTAACTAAACCTGGCTCACAAAGCGGCTTTTTCCCAATAAACAATTGGATTTGATCCATTAAAGGGCCGATTAAATCAACAGCATAGACTCCTGCTTCTTCCGACTTCTCCTTCATTTGAATACGCATTTCCGGCTTCACAAGCGTATAGGCAATCATACCATTATCCACTTTAGCCAGGGAAATGACATCTGTTATATTCCCAATATCCTCTACATAAGGAAATCTTTTAATCAATAATCCAGAACCATTAAATTGTGTAATGGCTGCCTTTGTTACTAATTCTGCTGTTTCCCCAACTGAGTCTGATACAACATATACAACTGGTATACCCATTTTCTTTACCAGCTCCTTCATTAGATCTCACTAAACATCTGCCCCAAGCTCTACAAAAGCCTTTGCGATGTTTGTTTTTGTAATTCTTCCTAAAACTTCATACCCTTTTTCTACTTTTCTTACGACGGGTATGGCATCAATTTGCTTTTGAATAAGTCTTTTTGCAATATGGATTAATAGATCTTCCCGTTCACACATCGTAATATTTGGCATCCTTGTCATAATAATGTTGATAGGGAGGGCCGTCAACTCTTGTTTTCCTATGCTTGCTCTTAATAGATCTTTCCTTGATAATACACCTGCTAACAAGGATTGTTGATCCACAACAAATAATGTTCCTACATCCTCCAAAAACATGGTACAGATTGCATCATATACAGAAATATTTTCATTTACTACTACTGGAATCGATTGATAGTCCTTAACATAAATTTTTTGAAGGTTTTCCGTTAAAAGCTGGGTACTTGATTTTCCAGTATAGAAATAACCGACACGTGGCCTAGCATCTAAATAACCAGCCATCGTTAAAATGGCTAAATCTGGTCTCAGTGTAGCCCTTGTTAAGTTCAATTGATCAGCAATGTGCTCACCTGTTATTGGTCCATTTTCCTTCACAATTTGTAAAATCAACTCTTGACGCTTATTCAGTTCGATATGTCCTCACCACCTAAAATCCTATGTAGCATCACCTATTAAATTTAATAAAGCTATACTTTTATAAAATTATTATAACCTAATTATTTCTTTTGGAAAGTATTCCGTCATTTTTAAAAAAAGGTACAGAAATCATCCTGTACCTTTTTTGACTTATTTACGTTAAAATTGAAGTTTTTCCTGTATAAATCCGACAAGTTCAGAAATTGGAATTCGTTTTTGTTCCATTGTATCTCGGTCCCTGACGGTTACCATTTGGTCTTCCTTTGAATCAAAATCATAGGTGATACAGAATGGTGTACCAACCTCATCATGGCGACGATACCTTTTACCGATTGAACCAGCTTCATCATAATCAACTAAGAAATACTTTGATAATGTAGAAAATACTTCTTTAGCCTCTTCTGAAAGCTTTTTCGATAAAGGAAGTACTGCAGCCTTATATGGAGCAAGGGCTGGATGCAAATGCATAACTGTTCTTGAAGTACCATCTTCCAGTTGTTCTTCGTCATATGCATCAATTAAAAATGCCAATGTAACTCGGTCTGCTCCAAGGGAAGGCTCTATACAGTACGGAATATATTTTTCATTTGTTTCGGGATCAAGATAATGGAAGTCTTCTCCGGAATATTTCATATGCTGTTTTAAATCATAATCCGTTCTCGAAGCAATCCCCCAAAGTTCCCCCCAGCCAAATGGAAATTTGTACTCAAAATCAGTAGTAGCATTACTATAATGGGAAAGTTCTTCTTCAGAGTGATCACGAAGTCGTAAATTTTCTTTTGTCATTCCAAGTGAAAACAGCCATTTTTCCGCAAGTTGTTTCCAATAGGCAAACCATTCTAATTCACTTCCAGGTTTACAGAAAAATTCAAGCTCCATTTGTTCAAATTCTCTTGTTCTAAAAGTGAAATTCCCTGGTGTAATCTCATTCCGGAAACTTTTCCCAATCTGTGCAATACCAAATGGAACTTTCTTTCTCATTGTGCGTTGGACGTTTTTGAAATTAACAAAAATGCCCTGTGCTGTTTCAGGTCGAAGGAAAATTTCATTCGTGCTCGTTTCAGTCACACCTTGAAATGTTTTAAACATTAAGTTAAATTGACGGATTCCTGTAAAATCATGACTCCCGCAATCTGGACATGCAATATTATTTTCCTTTATAAGTTCCTCCATTTTTTCAAATGGAAGACCGTCTACAACCATTTCAATACCCTTTTCATCAAGAGCATTTTCAATTAATTTATCTGCACGGTGCCTTGCTTTACAGTTTTTACAATCTATCATTGGATCGTTAAAGTTCCCAATATGTCCTGATGCTTCCCATGTTTTTGGGTTCATTAAGATCGCTGAATCTAATCCAACATTATATGGTGACTCTTGGATAAATTTCTTGCGCCATGCCTCTTTAATATTATTTTTTAATTCCACGCCAAGAGGACCATAATCCCAAGTGTTTGCAAGACCACCATATATCTCTGAACCTGGGAAAACAAATCCTCTATGTTTGGCATGGGAAACAATTTGTTCCATCGTTACACTCATTTTTACCTACTCCTTTTTATTAAAATAAAAAACTCCCGTCTCCTATGCTTAAGAAAGCATAGGGACGAGAGTTACCCGCGGTTCCACCCTAATTGCTGTCATACGATGACAGCCTCTTTAAAAACGCAACATGTTGCTCAAGAACGCCTTCCTTAGAAATCTATACCCTAGCTTCCACTATCCTAGGTTCGCTTTTATAGGAATAACTAAGTACTCTTTTCCTTCACAGCAACTATTTAATATTAAAGAAATAGTAACCAAAACATAAAGAAATGTCAACATGGTCAATTAAATTAAATTTCGAAATTGATCAATAGAATCTAGAAACTTTTTTGATTTAAGATGAAGTCCTGAATATTCATCATAATAGGCTGAGATAATTTTTTTCAATTCCATCTTTGTTTCTTTCTTTACAGAAATATTCCCTAGTCTTGATAAGTCAAAATAATAAAATAGTCTTAGTAATTTAACGGTTGCCTGTGAAATTTTTAAGTGATAGGCATCCTTATCTAAACATCGATGACAAAGAAATCCTCCTTCTCGAATAGAAAAAGAGAAATGTCCGTCTGTACTACCGCAGACGGAACATTTATTTAATATAGGGTATAATCCTAAGACATTTAACATTTTTAATTCATAAATATGTGTTAAAACATCCTGATCATAGCCTTCATTCAAATAATTTAAAGTTTGATAAAGCAGTTCAAACAGAAAGGGATTTGATTTATTTTCTTCGGTACTTCTATCCGTTAATTCAAGAATATAACTAGAGTATGCCGTTAAAAATATGTCTTCCCGAATGGATCTCATTGACGAAATGATTTCTCCTTGCTGCAAACTTCCTAACCCAGACCCCTTATTTACTAAAAAGTAGCCGTGAGTAAAAAGCTGAGTGATAGCGGAAAGACGGCTATTAGGCTTTTTGGCACCTCTTGCCATAACTCCTATCTTTCCCCACTCTCTCGTATAGAACGTGACAACTTTATTTGTTTCACCGTAATCCGTTGCCCTAATAACAATGCCTTCACACTTTTGCAGCATCTAATCACCATCCATGGGCTATAGACAAACTTATGAAACAGGAAAATCGATTTGTGCTAGCTCTTCATCCAGATTACCGGGTATTTCTTGTTTCTCCTTCTCAAGCTCTTTAAAGAGAAGATATGTGTTTATATTACCTGTTTGACTAAATACTTTCCAGGTAAAATCCAACATCGAAAACCCCACCTTTCAATATTTAGACTAGCCTAATTGAGACTCCCAACCTTATTCATTATCATAGCCTGTCTCGCAAAAATCATAAGTCGAAAAAATTGTTAATGTTGTCCATGCATAATCCAAAATTCAATGTAATACCTTAATTAAGGTTGTATATTTAGGATTAATATTCATCTTCGTTAAATCCATAGTCACGCAGCTGGGATATCTTATTCCGCCAATCTTTTTGAACCTTAACCCATAGCTCTAAGAATACTTTTGACCCGAGTAAATTTTCAATATCAGTACGTGCCCGAATTCCAATTTCTTTTAACATGCTGCCTTTTTTGCCAATAACAATCCCTTTTTGGGAATCTCGTTCCACAATAATCGTCGCCATTACATTAATTACATCTTTGTCTTCGCGGCGTTCCATTTTATCGATAAGAACTGCTAGAGAATGGGGGATTTCTTCCCTTGTTAAATGCAAGGCTTTTTCTCTTATCAGTTCAGAAACAATAAACCTTTCTGGGTGATCTGTCACCTGATCTGCTGGATAAAACTGCGGACCTTCTGGTAAATAAGCTTTAATTTGTTCAATTAGTGGTTCAATATTATTACCTTGAAGGGCAGATATAGGAACAACTTCTTTAAAAGGGTATTTTTCTTTATATGTTTCAATTATTGGCAATAAATCATCTGGATGGATTTGGTCAATTTTATTTATGACTAAAAAGATAGGTGTATTGATTGCTTGAAATTTTTCAAGTATGAATTCTTCTCCACGACCGAAACCTTCTTCTGCATTTACCATAAACAATATTAAATCGACTTCTTTTAAGGTGTTTTGAGCAACCTTCATCATGAAATCCCCAAGTTTATGCTTTGGCTTATGGATTCCAGGGGTATCAATAAAAATCATTTGGGAATCCTGCAATGTTAAAACACCTTGAACCTTATTCCTTGTAGTCTGTGGTTTATCACTCATAATGGCAATTTTTTGACCAATAACACGATTTAAAAAAGTAGATTTCCCAACATTAGGACGACCAATTATAGATATAAATCCAGATTTATAGCTTTGATTACTCTCATTATTACTTATCATGCAGATCCTCCGATGTAAAAGCTCCTGGTAATAAATTTGCAACTGTAGTCTCTTCAATATCCCCTTGAAGATTTGTTAAAACCACTTTCATATCTTGTGGACAAAGCTCAGAAATAACCTGTCTGCATGCACCGCATGGGGACACAGGCCTATCTGTATCTGCAATAACAGCTAACATCTTAAAGTGATGGTCGCCTTCAGAATATGCTTTAAATAGAGCCGTACGTTCAGCACAGTTGCACATACTATAAGCTGCATTTTCAATGTTACAGCCCCGATATACTTTTCCATCCTCAGTAAGTATGGCCGCACCGACTCCAAATTTTGAATAGGGGACATATGCTCTTTCTCTCGCTCGTTTTGCTTCCTCAATTAAATCCTCAATGTTCAATAACGTTCTTCCTTTCTAAGTAGAAGGTTACCGCTTCTATATTGTAACTCATAATGTATCGAAATTCATTATCTGTAGCAAAATCGTAATAAAAATTTAGAATTTTCTCAAAAATAACATTTACAACTTGTAAGGGCCGCTTACGTATTTTAGCTAATTTTTATTTAGTATTCAACTCGTCTACAGAGGCCTTAAAAAAATAATCTCCAAACCCTTGGTAAAAAAATAATGAAACCAATAACAATTGAAAAAGTGGCATATAGAAAAACAGCACTTGCAGCTAAATCCTTGGCTTGCTTTGCAAGTGGATGAATATCTGCGGTAACAAGATCAACGATTCGTTCTATAGCAGTATTAATTAATTCCAAAGCCAGCATGCCGCCTATCGCAAAAAGAACAAGTATCCATTCAACTATTGTTATGGAAAAATATATAGAACCTAAAATAACCAATACGGAAATAAATAGATGGATTCTAATATTTCTTTCATTTCTTAACGCATGGTTAATTCCTTCAATGGCAAAATGAAATGATTTCCACAATGGGACTTTTGATTTTTTTGATTTATCGTATAAGCCCATATTCATCTAATATTTCCCTCTGCTTTGTGAACATGACTTTCTCTTCATCTGCAGTCATATGGTCATATCCGAGGAGATGCAAAAATCCATGTACCGCCAGGAAACCTAATTCACGCATAAATGAATGACCATACTCCTCTGCTTGTTCTTTTGCTCTTTGAACGGAAATAATAATATCTCCAAGCACACGAGGTATATCTTCTCCTATTAATTTTATTTCTCCTTCGCCCAGTTCCTCCATCGCAAAGGAAATGACATCTGTTGGGGCATCTTTATCCCGATAATCACGATTAATTTCCCAAATACGTTCATTGGTTACGAAGGTTATAGAAACCTCTGTGCCTGCCCCAACGCCCTCTTTTTTTGCAGCAAAATTTAATAGCTGTTCTATTTCTTTTTCATGATCTTCTGTGATTAATTTTGTCTCATCTAAAAAGTCAATTAATAATGTCATGCATGCCTCACCTTTTGTTTTGTCATTTCTGGATATTCAATTCTTGAGTGAAAAATTCCTTTTAATGTTTCACATAGTGTATGCGAAACTGTTTCTAATTCCTTTAATGTCAAATCACATTCGTTTAGCTGTTCATCCTGCAATCTGCTTGAAATAATATTTTTTACTAGTGATTCAATTTGTTCAGTTGTAGGCTGTGTTAAAGAACGAACTGCTGCTTCAACACTGTCAGCAATCCCAATCACGGCAGATTCCTTTGATTGTGGTTTAGGTCCAGGATATCGAAAATCACCTTCTAGAACATCAGGTTTAACCTGTGTAGCCTTATGAAAAAAGTATTTCAATAAAGTTGTTCCATGATGTTGTTCAGCAATATCAATGATTTCCTTTGGCATATGATATTTTTTTAAAATATTTACCCCATCCGCTGCATGGGAAATAATAATATTTGCGCTTTTTTCTGGTGGCAGTCGGTCATGAGGGTTATCTTGATTTAACTGATTTTCAATAAAGAAATTGGGCCTGCGAGTTTTTCCTACATCATGATAATAACAGCCCACTCTTGCAAGCAATCCATTAGCTCCAATTGCTTCACAAGCTGTTTCTGCTAAATTGGCAACCATAATGCTATGGTGGTAAGTACCAGGTGTTTCTGTTAATATTTTCCTCAATAAAGGATGATTTGGATTAGATAGTTCAATTAATCTCATGGTAGAAAGAATTCCAAAGCTTGATTCAAGAAATGGAAGCAACCCAATCGTCAATACTGCAGAGAAAAGGCCAGAAACTAGTGCAGTTATAAAGTAAAAGCCATAGTCCACTCCCGAATAGTGGCCATTTGAAAGCAATAGTATGGCAAAGATAGTCATTAAATTAACTAAAGCCGAAATGAGCCCAGCCTGCAATATTTTAGATCTTTGATTATTCGTGCTCAAGAAAAGAATACCTGCAAGAGAACTAAAAAGAATATAAATTCCTTCGGAAAAGTTCAAGGTACTTGTTATTCCTTGATTAAATAAAATACTTCCGCAAAGTGCCATGATAATGGACATGAAAATGGCCAATTTTTCATCAATCAGTATTTTAATCAACATTCCTCCCATTGCTGCGGGGAATAAATATCCTATACCTGCAAAATCAAAGATTTGAAGCATACTGATGATTTTTATGAGCAATATGGAAAGAACAAATATTATTCCAAAAAGAAGAAGGTAGGTTTGCCTTTTTTCAATATGTGATTTCATCTCATTAAAGAAAAAGTAGATTGCTGATAAAATAATGATAATAAAAAAGGATAATCCAAGAAATGGTTTAATAATTGAATGTCCATTATCTAGAAGGCCCACTAGTTTAAGCTTTCGGTCAATTTCCCTACTGATCAATTGACCATCTTCTACGATTATTTGACCTTGAAGAATTTTAACAGGCTCTACACTTTCTGAAGCTTGCTGTCGTAGTTCTTCTGTTGCTGTAGGATCATAAAATTCATTTTGAACAATAGCATATCTTCCAAGTTCAATGGAGGCATTCCTTAAATCATTATCTAATGTGGTATATTTTAAATCCTCTTCTACCTTCTTTTTAGCATTTTCTACATCATTTCCTGAGATTCTTTTTGCCATTACATTATTTATAGAGGTAATGGTTAAATCCTTTGCAATGGATAAATCCCCATTATTAGCTTGTACTAAGCTTGAAAAAACTTGATCAGAAAGTTCATTTATCACACCGTTTGTTAATTTTCCTTTTAACCGGGATATTTTATCAGATAGTGTCGGCTCATTCATATCCAATTCGTTAGTAGGAGATTGAGACTTTTTGGGCATAGCCTTTATTTCATCATTAACCTCTATAGCAGAATCAAAAATAGAGGTAATAAGATCCACTCGGTTTTGTGCATATTCTTTTTTTAGGATATATACATCATGAACTTGATCGACAGCTTCCTGTCGCTTCATTTCCGTACTTTTTGTATCCTCAAATGTCCCTGGGGAACGAACGGTTTTATTGGCAACTGTAAACAATTTCAAATTTACCTTTTCAGGTTTTACATTATTAAACATGGTAAAAAACAAAATAATCCCTAAAACAAAAAAGAACAAAATCCGAAAAAAAGTGATATCAAGTAACTTCCTTATTTGAAAAAAATATACTTGAAGTCTATCCAAGAAGTCCCCTCCCTCCATTTCTTAAATTTTAAGTCGAATGATCTATCATGCAAAAAATAGTGAAAACGTTACTTTATGTAAAATCATAACAGTTTTTTTTGAAAGATTCATCCTTTAACAAAAAAAAGGCTGTTCACTGAACAGCCTTTTTACTGCTTTTTTCATACGCTTCAATAATTCGACCAACTAATGGATGGCGAACCACATCTGTTTGCTCTAAAAAGATAAAACTAATCCCTTTTACATCTTTTAAAATCTCTTCAGCAACAATTAGCCCTGATTTTACACCTCTAGGCAAATCAATTTGCGATTGATCCCCTGTAATCACCATTTTGGAATTAAATCCAAGTCTTGTTAAAAACATTTTCATTTGAGCATGGGTTGTATTCTGTGCCTCATCCAAAATAACAAAGGCATCATCCAATGTCCGCCCTCTCATATAGGCTAATGGAGCAATTTCAATTGTTCCACGCTCAATCAGTCTCTGGGTATGCTCAGCACCAAGTATTTCATGCAATGCATCATATAATGGCCGTAAATAGGGATCAACCTTCTCCTTTAAATCTCCTGGTAAAAATCCAAGACTTTCACCAGCCTCAACAGCAGGTCTTGTCAAAATAATTTTATTGACTCGGCCATTTTTTAAAGCATTCACTGCCATGACTACTGCAAGGTACGTTTTACCGGTTCCAGCAGGACCAATTCCAAAAACAAGATCATTCTCTTTAATGGCAGTTACATATGTTCTTTGACCTAGCGTTTTAATTCGAATGGCTTTTCCTTTAACATTTTTGGCAATTTCCTCTTCATAAAGATGTTCGAAAAATTCCAATGTTCCTTTTTGTGCCATTTGTATTGCATACGTTACATCACGGCCACTAATTTGAATGCCTCTTCTAACGACATAAATTAATCGATCTAGAATTTGCCCGGCTAGAACCGCTTTTTCCTCATCACCAGACAAACTCACAGTCTCTCCCCGAGTAATAATGGAAACACCTAGTTCACTTTCAATCATTTTTAAATTCGAGTCTGCGTTTCCAAATAATATTTGTGCCTCTGTTGGATTTTCTAGCTGAACATTAATTGTTTTTAGCTTTTCCGTCATTCATTTGAGTCTCCTTGGGTATCGGTTGTGCTTTTGCAATATTTTCTACAGCAATAAATAGAACTTCCAATTTAACTTTACCATCCACAATTGACTTGTGTAAAATTTTTTCATCTTTAATACTAGCTTCCTCATCTAAATGATTTTTTATGACGTTCTTTTTAGCAAGTTCAACAGCAATTTTGAATGCTTCCTGAACACCATATGTTCGCACAACTTCCTCTCGTTCACGAACTGTCGAATTTACCATTGAAATGGGCAAGTCCCATTTTAAGAAATGAATTTTATGAATATTTTCTTCCGTTTCAAATTCCTTAAATTTAGGAGTCCAAAAACCCCAAATTGGAATCTCCCATTTTCCAAGTAAGATTGAATGCTTTTGTTGTTCTTTACCATTAAAAACATAAAATTTTGTCTTTAAAGGCAGTTCTACCTGACTTCTATACCATGTTTCCCCCCATACTTCCCCTTTAGCGGCTACCGGAATTTCTTCCCCTTCCTTGCCAATTAATCCGGAAACGAGTAATTGTCCGACTTTTACATGGTCATGAACATCTACAACCGTTTTCCCTTTTTCAACATAATAATTAACAATCGTAGCTTCTTTTTTTGCAATGAGATTTCTCGGTGAGAGCACCTCAGGAGCCTTAGGCTGATTCTTCTCAACCACTTGAAAGTGATAGGTTGTCCCTTTCAATTCCACACCAACCCAGGTTAGAGCACCAATTTGGTTTGTTAATTTTTTTTGTATGGTTTCAACATTATCGATAAAAAATTGAAATTTCCCTACTTTAACTCCCATTTTGTCCAATTCTTTTCGAATTTGATGCTCTGTTGCTGGTTTTGCTCCGTTAATTTCAATCCCCCAAACAACATTTGATAACAATAAAATTAAAAAAAGAAAAATAGCTGCCCCTATTATAAATCCACTATTTTTTAAGGAGCGTTTCAATAAAAATGGGGCTCCACTTCGCTGTAAAAAAGTAATATCACATTCACTTCTTCGAGCATATTTCCTCATTTTCAAAGCATCCTGCAGTCTCATTTTAAATGTAATGGTTTCTGTTCCATGCCTTTTTACATCCCATATGTGCAAACCATTTCTTATTAGTATATTTATAAACCTTTCTGTCCCTTTTCCTGCAACCCTTACTGTTACCCTACCAAATAAAAATTCAATCCATTGGTTCTTCATTTGGTTCCTCCCGAATTTTCATTTATATATATGACCTGATCAATTTTTCCTTCCAACAGTATCTCTTCAGGTAAAATTGTTTTAATGACAAATGCTTTTCCTTTAATTAATAACTGACCTTGCTTTAGTAGAAGCCGAAGCTCTTTATCTGTAAAGGTTAATAAACCTCTATGATTTTCGATATAAATATGAATTTGCCCAATCATTGTTATTCGGGGTAAATCCATCATGACATCTTGTGGAAGATCCATTTTTTTTGCCATCCATTGCCGGACACGCCCAGCCCATTTTTTAGCCATAACAAATGAACCCCCTTTCATCTCATATTTATGCGATTATTTATAGATATATGTGGAGGATTTTGTTTTATTGCAAGATGTTCAAACAGGATGTTATGACGCTATATTCGCAAGAACTTCAATTGATTAATGGCAGTCTTTTTTTATACAAAATTAGAAAAACTTGGCGTTCGCCAAGTCCTTAGGTGGCGAATGCCTTAGTTTTTTTTATGCGATTTTTAAGAGTTGATTTCAATAACGGAAGTTAACACGCTTTAGCGCTTTAATAAAGTTAAACTTTCCTATTAGCTAAAAAAGCCACCTATCATTAGCGTGACTTGGTCATATTAATCTTCTTTTTTTGGCCCACATGTTTTTTCACATTTTAGGGCAATATGGAATGAAATTATATTGGAACGGTAAACCTAAACAAAAATGAGGGAAAAGGAGATTAATTAATGACAACCGATAAAGAATTAAATCCAATGGATGTTTTAAAGCCAATCAATTTAAGTACAAGCGAATTAGATGAAACTCAACCTTTAACGGCTGTGGAAATAGGTAAACTTTGGGCTACCTATGTTGGGAATAGTATGTCAAGTCAAATATTGCCATATTTTCTTCAACATTCCGAGGATGAATATAGTAGGACATTGTTGGAAAATGGATTGGCATTAAGTAAGGATTTCATGCAAAGGATAGAAGTTTTTTTTAATAGCGTTAATTTCCCTATTCCTGTAGGATTTTCAAAAGATGATGTAAATCTTGGCGCCCCACGTTTATACGAGGATTCCTTTTACGTTCATTATTTGAAATATGCGGCTAAGGCGGGACTTAGTATTTATGATGTAGCGATTCCGTTAGTAATGAGGGAGGATGTAAGAGAATTTTTCGTTTATGCAAATCAATGCACCACTATCTTTTTAGGACAAATTAATAATGTTTTATTCGGGAAAAAATTAATTGCAAAACCTCCAATTATTCCAACACCCGATGGGCCTGATTTTATAAACAATCAAAGTTATTTAAACGGTTGGTTTGGAGATGTTAGACCACTACATGCATTAGAAATTGTTCATCTCTACGATAACATTGAAAATAACGCAACAAGCAAAGCTTTATTATTGGGGTTTTATCAGACTGTGAAAGACGAAAAAATAAAAGCATTATTTAAACGAGGGTTAGATATGACTGATAAAACGGTGAAGCAATGTGCTGAAAAGCTTCATTTAGAAAACTTACCAACACCGTCCTTCATAGACCATTTGGTTACAACATCTACATATCCACCTTTTTCAGATAAAATAATGTTATTCCATAAAGTGGACATGTTTTCCATGAAAATAAGGTCGTATGGAAACTCATTAGCAGTTAATGGAAGAAGAGATATAAGTGCATTATATGCAAGAAATATCATTAACGTTGGTTTATTTGTCGATGATGGTGCAAATATCTTAATTGATCATGGTTGGATGGAATCACCACCAAAAGCATATGAAAGAAGATAAATGACGCAATTTGATTGATTTGAAAACTGCCATTTGCAGTTAGTCAAAAAAAGAATTTTAGAAAAGAATAGAACAATGTGGCCAATAGAAAAGAAACGTTGTTATGGAGTATTGCACTTCCTGGATTTGGTCAATTTCTAAGTGATAGATACTCTAAAGGTACGGTGTTTTCATTTTTAGAATTTCTTATTAATGTTCAATCAAATTTTAATAACCCTTTTAGCTAGTTGAGTATAAAAAACGATTTAAAGTCTACCCTACTTCTTAATTTCCTTTTCTGTGAACATCTTTTTACTCAAAGTTTTCCCCATCTCCATGTTGTATTTCTCTCGTTGTATTTCTTAATACTACAAAAAAGTACCCTATAGGTAGACTTTTTTTAAGTATCTACTCTATAGGGTACTTTTTAATGAAATGAAGGGGGGTCTAGCACATCTTTTTCCATTCTGAAAAAAGTAATTCTAATGAAACTACCTAGTCTTTCTGGACAAATATGGCTTTTTCGAACGCGGTTCACCAAGTATTTCTGACCATATGATGGCGTCCACTAATTTCTTTTGATCTAGTTGTTGATTAGAATTAGTGCTTTCTAAAATAGGAATTTCCTCTTTTGGTTTTGCTGGAGAAATTTCTACCCTTTTCACTACCTGTTCCCCTGGCTCCACTTTGAATTCTTTTTCTTTCAATGGTTCAGAAAAAACGGTTTCTTCTTCAGCCTTTAAATTTTCTTTTAACCTTTTATATATTTCCTGTAAGTCACGCTTATAGGGAAAAACCGAATTACTATGTGTCTTTCCTGTATTCACTTCCTTCATTTTACTGAAGACTGTTGCAACAATTCCAATGATAATGACAAGGATGAATGTACTCAAAGTTCATCCTCCTTTCAAAAGGATTGTAATCCTTATTGTCCATCTTTTTTATCGTTCATCTTTCCAATCGAACCGCGCATTTCGGTGTCAGCAGAAATGTTTTGGATATTCATATAATCCATAACACCTATATTCCCTGATTTTAAAGCCTCTGCCATAGCTAATGGCACGGTAGCTTCTGCTTCTACCACCTTTGCCCTCATTTCTTGAACACGTGCTTTCATTTCCTGCTCAAGGGCTACAGCCATTGCTCGACGCTCCTCAGCTTTTGCTTGTGCAATCTTTTTATCTGCCTCTGCTTGTTCAGTTTGAAGCTCAGCACCAATATTTTTGCCGATATCCACATCAGCAATATCAATGGAGAGAATTTCAAACGCGGTACCAGCATCAAGCCCCTTTGATAAAACGGTTTGCGATATTAAATCTGGATTTTCTAACACTTTACTATGACTATCAGAGGATCCAATGGTTGAAACTACTCCTTCACCTACACGGGCAACAACGGTCTCTTCACCAGCCCCCCCAACAAGTCGTTCTATATTTGCTCTAACTGTAATTCTTGCTTTCGCCTTTACTTCAATTCCATTCATTGCAACCCCTGCAATAAATGGTGTTTCGATAACTTTAGGGTTTACACTCATTTGGACAGCCTCTAAAACATCTCGGCCAGCTAAATCAATTGCGGCACATCTTTCAAATGAGAGCTCAATATTCGCCCTGTGCGCAGCTATTAATGCATTGACTACTCTATCAACATTCCCGCCAGCTAAATAATGGCTTTCAAGCTGATTTGTTGTTACACTAAGTCCAGCTTTATGCGCTTTAATTAGTGGATTAATAACACGGCTAGGTGTAACACGCCTTAATCTCATCCCTACTAACGTAAAAATATTGACGTGAACCCCCGCAGCCAAAGCTGAAATCCATAACATGACTGGCACAAATGATAATAAAATCCCCAAGAAAATTAAAATGACTATCACTATAGCTATTAGAAATACACTTCCGTTTGTTACCATTCACCATTACCTCCTAATTCGTCTTTTCGATTCTCCGATTCTCTAACTACTATTCGCGCACCTTCTACCTTTATTACCGTGATTTTAGCATTTTTTTGGATGAAGCCTCCTTCACTTACTACGTCAACTCGTTCTTTATTAAAAATAGCTGTTCCAGCCGGTCTTAGCATCGTTAAAGCAATACCTTCCTTCCCCATTAAATCTACCCGGTTGACATTGGAGACATAGCCATCTTCTTTCCTAGCAGATTCAAATAAGACCATTCTATTAAATAAACGCAATTTTTTTCCAAATACTTTTACCATTATCATAAAGAAAACAATCGAAAGGAGAACCGCAATACATATAGAAATTGCCATCTGCACTGCATTTCCACCTGCCAAGAATATGCTGGTAATAATAGCAGCCACCCCGAGTGTCCCAGAAATTGCACCCGGTAGGAAAAATTCTAAAAAGATAAGAATAAGCCCTACAGCAAATAGGAAAATGACTCCGACCCCTGCAAAGCCTGCTTGAAAATGTCCGTAGAAAAAAATAATTAATGCTCCAATTCCAATTAAACCCGGCAGTCCAAAATGCGGTGAAAAAAGCTCAAAAACAATTCCAATTCCTGCAATTGTTAAAAGCAATGTTACCACAAATGGGTTCGTAATAAACTCAATCAACTAAATCCCCCCATCTCTTTGACTTGACTATACTATATACGATGAAATAAATAAAAGGTTTCAAAAAAGAAAAGCGGAAGTACCAAAAGCGATTCGATGTTGACTGATCGTATGGCGGAGAGTGAAGGACACTAGACGCTAGTAGCTGGAGCTAGACAACTCTCTAAGTTTACATTATTATGCTTTCTTTTAAGAATGGGAAAAGCCGTAAGCATTCTGCTTACGGCTTTTAGTATCAGATATTTATGGAAGGTGTTGTTGTACAAGTTTATTAACAAGTGATCCATCTGCTTTGCCTTTTACTTTCGGCATTATAGCAGACATCACTTTTCCCATATCCGCTTTTGAATTTGCACCTATTTCAGAAATCGTTTCTTTTATAATTTCAGTCAACTCATCTTCTGAAAGTTGTTTAGGCATGTACAGTTCGACTACAGTCAACTCTATACGTACTTTTTCAGCAAGGTCATCACGACCCGCCTTTACAAATTCATGGAGGGAGTCTTTGCGTTGTTTTAATTCGCGAGAAAGGACCGTTAACTCTTCTGTTTCGGAAAGCTCTTTTGTTCCAAGCTTAATTGACTCATTTTGCAATGAGGACTTTATCATCCTAATAACAGAAAGTTTGTCTTTTTCCTTGTTTTTCATCGCTTGTTTCATGTCATTATTTAAACGCTCGAGAAGACTCATGTGTTACATACACCCTCTCTTAAAACTTACGTTTTCTTGCAGCTTCAGACTTTTTCTTACGTCTTACACTAGGTTTTTCGTAGAATTCGCGCTTTCTTGCCTCTTGCAAAGTTCCAGTTTTAGATACTGAACGTTTAAAGCGACGAAGAGCATCTTCAAGCGATTCGTTTTTACGAACGACGGTTTTAGACATTCTCTTTCCCTCCCTCCGAAACACAACACACTTACATCAATCCATGTACCTAGCAATTATAATATAACCTTGTTTCAAGGTCAACAGTAATTAAAATATCAAGAATAAAGCATTCTTTTTTATTTATATCTTTCTTTTTCCTAGCATGACTATCCATTTTGGACAATAGAATGAAGAAGGGAGGACATGAGACATGCTTTATCTATTATTATTTATAGTGTGTATTTTACTTTTTATTTTTGGAATGAATGTGATTCGGACCGGTTTGTTTAACTTATCTGCACATAAACTGAAAAACTGGCTTATAAAGGTGACAAGTACACCATTTAAGGGTATGCTGACAGGAACGTTTATAACTGCTCTTTTGCAAAGCAGTACGGCTGTTATGGTTATTACGATTGGATTAATTTCCAGTAAAATGATGACATTCCCTCAATCAATTGGAATTATTCTTGGTACAAATATCGGAACCACCTTTAAAACGGAAATTATCACCTTTAACGTGGATCCAGCCATTGTACCTCTTGCAATTATTGGGGCTTCTCTTATATTGGTAAAAGGTAGAAAGGCAAGAAGTATTGGATTGCTCATTTTTGGGATAGCTTCAGTCTTTACGGCAATGAAGGGGTTTGAAGTTTTAGCACACCCATTAACTTCAGTCCCATTTGTAAAGCATTCATTATTATCACTAAATGACAGTATTTTCTTTAGTCTCATTACTGGAGCAATTCTCACTTCCATCATTCAATCGAGTACGGCTATGACGGGTATTGCCATGGGTTTTTTAACAGCTGGCCTGTTGCAGCTAAATGCTGGAATTGCGATTATGCTGGGGGCAAATATAGGGACATGTATCACCGCTATTATTGCAGCAATCGGAGGTGGACAGGAAGCTAAACTAGCAGCCTATGCACATGTTTGGCTTAACGTTTTTGGTGTTATGCTTTTTATTCCGCTAATTCCAACACTTGTTCACTTTTCTCCCTATTTAGCAAAACAAAAAGATGTACAATTAGCCCATATTAGTGTCATTTTCAATGTTACATCCTCACTTTTGGTCTTACCATTTGCCGCAAAATTCGGAAAAATGATTTTGTATTTACATAAAAAATAGACGGGATTCCCGTCTATTTTTTATCTATGAAAGTTAGACTACGGCTTTCTTTTCAACCTCATCATCAACAAATTGAATAAATTTACCCTCATTAAATGGATATCCGGACTTGGTGATTTGTACTTTTACTAGTTTTCCTATCATTTTTTCATCAGCTGGAAGAACTACCTTCAAATAGTTATCTGTATATCCCTCAATAAGTTCATTTTCAGGAGAATCAATCACATGATTTTCAGGAATGATTTCTAACACTTCTCCTTCAAATTGGGAAGCATATTCCTTTGCAAGTTGATCTGACAATGTAATTAAGCGGTGTACTCTTTCATTCTTTACATCTTCATCAATTTGGTCTTCCATTCTTGCAGCTGGTGTCCCTGTACGCTTTGAATAAGGGAATACATGGAGCTCAGAAAATTTATGTTCTTTTATGAAATTATATGTTTCCATAAATTCTTCTTCTGTTTCTCCAGGGAATCCAACAATAACATCAGAAGTAACGGCCAGACCAGGAAGGACCTCTTTCAACCTTTGTAATCGATCAGCAAAAAACTCCATCGTATATTTACGGCGCATTCTCTTCAAAACAGAATTAGAGCCAGATTGGATAGGAATATGCAAATGGCGAACAATGATAGAAGAATGTTTTATCACATCAATGACTTCATCAGTAATTTGGCTTGCTTCAATGGATGAAATACGAAGACGTTTAAGCCCCTTTACACCTGACTCCAAGTCGCGGAGAAGCATCGCCAAATTGTAGTCTTTCATGTCCTCTCCATAGCCGCCAGTATGGATACCGGTTAGAACAATTTCTTTATAGCCTGCATCGACTAATTGTTGTGCTTGATGTACAACTTCTTTAGGATCACGAGAACGCATTAAGCCGCGAGCCCAAGGTATAATACAAAATGTACAAAAGTTATTACAGCCTTCTTGAATTTTTAAGGATGCACGGGTTCTATCAGTAAAGGAAGGTACATCAAGTTCTTCGTAAACACGATTTTTCATGATATTGCGTACGCCATTAATCGGCTGCCGTTCCTGTTTATATTGCTCAATGTATTCAAGCATTTTAATACGGTCCTGTGTTCCTACAACAATATCAACTCCAGGAATAGCCATAACTTCAGCAGGAGAAGTTTGAGCATAGCATCCTGTTACACATATAACAGCATCTGGATTTTTCCTTACCGCACGTCTAATTACCTGCCGACTTTTTTTATCCCCGGTATTTGTTACAGTGCAAGTATTAATAATATAAACTTCTGACATGGATTCAAAGTCAACCCGTTCGTAACCTTCTTGCTTAAATAATTGCCAGATTGCTTCAGTTTCATAATGATTTACTTTACATCCAAGAGTATGAAACGCGACTGTTGGCATAATAGATTCACCCCATTAGTTCAAAATGATAGGAAGCCGCTGATAATGCATATAATGGCGCGGTTTCCGTTCTTAAAATCCGCGGCCCTAATCCACATAAAGCAAAGCCGTATTCATTTAAGAGTTTAATTTCCTCTTTTGCTAACCCTCCTTCTGGCCCAAAAAGCAAAAGGAGGGAATCCCCTTTATTCATTTTATGAAGTGTAGAAGAGAAAACCGATGCCTCACCACTTCTACTTTCTTCTTCAAAAGCCACAACCTTATAGTCATAATTTTTACTTTTTTCTAGCAAAGATTTGAGCGATTGGGGGCTGAAAACTTCAGGAACGATTGACCGATGAGACTGCTCTGCAGCCTCTTTAGCAATCTTTTGCCATCGTTCAACTTTTTTCGCAGCTTTTTTTTCATCCCATTTCACAACAGATCGAACAGCTGTAAAAGGCAGGAATTGTGATGCCCCTAATTCAGTCCCTTTTTGAATAATCCATTCCAGCTTATCCCCTTTGGGAAGGCCACTAGCAATGGTAATATAGATTGGAAGTTCAGAATTCTCATTCTTCCATTGTACTATGTGAACAATAACCGATTCATCGGTAATCTCCTCAATTTCACATTCTGCGACCTTACCGCTAGGATCTGCACAGATTATTCTACCGCCTACATCCATCCTCATCACTTTTACGATATGATGACGATCTTCTTCATCTATAATAAATTGATTTTCAATTGCTAGATTTTTTACAAAGTAGCGTTGCACATAAGGCACCCTCTTTAAAACAGATTACTCTTAATTTTACTAAAAAGAAAAGCATTAATAAAGAAAAAGGAGTCTATTATGGCTAGACCCCTTGAATCGAACAGGTTATTTTTTCTTAGCAATAATGGCTACCCAATCCTCCATTAGGATGGTTTCGGAAATTTCAAATCCTACTTCAACTAATGCTTCTTTAACTTGTTCTTTTTTCTGTTGTATGATTCCAGATGCGATAAAATATCCTTCTGGCTTTACAACCTGGGCCACATCTTTAGTAAACCTAAGAATAACCTCCGCAAGAATATTGGCTACTACTACATCTGCTGAATTCTCTGTGACACCATCTAATAAGTTGTTTTGCGAAATTTCAACAATCTCACTTACTTTATTCAACTTGATGTTCAATCTTGCAGTAGTCACAGCAACTACATCAAGGTCAAATGCCCTTATATGCTTTGCTCCGAGCATAGCACTAGCAATACTTAATACTCCCGACCCTGTTCCAACATCGATGACCTTGTCCCCATCCTTTACCGTTCTCTCGAGGGCTTGTATGCACATAACTGTCGTAGGATGAGTTCCAGTTCCAAATGCCATACCTGGATCTAATTCAATAATGCATTCATCACTGCTTACAGGGGTGTACTCCTCCCATGTGGGAACAATGGTGAATTTTTCTGATATTTTTACAGGATTATAATATTTTTTCCAAGCAGTTGCCCACTCTTCTTCATTTACTTCACTAATAGTAACTTTATTTATTCCAATATCAATATTATAAATAATCAAATTGTTAATGGATTCTTTAATGGCTTCAACTGTTTCTCCCAAAAAACTATTGACAGGAAGATAAGCTTTTACAATTACCCCTTCCTCAGGGTAATCATCTGGATTGAGTTGGTAGATTTCCCCAAACAGATCTTCTCTTTCTTTTGTAAGCTCAAATGGGTCTTCAATAACTACACCACTCGCTCCTGCTTCATGCAATATATGCGAAATCGGTTCAATCGCTTCATTTGTAGTGTGAATACTAATTTCAGACCATTTCATTTCTACCAACTCCAATCCTTACTCGCCCTTGAAGGCTCTTTTTACTTTTGAGAAAAAGCTTTTTTCATGGTCCCCAATTGGGGCAGAACCACTTATTTCGCCAAATTCACGAAGAAGCTGTTTTTGTTTATCAGAGAGCTTTGTTGGCGTTAGGATTCGAACAAGTATATGCTGATCCCCAACACCATAACCGCGTACATTTGGCACGCCTTTCCCTTTTAGACGGAATTTTGTCCCTGTTTGTGTGCCAGCAGGAATTTTCAGTTTCACTTTACCATGAATGGTTGGAACCTCAATTTCATCTCCTAGTGTAGCTTGAACAAAGGTAATGGGCATTTCACAGTAAATATCATCGCCATCCCTTTCAAAAAATTCATGTTCACGGACATGGAAAACAACATATAAGTCTCCGGCAGGACCACCATTTATCCCCGCTTCACCTTGTCCGCTCATTCGAATTTGCTGTCCATCATCAATTCCCGCAGGGATTTTCACATGGATTTTCCGGCGTTTTTTTACTTTACCAGATCCGCCGCAAGTGGAACATTTATGTTTAATTTCCTTGCCAGTACCATTACAGTAGTGACAAACCTTCCGATTAACGATTCTACCAAATGGTGTATTTTGCTCAATATTTAGCTGACCTGTTCCATGACAGTGCTGACATGTTTCTGGCGTTGTATCAGGTTTCGCTCCAGACCCATTACATGTTGTACATGTTTCTTCACGTGGAATTTCAACATCTGTTTCCTTTCCAAATGCAGCCTCTTCAAAGGATAAGGTCATTGTATATTGAAGGTCAGCACCCTGTCTTGGGGCATTAGGATCGCGTCTTCTTGTAGAGCCTCCACCAAAAAACGTATTAAAAATATCCTCAAAACCACCAAAACCGCCAAAATCAGCTCCCCCACCAAAACCACCAAATCCCTGATTTGGATCTGTATGGCCGAACTGATCATAATGAGCCCTTTTTTGATCATCACTAAGGTTCTCATAGGCTTCTTTTACTTCTTTAAATTTTTCTGCTGCATCCTGCTCTTTATTAATATCAGGATGATACATTTTTGAAAGCTTTCGATATGCCTTTTTTATGTCATCCTTTGAAGCACTTTTATCTACACCAAGTACTTCATAGTAATCCCGCTTACTCACGATTACCACTCCCGAATCTGTCACATAAAGATTATTTTAACACTGTAATATTATGAATTGCAATTAAAATATGTTCGATATACAGAAGAAAAAAGCCAAAGCCCGATAGACTGACTTTGACCTTTTTTACGATAAAATTATTTATCGTCCTTTACTTCTTCGAATTCTGCATCGACAACATTGTCGTTACCATCGTTTGCTTGGCCAGCATTTCCTTGTTGCGTTTGGGCTTGTTGTGCCGCTTGTTCATATAATTTAACAGTTAGATTTTGAACAATTTCTTGTAATGCATCCTTTTTAGCACGAATTTCATCTAAATCATTTTTTTCGATGGCGGCTTTAAGTGCATCTTTTGCTTCATTTGCCTTTGAAACCTCTGATGCATCAACTTTACCTTCAAGATCTTTTACCGTCTTTTCAGTTGTAAATACAAGCTGATCTGCCTCATTACGAAGTTCGACTTCTTCTTTCCGCTTTTTATCAGCATCCGCATTTAATTCTGCTTCTCTAACCATCTTTTGAATTTCTTCATCAGAAAGTCCAGTTGAAGATTTAATAGTAATTTGTTGTTCTTTATTTGTTCCAAGGTCCTTTGCACGTACATTTACGATACCATTCTTGTCAATATCAAATGATACTTCAATTTGCGGAATTCCACGTGGTGCAGGAGGAATATCTGATAATTGGAAACGACCAAGCGTCTTATTATCAGCTGCCATTGGGCGCTCCCCTTGAAGAACATGTATATCAACTGCTGTTTGACTATCTGCGGCAGTTGAGAAAATTTGTGATTTTGATGTCGGAATGGTAGTGTTACGATCAATTAATTTTGTAAACACTCCACCCATTGTTTCAATACCAAGTGAAAGTGGTGTAACATCTAGTAAAACAACATCTTTCACATCGCCAGTAATAACTCCACCTTGAATAGCAGCACCCATTGCTACTACTTCATCTGGGTTAACGCCACGATGTGATTCTTTTCCAGTTGCCTTTTTTATTGCTTCTTGAACAGCAGGAATACGTGTTGATCCACCAACAAGAATAACCTTATCAATCTCTGAAGGAGATAAACCTGCATCACTTAAAGCCTGACGAGTTGGACCCATTGTGCGTTCAACTAGGTGAGCAGAAAGCTCTTCAAATTTGGCTCTTGATAATGAAACTTCAAGGTGAAGTGGTCCCGCAGCTCCAGCTGTGATAAATGGTAAAGAAATTTGTGTCGTTGCAACACCAGATAAATCTTTTTTCGCTTTTTCTGCAGCATCTTTTAAGCGTTGTAGCGCCATTTTATCCTGGGCAAGATCAATACCATTTTCTTTTCTAAATTGATCAACAAGATAATCAATGATAACCTGGTCAAAATCATCTCCACCAAGGCGATTATCACCAGCAGTAGCTTTTACTTCAAAAACTCCATCACCAAGTTCAAGAATGGATACGTCAAATGTACCGCCTCCAAGGTCATACACAAGAATAGTTTGATCTTGTTCTGTTTTATCAAGACCATATGCAAGTGCAGCAGCAGTTGGTTCATTAATAATACGTTCTACTTCAAGCCCAGCAATTTTACCAGCATCTTTTGTCGCTTGGCGCTGTGCATCGTTGAAATAGGCAGGAACCGTAATAACCGCTTTTGTTACAGGTTCACCTAAGTAGTCTTCAGCATATGATTTTAAATATTGAAGGATTATAGCTGAAATTTCTTGTGGAGTATAGCTTTTTCCTTCTGCTTCTACTTTATAGGAAGTTCCCATATGTCTTTTAATAGAAATAATGGTATTAGGGTTGGTAATTGCCTGACGCTTTGCTACCTCTCCTACTTGGCGCTCACCATTTTTAAATGCAACTACAGACGGAGTTGTACGATTTCCTTCTGGATTTGGAATTACCTTAGGTTCTCCACCTTCTAGAACAGAAACACATGAGTTCGTTGTTCCAAGGTCAATACCAATAATTTTGCTCATTACCTATTCCTCCCGATTTTTCTAATATGTAATTACTGATTGACTTTCACCATTGAAGGACGTATTACACGATCCTTTATCATATAGCCCTTTTGGAATTCATCAATTACAACATTTGAATCATAATTTACATCTTCTCCTTGCATAACTGCTTGGTGAAGATGTGGGTCAAATTCTTTCCCAACAGCCTCAATTGGCTCTAACCCTTCTTTTTTCAAAGCATCTAAAAGAATTCGATAAACCATTTCCATCCCTTGTAATAAGGATTTTGTTTGGTCATTCTCTGTTTCTACTTTTAGTGCTCTTTCAAAATTGTCAATAGCAGGTAAAATATCTGTAATTAATTTTTGAGCTCTATATTTTTCACTTGCTTCAGCCTCAATACGACTGCGGCGACGGAAATTATCAAAGTCAGCCTGTAGACGTAGGTAACGATTATCCATTTCCTCAATCTTTTTTTCTAATTCTATCGTTTTCTCTTGAAGCAATTGATTTTCATCATGAGGATTCTCCTGATTTACATCCGTTTCTTCAGCAAATACTGTTTCCACCTTTTCTTCTTCGGTAAGTTCAACATTAGGATTAGTTTCTAATTCTTCATTTGCAGTATTACTTTTTTCGACTGTCAACTTACTCACCTCCCTTAAAAGCTCATGTCTTTCATATGATAAGGATGTCAAAAGGCGAACACCCTTATCAATATCTCCATCACTATATATTTTGATACAGTTTTGTTAACACAGTAGATAAATCCTTACTTAAAAATTGCAACAGACTAATCACTCGTGAATACTCCATTCTTGTTGGTCCTAAAATTGCAATTGTTCCTAACTTTTCAGTCCCAATAGAATAGGTTGCAGTAATTAAACTACAATCTTCCATCGCAACATTTTGATTTTCACGGCCGATTTTCACATGAATTCCTGCAGAATTCTTTCTTATTAACTCCGAAACTCTTTCCTCTTGTTCGATCATATTTAATAGTGCTCGAATTTTTTTGACATCATGGAATTCAGGCTGGCTTAATATATTCGTTTTTCCACCAAAGAATAGTTTCTCATTAATTGGCATTTTAAAGGTTTCTGCTATCGTATACATCATTAAATCAACATTTTCGATATGTTGACGGAGAAGTGAAGCCACTTCCTTGTATATTTTATTATTTAATTCGTCCAGTGGAACATCCAACAAGCGTTCATTTAGAATGTTTACCGTTTTTTCTAATTCACTTGCATCTATTGAAGCGGGCAAATGAAAGGTACGATTTTCAACATGCCCTGTATCTGTTACAAAGATAGCAGTAGCAGTTTCTCTATTTAAAGGAATAATTTGGATCCTCTTTAGCTTGTTTATACTAACTGCAGGGCCTAAAACAATAGATGTATAATTCGTAAGTTCCGATAATATTTTTGCAGATTTTTGAATAATTTTTTCAAATTCAAAAATTTTCTCAGCAAAAACAGATTTCAAAACGGCTATTTCTTGTTGATTTAACACTTGAGGTGCAAGTAAATGATCAACATAGTAACGATATCCACTTTCTGATGGAACCCTTCCCGAGGAGGTATGTGTCTTTTCGATAAAACCAAGCTCCTCCAAATCCGCCATTTCATTACGGATTGTTGCTGAGCTAAAGGATATTTCCTTCTTTTTCGACAAACTTCTCGAGCCAACAGGTTGAGCAGAGCGAATAAAGTCATCAACAATAACCTGTAAAATGAGTAACTGGCGATCTGTTAACAAGATTTATCACCTCTGTTAGCACTCATCATTGTCGAGTGCTAAATCTATTAATAAATTATCAAAATAGGTTGCCTATGTCAATCATTACATACACCTAAAAAGGACTGAAATACTTCATTACCAAGTAATTTTCCTTTTTTTGTTAAAAAGATTTTTTTTTCATTTATTGTTAGCATATTTTTGCGTGTTAAGTCTTCAAGTTCATTCTTAAAAATCTTTAGTGGGTCCCGTTCAAATTTACGCAAAAATTGCTGGATTGAAACCCCTTCTGTTTTACGTAATCCAAGAAACATTTCTTCTTCCATTTGTTCCACCAGTGTTACCTTGTGTTCTTCCAATATTGGGAGACTTCCATCTTCAATTGTTTGTATATACTTTTTCAACGGACCTATATTTGAACGTCGATTTCCATTTATATAACTATGGGCACCTGCTCCAAATCCATAATAAAAGTCGTTATTCCAATAAGTAAGATTATGCAAGGATTCATAACCAGGCTTTGCAAAATTACTTATTTCATATTGTTTGTAACCGTGTTTTTCCATCTCTCCCATTAAAATTTCATACATTTCTGCTTCTACATCTTCTCCTGGAGATGGAAGCTTTCCTTTTTTAAATAAATTATAAAAAACCGTTTTAGGCTCAATAATAAGGGAATAACCAGAATAATGCGGAAGTTCAAGTGCAAAAGCTTTTATTAAAGTATCTTTGAAATCTGTCATGGTTTGCCCTGGTAAACTGAATATTAAATCAATACTAATATTTTGAAAACCTGTCTCTTTAATATTTTGAATTGATGTATAGACATCTTCTACATTATGGGCTCTACCTATCCTTTTTAATAATTCCTCACTAAAGCTCTGAACACCCAAACTAATACGATTTACCCCAGCCGCTTTTAAGATATGCAATTTTTCCTTTGTTAGGTCACCAGGATTAGCCTCAAATGTAAATTCAATTAATTTATCCTGGGGTAAAAATTGATGGATTTTCTCACAAAGTTTTTCTAGTTGTTTCACATTTAATGCTGTTGGAGTCCCACCACCAATAAAAATTGTTTTCAACTCGTTGGTCGGAACTTGCATGAAGGTTAGTTGCATTTCCTTCCCCAATGAATCAAGATATTCTTCAACCGGCTGCCCTTCAAGATAAAATTTATTAAAATCACAGTAATAACAAATATGTTCACAAAATGGAATATGAATATAGGCAGCTTTGATCATTTCTTTCACCTCGAATTTTTTTTCTAACTCTAAAAAAGAGGCTAGAATCCCCTCTATTTCTCCGGGATCACTAACCTCCTATCATCATGATTTCTTTTGATTGCTATCATCCATTTTTAATACAGCCATAAAGGCTTCTTGTGGAACTTCAACAGAACCAACCTGCTTCATCCGCTTTTTACCTTCTTTTTGCTTTTCCAATAGCTTTCGTTTACGAGAAATATCTCCGCCATAACATTTCGCTAAAACATTTTTACGCATTGCTTTTATTGTAGAACGTGCTACTATTTTTTGACCTATTGCTGCTTGAATGGGCACTTCAAATTGTTGTCTAGGAATTAATTCCTTTAATTTTTCAACAATGATTTTCCCACGCTCGTAAGCGAAATCTCTATGAACAATAAAGCTGAGGGCATCTACATTTTCTGCATTCAATAAAATATCCATTTTTACTAATGCCGACGGCTTGTACCCTATTAATTCATAATCAAACGAAGCATAACCCTTTGTACTAGATTTCAATTGATCAAAGAAATCATAAACAATTTCTGCTAAAGGTATATCATAAACGATTGTCACACGGTTTTCACTTAAATACTGCATATCAATAAAGCTACCACGTTTTTGTTGGCATAGCTCCATAATCGCACCTACATAATCATTTGGGGCCATCATAGTTGCCTTTACATAAGGCTCTTCAACACGCTCAATTTTTTGGGAGTCTGGCAAATCAGAAGGGTTATCAACACGTATTTCTGATCCATCCGTCATCACGACATGATAAATAACACTTGGTGCTGTAGTAATTAAATCAATATTAAATTCGCGTTCAATCCGCTCTTGTATAATTTCCATATGAAGAAGACCAAGGAAGCCGCAACGGAAGCCAAAACCTAAGGCTTGTGATGTTTCAGCTTCAAATTGGAGTGCTGCATCATTTAACTGGAGCTTTTCTAATGCTTCACGCAAATCGTTAAATTTAGCTGTATCAATTGGATAAAGGCCGCAATAAACCATTGGATTTAGTCTGCGATAGCCTGGGAGCGGCTCAGTTGAACCTTTTTTTGCATTTGTAATGGTATCCCCAACACGGGTATCCCCAACGTTCTTAATGGAAGCAGATAAAAATCCAACATCGCCAACAGTTAATTCATCACATAAAATAGCTTTGGGAGTGAAAACCCCAACCTCATTTACTTCGAATTCCTTTCCAGTGGCCATCATTTTAATTTTATCTCCAACTTTTACAGTGCCTTCAACAACCCTGATATAGGCAACAACACCTCGGTAAGCATCATATAAAGAGTCAAAAATCAAAGCTTTTAACGGTGCTTCGGGATCACCTATTGGTGCAGGGATTTTTTCAACTATTTGTTCAAGAATATCCTCAATCCCAATACCCGCTTTGGCAGATGCAAGAACAGCTTCTGAAGCATCTAAACCAATAACATCCTCAATTTCATTACGAACCCTTTCTGGGTCAGCGCTCGGCAAATCAATTTTATTAATAACAGGGAGAATTTCCAAATTATTGTCCAACGCAAGATATACGTTAGCCAGTGTTTGGGCCTCAATTCCCTGAGCAGCATCCACAACTAAAATAGCCCCTTCGCATGCAGCCAAACTACGTGAAACCTCATAAGTAAAATCGACATGCCCTGGTGTGTCGATTAAATGGAAGATATATTCTTCACCATTTTTTGCTTTATATTTTAATTGAACTGCGTTTAGTTTTATCGTAATTCCACGCTCACGTTCAAGGTCCATTGAATCTAAAAGCTGATTCTTCATTTCACGTGATGAGAGCGCATTCGTTTTTTCCAAAATCCTATCAGCCAAGGTTGACTTTCCGTGGTCAATATGAGCAATAATGGAAAAATTCCTTATTTTTTCTTGACGTTTTTGTCTTTCTTCTCTGTTCATGTCGTTCACTCCTACTATACTCGCCCATGTACACTATTTTTGATTATAACAATAGGAAACTTAAGTTTCAATTAAAAATAAGAAAAGCGCAAGTGTCTTGGTTCATAAACAAAGCAGTACCCATTGGATACCGCTTTTTAATTGACCATTGAATTTATAATTTTCACTGAAGCATTAGAAATTCCATCTGACACTTTTTTCCCTACTGAAGAAAAAAGATTAAACGAATTTATTTTCTCTAGTTTTTCTTTTTTTGCTTGTAAATCATGACTAAAACTATCATTTGCTGAAATGGAGATGTCATTTAATTGACTTCCCTTTTCTGTCAGCGAATATCCTTTTATATGATGGATACCATTATTTGCCATTTGTATTCCCGCTAAAACAGAAATAAATACTAACGAAATGAGCAAGAAACTTTTAAATATAAATATTCTCATGAAAATGCTCCTTCATTTTATTGTTTGCTCGCAGGCTGGGGTGAACCTTGGTTAACTTTTTCTGCTTGCCAATAATATTCACTAAATGCATCTGCCAAAGCATCTGCAGTTCGATATAATTCTTCAAAGGTATTATCGACACCGCCAAATTCAACTAAAATTGAATTTGATGATAACTCCTGATTATATAAGCCATTATCTGTCGATGCCTGTTTGATAATTACTCCTCGGCTAAGACCATCACCATATTTCTTTTTAATTAATTGATGAAGTTCGGTTGCTAATTTTAAGTTCTTTTCGTAATTTGGATTTTTCCCGCCAATTATAAAGGCCAGTTTTGCATATGGTTTGCCACTAATTGTAACGGTTGTTTGTGCCTTTCTCCTAGAGTCTCTATGAACATCGATAAAATAATGTAAATCCCGGTTTTTTGTCATGGCAGTTTGAACATCATCACTTGATTCCTTATATGCGGACACCATTGTCAGCCCTTTTTTAACTAGATTCCCCATAACATCTGTCTTGTCCAGTTCTGCGCCAATTCCGTTTTCTCCAAGTCTTCTTTTCAATTCATCACCGACTTTTGTTACGTTAATTTGTGAATGATAAGCTAAGTTTGGATTTGTAACGCCCTTTAAGTAAGGCAGATAGGCTTCACGATTATGCGTAAAATAGAAATAAACGACTTTATGTCCACCAGTTGATACTCCAGGTGTAACTGGTTTTTCTTCTGCCTTTGGCTGGTTAGTTTCTTCCAAATTTTGCAGGGAGGCTTCCCTTTCCTCCTTCAAAATTTCACCTGGAGGCGCAGATTCAATTGGCATGTTTGTGTAATTGGTTCCTTCTCCAGCAACGACTATTTTTCCATCATATTCATAAAACCCTGGCAACTCTCTTCCAAAAAAACTTCTTGGATCATTTAAGCTAATATTGTTCATTAAGTTAAATAGAATATTTGTCAACTTTGGGCTGGATGTCATTCCATGCTCTACCGATAAAAAATGATGATTTTCCCACCCCATTATTTGATATAACAATTTTCCATCTACATTCATAGACACTTGGTTTACCGAAGAGGACATGGGGTGATACGCAGGCTGTAATGATGTCAATATCCCACTTAAGGAAAATACCATAATCAAAAAAAACAATAGGAAAACGATTATTTTCAAAATCCCTTTTCCTTGGACAACTACATACATTCCCTGAAACTCTACATTTTTCATGGTTCCACCTCGCAAATAAGCCTAGTAAATCATATGACTTTACTAGACTTGATAGAACCCATTTCTTTTTACTCTATTTTATCTTGTATAGTAGCCTGTATTATCTTGATTTACAGCACTATGTAACGATGAATTCAAACCATTTGCAATCAAGTTTGCCATATCTTCAATAAATACATCTATTTCCTTCGGGGTAACCATTAAATTATGACCGATAGGGGACAATACCTCGTAAATTAGCTTTCTCTTCTCATCATCAGAAAGAGTCCCAATCATTCCTAAAAATGTTTTTCTATGTTTTTCCTCAGGCAGATCTTCATCCGTTAATTTTTTTCTTTCTCCAAATGTCATCCCTGCAGGTGCAAGTGCTCTAGAAGGGCGATTTCCTTCCTTTAGCTCTTTCCCAAAATGTTTTAATATAAAATCAATTGTATCACTGGTAATGGAAACAGCATCCACCACAGTAGGAACACCAATTGCAATTACTGGTATTCCTAGTGTATCCTTACTTAATTCCTTCCGCTTATTTCCAACACCAGAGCCTGGATGAATCCCAGTGTCAGAGATTTGAATAGTTGAATTAACCCTTTCAATTGATCTAGAAGCTAAAGCATCAATTGCAATAACGAAGTCTGGCTTCGTTTTCTCAACAATTCCAAATATGATATCACTCGTTTCAATTCCTGTTAATCCCATTACCCCAGGAGCTAATGCACTAACCGAACGATAGCCCTCTTCAACACTTTCAGGCTGTAGTTCATATAAATGGCGAGTTATTAGCAGATTTTCACAAACAATTGGTCCCAGTGCGTCTGGTGTTACATTCCAATTGCCAAGTCCAACGACTAAACATGAGTCAGCTTTTTTTATACCTGTTCCTTCCAAAAAGTGCGAAAATTCACTAGCAAATATTTTCTCTACTTTTTGTTGGAGTTTACTATCCTGCTGTCTAATACCTTGAACCTCTAAAGTTAAATAGCGACCTGGCTTTTTTTCTAATTGTTTTTCTCCTTCAGGTGTAATTTCCACCAGTGACACCTTAATATCGTCAACCTCTTTTTCCTTAATTACAACCCCTTCAATTTGGGAGAGGTTTTCTTCCTGCTCAACTGTGCCTGCTCTACTAGCTAACACCATCTCCCTTGCTTCAATTGCTAAATCCGTCCGTATAGAGTACTTACTTAAATCTAGTGATTCTGACATGAAATATCACTCCTTCAGTATTTCCATCAAAACTAGAAACTATTTCCTATTCTTCCCCCTTCCAATGAAAACATTCAAGATATTCTATCGTTCAAACTTTGATGGCAGGGAAACAAGTATTGCAAAACAAGCCTTCATTTGATAAAATATCACTTGTTGTAAAATTAATTTACGAATAGGTAAAGTCGAGTTCATATAGTCTCGGGTTCTTTTATAGGAGGTGAATGGAATGCCAAATATTAAATCTGCTATTAAGCGTGTGAAAACAACTGAAGTACGTAATTCCCAAAACACAACTGCAAAATCAGCAATGCGTACTGCTGTGAAAAAAGTTGAAGCTGCTGTTACTGCTAACAATAGTGCTGCTGTAAATGAAAGCCTAGCTGGTGCTGCTAGCAAATTAGATAAAGCTGCTGCAAAAGGCCTTATCCACAAAAATGCTGCTGCCCGTAAGAAATCTCGTTTAGCTAAAAAAGCAAATGCATTGTAATCGGAAAAGCGCAAGCGCTTTGGGCGCTGGAGCTAGACAGTTATCCAATTTCAAACATTTATGCTTTCTTATTTAAAAAAACGATTCCTTTAACAGGAATCGTTTTTTTTACTTTAATTTAAATAATATCATTTCTATAAGCAGGGATTTATTCATTCCACCCGTTTTCATCTGGTAATCCGCCTCAGCTAGCTGACTAATGAAAAAAGCCAACTCTTCATCAGAAAATTTTCCAGTCTGAGCTGCAGCCAGTTTTACTCGGAAAGGATGTATTTTTAAATAGGAGGCAATTTGCTGTTGTCCATATCCTCTTCTAGCAAGGTCTTTCACTTGATAAATAAGACGAAATTGACCTGTAAGTAAAGCAAGAATTTTAATTGGTTCTTCATTTTGTTTTAAAAGATCATAATAAATACGGAGTGCTTCATCTGGCTTCTTTTGAACTACCTTTTCAATTAGCGTAAATACATTTTGTTCAAGTGATTTTGAGACCAAGTTTTCAACTAATGATACATCAATTACTTTATTATCCTTGTCATACAGGGCTAACTTATCTAGTTCATTTGCCAATAAAAACATATTTGTACCAGCTAAAATAATCATTCTTTCAATCGCAGCTGCCTCTATATCGATCCCATTCGAGTTTGCCCGTTCTTTTAACCAGCCCTTTAATTCGTGCTCATTTAGTTTTTTTGCTTCCACTACTACTGCATTTCTTTTTAATTCTTTTGTAATTTTTTTCCGTTCATCCAGTTTCTCGTATGGCGCAGAAAAAACAACAATAGAATATGGAGCCGGTTCCTTCAAATATGCTTCTAATCTAGAGAGATTGTGTTCCACCTTATCCTTTGTTTTTTCCGCTGTAAGAAAAGAAGGATTTTGTAGAAATAAAATTTTTCTCTCTCCTACAAATGGAAATGTTTCTGCATCTTCTAGTGCAATTTCAATTGGAGTTTCTTCTAAATCGTATGTAAAGTAATTAAAGTCTAATTCATCTTCATTTAATGTATGTCTTAACATCAGCTGCCTTGTTTCATTTATAAGAAATGCTTCTGTTCCAAATAATAAATATATGGGAGCAATTTGCTTTTGTTTAATTTGTTTCCATACTTCCATACCCATTTGTCCAACGCTCCCCGCCATTTCTTTTCCTTATCTATCGTAAAGAAGCTTAGACATTTTTTCAAGAGTTCAATTGAAATTGACGCTTTTTACAAAAAAGCGTCAATTTCGATCTATAATGAACGCCAGTCATATAGCCCCGGGAAACCTATATTACCTGACGGATTACCCTATAACTTTATTTTATCTCTTAAGAAAAAAACTATTTGTGTAAACTCTTGTCATTAAAGGAAGAGTAAGATGGATGCTAGATTTTTTTTACTATATGCCTTATACTTAAAGGGGTTAGGAGGGGAAGACTGTGAATGAATTTGAACAAAATGTGCAAAGTAAACGAAATGATGCGATTGACTCAGGAGTAGGCTTTGCTGCTTCATTTGGCTTTTTTGCTTTAATTTTTATTATTGGTACAGTCGTTAAGCTAATCGGTTCCTAATGAAAGCTACATATTTATCCTAAAGAGACTGCCCATGCAGTCTTTTTCTTTTCTGCTGTATATTATGGCAGGAATGGTAAAAAAGTTCCTTGTTCATGAAAAAATCGATAAGTGATTGCTCCCTGTTGGTCTGTCCTATAAATGACAGAATGAATGTTGTTTAATTTATCTAGCACCTCCTGATTTGGATGACCGAAGCGGTTATTTTTACCAACGGAAATGAGTGATATCTTTGGTTTGTATCTTGTAAGAAATTCTTCTGAGCTGGACGTCCTGCTTCCGTGATGGCCGACCTTTAAAATATCAAATGATAAATTTGGGTATTTTTTAACAATGGCTTCTTCTCCTTCTTGATCCAAATCCCCACCAGAAAACCAAGCAAGACCACCAATCTTCATAAACAATGTTATAGACCCTCTATTTCTCACACCCGAAAAATTTTTTTCTGGGGATAGAACATAAAAATAACTGTTCCTATTTTCCCAATGGTCACCAGCACTAACTTTTACTACGGGTATCTGTTTCTTTTTCGCTACCGATACAATGGCATTTTCTGTTTCTGAAGGATCTCTGACAGCTGCTATCAGAATTTGCTTAATCTGAATTTCCTTTATTATCGCAAAAGCACCTCCAATATGATCCATATCCCCATGTGTTAAAATCAATTTATCAATTTTCGTTATTCCCTTTGATTTCAAATAGGGAACCACGATATTTTTTCCAACCTCAAACGGATTTTTGCGTGTCTTCCACTTTTCCTCATTAAAGGATAAGGTTCCTCCGGTATCAATTAAATAATTCCCTTTTCCAAATGGGAGATGAATCAAAATACAATCCCCTTGTCCCACATCAATCATCGTAACCTCACCAATAGGATTATTTTGATTCCAAACAATTTGAAATAATAATAAAAAGGTTCCTAACATGACTAAAAATTTTCGGTAATATTGCATTTGCATCTCCCAAATCATAAAGATCAAGACAATAAGCATTATATAAATCAATAGGAAAAACCAATTTGGCCTGCCTGGGGTAAAAGTGAAAATAGATATTTTCGTTAAATATTCGAGCAAAGAAGTAGAAAAATGAATGACCTTTTCAAAAAAGAGATTGATAAAGGTTGGGACATTCCCAAATATAACTTGAATGAAGAAAAGAAGATAAAGACCTGGAAGGAGGAAAAACGAGAAGAAAGGAATGAAAATCAAATTAGAGATAATACTCATCAATGAGGAGCTAAAGAAGTAGTAAAGTAAAATAGGGAGCCCTGACATTTGTGCCACAACAGAAGTTGAAATAAGCTTTGAAAAATTTCGATGATACCTTTTTAGGATAACAGGTGCTGACAGGATAATACCAAAACTCACTGAAAAAGAAAGCTGGAAACCCACATCATATATAACCATTGGATAAACAAAAAGATAAAAAGAAAAGGCTAAACTAATGGCATCAAATGAGGATAGTCGTAAGCTACGTTTAAACTTAACCGTACATAAAACTAGAAATAGCATAAGAACTGCTCTAATAACAGAGGGAGCTCCTCCAGCTAAAATTGCATATACAGGCAAAATAGATAGAAGGAAATTAACCATATTTTCTTTTGTAACTCCAATACGAATTCCAATTAGATACACCATTTCAACTAGAAGTGAAACATGAAGGCCTGAAATAGCCAATAAATGAACAATCCCTGCTTTTTGAAAGGATGATAAAGTTTCGGGGCTCATCAGGCTGCGGTCACCAAATATTAAAGCTGTGCCGAAAGCAGCGATATCAGGTGGAAAATGAACTTTGAGATAGTTGATTCCTTTAAAGCGAATTTCCTTTAACATGAGAAGTAGACTAGGTTTTTCCACAACACATTTTTTTAGTGGTGTTTCATTACTCTCCAATATCCAGTAAATTTGATTTTGATAAAGATATTCTTTATAATTAAATTCATTTTCATTTTTGGCAATTTGCGGACTCTTTAACTCTCCTATTACTTCACATTTCCTTCCATAAAAGGTTTCTTTCTCTAGCATTTGTTTTTCCATTTCGGACCGTATTCGATAATGTAATAAAATTTTTTCATTCAATCGAATTTCCTTAACCAATATTTGCAGGGAGTCCCCATCAATTTTTGGGTCTTGATTAAAGGTTATATAAAATGTATTTGTATCAACCGGAATCTTCGTTTTATAATGAGTGATTTTTATTTGAGTGGAGAAATAAAAGAGGATATAAACAAATGCAATACAGATTAGTTGAAGTCTTGAAAATCTTTTATATTTAAACAAAATAACTAGGTAAATAATCGCTAAAATAAAAAAAAAGAGGAAGGATTTTAACGCACATAGAATACCTAACAAAGATGCAATCGAAAAATAAAAATACAACCCTTTCATTTTTTGCACTCCGTATCATCACGTATTTTCTTTTTAACCGCCGCACTAGAACTAGACGGCGGCTAAAAAAATTCCAACTTAATCCTGTTGGCTAATTTGTCTAAAATCAATGATTTGTTCAGTTAACTCAACATGTTCAACCTTTACATTTGCTTGCTTAAAGAGCTCCAAAGCATATGGATGATTTTTATAATCCTTTGCATAGTAAACAGTTTTGATTCCTGCCTGAATAATAGCCTTACAGCACTGAAGGCATGGAAAATGGGTTACATAGAGCTCAGCTTCAGCAGTCGGAACACCAAACTTTGCACATTGTAAAATAGCATTCATTTCAGCATGGATGGTTCTTACACAGTGGTGATCAATGACATAGCATCCCTTATCAATACAATGATCTCCTCCAGCGATTGATCCGTTATACCCCCCGGCAATGATCCTTTTATCCCTGACAATTGTTGCTCCTACAGAAAGCCGTGTACATGTACTTCTTAAAGCAAGTAAATGGCTTTGAGCCATAAAATATTGATCCCAAGAAATTCTATTCACAGTCCACACCTCATTTGAAGAATAATAACCTTTATAGACAAGTGTACTTTCGAATACCAATATGGGTCAATGGAAAAACTTCATTATTTGACAGTAATCGACTCCTTTAATTTTTCAAAGGTTTTATCCCCGATTCCAGTAATCTCTTTCAAGTCCTCAACCGATTTAAAAAAACCTTTTTCCTCTCGATAGGAGATAATGGCCTGTGCTTTCGATGGACCAACTCCGGGCAATGTTTCCAACTGGCTTTCATCAGCCTTGTTTATATTTACTTTAGAAGAGGTTGTTTGATTAGCTTTTTCACCTAAAGTATTTTCAGCTTGTTGGGATATTATTTCTCCTTTACCCGGTATATAAATGATCATTTCATCTTGGACATGTTGTGCAAAATTCACACCACTGTCATCTGCCTTCTCAGTTAATCCCCCCGCTCGTTTAATTACATCGATAACTCGTTCTCCCTGATTTGAAGGATAAACTCCTGGACTTTTCACTTCTCCTTTTATATCAACCATAATAGTTGAAGAAAAATTTTGTTGGCCTTTCTTTGTTTTTTCCTCCTTAGGATTAGCATTAGTTTGAACATTTCTTTGTAGATTTTGACTTACTTGGATTGAATTAGAGGTAGGTTGATTTTCATAAAAATAGTAGGTTACTGCCACAACTATAATAATAGTTACGAATACAAATAACTTGTGAGTTTTAAACCATTCTTTCAAGTTAGATTCATCCTTTCTTAAGGTATATTTCATCCTAGGGGTACATATTGTTATAAAAGAAACTTTCGCGTGAAGGGGGGGCGAATCATGAAAATTGGCATCATCGGAACTGGAAATATGGGGAGAATTTTAGTTGAGGCTTTAATTGATGGAAATGCCATTTCCCCTTCTTCCATGATGATTATAAATCGAACAAAATCAAAAGCATTACAGCTTAAAGATAAATATAAAGAAATCAGGATTGGAGACAGTGCAGGAGAAATTGCAGCTGAATCCGATTTATTGTTTATATGTGTGAAACCTTTTGATGTATATTCCGTTTTGCAAGAAATCAAACCACATTTGACTGAAAATCAATGTATAATTTCCATTACTAGCCCAATTAGTACTGATAAAATTGAAGTAAATATTCCATGTTCTGTTGTTAGAGCCATTCCTAGTATTACGAATCGAGCTTTGGCCGGAGTTTCGTTGCTTACTATTGGAGAAATGTGCAGTACTATTTGGAAGGAAAAAGTGGAAGAATTATTTACAAAATTCTCAGTTCCAGTTCATATAGAGGACAAATTCACAAGGGTTGCATCTGATATTGTTAGCTGTGGACCCGCCTTTTTCAGTTATTTATTAGAGCAATTTATTCAGGCAGCTGTAAAGGTATCAGGAATGGAGGAAAAAATGGCAACAAAATTAGCCACTGAGATGATTATTGGGCTCGGGGAGCTAATAAAACAAGGCCATTATACATTATCTACTTTAACAGAAAAGGTTTGTGTAAAAGGCGGTATAACAGGTGAAGGAATCATTGTGTTGGAAAATGAGCTTGGGGACGTATTTGAACACTTATTTCAAGCTACAAATATGAAGTTTATAGAGGATTTGGAAAAAATTGAGGATACTTTCTCTAATTCATAATTCCACATAGGGAAAAAATATCCTTCTTTATTCATCACTTTTTTAGCTATTTCTTTAAAATTTAAGGACATTTTTAACTTGACTAGTGTTCAGTATGAAAATGTAAAAAAACCATCTTCGTAACCCTCGAAATAGGTTTACAAAGATGGTTTTTATATTTATTTTTTTTGAACTACAAAAAAAATACGTTCAGAATCAAATTCAGGCTCTTTTGCTTCAAAATCAGCATTAATTTCTAAAATCTCAAAACCAGCATGAACAATCATATCGGAGTAGGACTCTACAGGATATGTTTGTTGAAAGTGAAGTTCATCAAAACGGTCATATTTTCCACTCTCCTCATCAAGAACAAAAAAACTTAATTCATGTTCAACACTATTTGGAAACTCTCCAGGGAAACTATTCCAAATATAAGCTAATTGTTCCTCATTAAATGTGAAAGTTTGATTCATAAAGACTTCATTGACCTTATATACCGAATGGACATCAAAAATAAACAAACCACCCTTTTTTAAATAGTGAAAAACATTCAAAAGTGTTTTTTCAACCATTTCCTTAGATTGAAGATAATTAAGGGAATCACAAAAGATTCCAATGACGTCAAATTGTTTGAGTCCTTCTAATTCGGTCATGTCTTGCTGATAAAAAGGAATCCTTAGATTTAGCCTTTCTGATTTAGCCATTGCCACCGCCAGCATATCCTCTGACAAGTCAATACCCGTAACATAATACCCCTCTTTAGCAAAACGTGTGGAGAGTTCTCCAGTTCCACAAGCCAAGTCCAGTAATGTTCGACCCTCTATTCTATACTTCGCAATTTTTCCTTTTACATAATCAACCCACTGATCATATGGTGCCTCTTGCATTAATTCATCGTACAAGTAAGCAAATCTTTCATAGCTCATGGTTTTAGCACACTGCGAAGATCTTCAAGTGGAGCATCGCCCCAAAGCCTTTCAAGATTATAATAACTTCTTTCATCTCGATGGAACACGTGGACAACCACATCACCTAAATCAATTAATACCCATCTAGCTTCTTCAAAACCTTCTATCCTTTTTACTTCATATTGCAGTTCGATAGCCTTTTCTTTTATTTCCCTGGCAATTGCCTGAACCTGTTTATCTGAGTTTCCGTGACATATGATAAAATAATCGGCAATCAGTGAGATTCCCTTCATATTAAGAGCTACGATATCTTCTGCACGTTTATCATCTGCTGCTTTTACAACAATTTTTAATAAGTCTTGATTATTCATTCAACAATCCACCTTTTTTGGATACAAGATCATTATACGTATGGAAGGTAGCCGGGTAAACCTGCTGCCCTTTTTTCAATAAGAACATAATTGTATTTTGAATTGCTTTAATTAGTGCACGATCTAAATCAGTTGATGCTAATTGGCGAACTTCATCAACACCAGGAAAAATCCTTCCTGGTTCTATATAATCAGCCAAATAAATTACTTTTTCTAATTTGGTCATATTAGGTCTTCCAGATGTATGGTAACGAATAGCATCTAATACTTCCGGGTCTGTAATTCCAACTTCTTTTTCAACTAAAAACGCGCCTACAGGTGCATGCCATAACTCTGAATTGTACTGTAGTAAATCTTCCGGCATCCCCTGTTCTAAAATAATTTCTTTCATTTCTTCTTTTGGGCGGAATTTTGCATAATCATGAAAAACAGCTGACATTTCAGCCTTCTTCTCGTTTGCGCCATAAAGTTGAGCTAGTTTATTTGCCGTTTCCATTACACCAATAGTATGTAAATAACGATGCTCTGTTATTTGCTTTTTTACAATTTCTAGGGCCTTTTCACGATCCATACAAGCCGCCTCCTCTAATATATTCGATAACTGAGTCCGGCATCAAATAACGTACTGATTTTCCTTCTTTTAGTCGCTTTCGAATCAAGCTAGAGGAAACCTCCATTGCTGGAACATCAATATATTGAACAGGATAATTTGTTTGATGGCTGTAGGATGGTCTCTTAACGCCAACAAACTTCACAACTTCAATTAACTCATCTATTCCATGCCACTTAGGTAAATATTCAACCATATCAGCACCGATAATAAAATAAAACTGATAATCCTGATAGATTGACTTTAGCATTCTCATTGTATCAATGGTAAAGGAAGGGCCTTGTCGCTCAAACTCAATTGGTTCAATTTTAAACTGACCATTCCCTTCAAGTGCTAATTCGAGCATTCGAAGACGGTCTTTATTTTTAACCAGTTCTGATTTTTTCTTATGTGGTGGATCCCCATTTGGCATAAACCATATTTCGTCAAGAAGAAGTGTGGAAAGCACCTCATTTGCAATCAACAAATGCCCATGATGGGGGGGATCAAAGGTCCCACCCAAAATTCCAACCTTTTTCATAACACTTCTCCTTTTTCAAATGATGATTTATGGCAAAACAATTTGTTTATTTTCTTTTGATTCCTTATAAAGTACAATTGTATGCCCTATGAGCTGAACGAGCTCCGCTTTAGTTCCTGTGGACAGTTGCTCTGCTACAACCTTTTTATCTTCCTCACAATTTTGCAAAATGCTGACCTTTAGCAATTCTCTTGCTTCTAGTGCATTCGCAATTTGCTTATCCATATTCTCATTTACCCCACCTTTTCCTACCTGAAAAATAGGATCTAAGTGATGGGCTTTTGATCTAAGAAATCTTTTTTGCTTTCCTGTTAACATTTTGTGCCTCCCAGCTGTTTTAAAACATTTTGTTTCATTCGTTCGACATCTGGTAATTGTCCAGTCCACTTTTCAAATGCTAAGGCTCCTTGATAGACAAACATGTCGATTCCATTTTGAACTTTTGCGCCATTTTTCTTGGCTACTATTAAAAATTTTGTATCTAGCGGATTGTAAATTATATCACAAACTAAAGCATCTTTCTTTACATTAGAAGGCGACAGCGGCTGATCAAATACATTGGGATACATCCCAATTGCTGTCGTTTGGACAATAATATCATACTCAGGTAATCTTTGAGATGCCTCTTCTAAACTAAATGCCTTGGTTGAAACAGATGTTCGGGATTCTTCTACAAGCTTCTGTGCTTTTTCAAAGGTTCGATTGCAAACATCAACTGATTCTGGGCCATTTTTCAAAAAAGTAAAATAAATGGCCCTTGCAGCGCCGCCAGCCCCGATGATTAATACATTTTTATTATTTAAAGAAGAAACATACAATTTTATTCCTTCCAAAAAACCCGGTCCATCCGTGTTATAGCCGACCAGCTTTCCATCCTCATTTACAACGGTATTGACAGCACCAATCTCTCTTGCTAATTCATCAATACCATCCAAAAAGGGAATAATAGAACTTTTATGTGGCACTGTTACGTTCAAGCCTGCCACATCGATTGCTTTAAAGCCTTTTACTGCCGCCTCTAAATTTTCTAGTTTTACTTGAAACGGATGGTAATAAGCATCCATCTTATAAAAAGAAAACAAATCATTATGCATGAATGGTGACATGGAATGACCAATCGGATCCCCTATTACTGCAAAAAGCTTTTTCACAGATTTCTCCCCTTTGAACTATAACAATTTCTTTATTATATTAAGGATTTTCGCAATAAAATTTGTACACCTTTAGGTACATAAGCAACAACCTTGGCACCTGGATCGTTAATGGTAATCCACCCTAACCCTGAAAAAACAATATCTGTTTTAGGTTCTTTTACCATAAATTCTTGTTTTACAAGTTCTGGGAATGTATCCATCTGTTCTTGCCTTGGAGGTGTAAGCATCTCTCCGACATGTTTGCTGTAAAGCTCATCGGCATTTTCTACTTTTGTCCGGTGAATATTTATATCATTTGAAAAATAACAGACAAACGACCTTCTTCCACCGTTTAAATAATCAAATCTTGCTAAACCTCCAAAGAACAAGGTCTGTCCTTCATTCAACTGGAATACCTTTGGTTTAATTTCTCTTTTTGGAGTAATCACCTTTAAATCTCTTTTATCAACAAAATGAGCCATTTGATGATGATTTATAATACCAGGAGAGTCAATCAATGACCGTCCATCCTCAAGTGGGATTTTAATTATATCTAAAGTTGTTCCTGGAAAATGGGATGTGGTAATAACGTCTTCTTCTCCAGTAACTTCTTTTATTATTCTATTTATAAAAGTAGATTTCCCTACATTTGTACATCCTACAACATAGACATCTTTACCCTTACGCCATTCATCTATCGCTGCGGCTGTTTCTTTAATAAAAAGTCCCTTTTCTGCACTGACAAGAAATACTTCCTCTGGTTGTAAACCCAAATCTCTTGCTTCCTGCTTCATCCAATGAATTAATTTATTGTGTTTTACTGATTTTGGAAGTAAATCAACTTTATTACCGACTAGAAGTATCTTATTGTTTCCAACAAATCGATGCATACCGGGTATCCAACTGCCATTGAAGTCAAAAATATCAATTATCATGACAATTAATGCATCGCTTTTCCCAATTTTATTTAAAATTTTCAAAAAATCATCATCGGTTAAATCGACATCTTGTACTTCATTATAATGTTTTAAACGAAAACAGCGCTGACAAATAATCATATCTTTTTTTAATGATGATGCGGGTGCAAATCCTAATTGATTTGGATTTTCGGTTTGGATTTTTACTCCACATCCTATACAAATTTGCTCTTCACTCAAAATTTAATCCTCCCATTGAATCATTCCTTTTTTCCGAAACCAATTCATCATTCTCCGTTCAATAAAACGGTTAAATTTTGTAAAGAAACCATCAGTTTGCGCAACTGGTACAACTAGAATGGTATGAAAACCGCCCAGATTACCACCTAAAACATCAGTTAATAATTGATCCCCAATCACAACTGTTTCATCCTTTGTAATACCCATCTCAGATAACGCTTGATGGAATGCTTTTCCTAGTGGCTTTTTAGCTTGATAGATAAAAGGAATATTATGTGGTTCAGAAAATGATTGAACCCGGGTTTTACTGCGATTGTTAGAAACAATCGTGATAAGAATGTTATTTCGTTTCATCTCTTCAAACCATTTGATTAGATTTTGGGGTGCAGATGGACGATCCCATTCCACAAGTGTATTATCCAAATCGGTAATAATTCCCTTAATCCCCATCTCCTTTAAATGCAGAGGAGTAATGTCTAAAATACTTTTGACATGTTCGTCAGGTAAAAAATGATTTAACAATGGTTACACCTCGTTCATTATATTAGAACTTTCCTATTGGAAAAAAAAATAATGTCAACATTTTCTTGTACCATCATAACTAATTTTCTCTAGTCTTTCAAAGTATATATGAATAAATATAGAATTTTTTAAGTACCGCTTCCCTAAAGAGCGACAAAATTTTTTCCCGAACCTTTCCGAAGATTGTCAGAAAACAATTTTCTTTATTCATTTTCTAAAAATTTTTCGACAAACTCTTAAATTTTTCAACATTGTGGATAACATTATTAACATTATACCCATTGATACTCTAACTTTTAACATATTTATAAACAATTTAATCACAAGTTATCCACTGTATCTTGTGGATAACTGGAACAGTTGTTCTATTGAAATAAATTTGGTAGATTTAGGTTACAACATTCGAACGTACTACTATATGAAATACATTTTTAAATTAGAACACAATGAATTAATGGAGGTGAATGCAATAATGCGAAAACTCTCAGATGAATTATTGATTGAATCTTACTATAAAGCATGTGAGCTAAAACTTAGCATAGATTTTATCCGCCTCATTGAAATTGAAATTCACCGACGCTCATTGTCCAATAGAATCAAAGTTTCCTCATGAATAACTCAACTGCCCCCTTTAGGGGCTTTTTTCATATATGGATTCAAAACGGTGCTTAAAAAACACCGTTTCCATCTTCATTTTAAAATACCAAGTTTTTCTCCGACCTTTATTTCCTTTGGTATTTGAATTGAGTGATCCAATTGAAAAATTCCTTTTTCAAACAGCAATATAACGGTTGAACCAAAACTAAAATATGCCATTTCACTCCCTTTTTCTAATTTATTTCCTTCATGAATGACATTTATTGAATTAACAAACATCGCTCCAACCTTTACTACTGATACATATCCACTACTTGTTTTAATCTCAGTGATCACACGATAGTTTTTAGAAAGGGTTTTACGGCCATATTTAAGCCCCCATTTATTAACAGGGAAGGATTTAGAGCCAAGCGTCCATTGCCTATTTACCATTCCAGTAATGGGGCTATGAATCCGGTGATAGTGACTTGGACTTAAATAAAGGATTATGTAGCTACCATTCAAATATTTTCTTACTGTATCTTGATCCCCCAGCATATCCAAAACAGAATAAGTTTTCCCCTTCACTTCCATTTCACTTGTTTCCCTAATCACACCAATATCCTCTATTACAGCATCAACGGGACTAACCACTGAATTAGGGTCAGAATCAATTTTCCTTTTTCCCGCTTTTAGCCTTCGAATAAACAAATCATGTAATGTTGGAAATTCATGAAGCCCCTTTTCCATTTCTTCTTGTTTAAGACTATACACTCTCGCAAACGATGGAATGATAAAACGGCTAATCGAGGATTGTGAAAACTTCTTAATAATCCAAGAACTCCACCTGCCATTGGTTAGTTCAATTAAAAGTCGATAAAAAGGTTTAATCAACGCTATTCCCCCAAAAAGTGTAAATATACTCTTTACGTACTGGCATAAAAGCCTTAAAATTAAATATTATAAAGTAATATAAGGAAAAGGATTCCCTTCCTATCTGTTGCTATAAAGGAGTGAGGAGAAATGTTTTTATTAGAAGTCTTTGACCAAACATTAAAAAAACTAAAATCCCAAACAGCCAATTTAATTACATTAACAAATCTTTCAGTAGGTGGCTTTGCTATTGTTTTTGGAATACATGGTAATTTACGATTAAGCTTGCTTTTAATCTTTGTTGCTGCCCTTGCTGACCGTTTCGATGGCATGGCGGCACGAAAATTTAATATCGAATCGGATTTAGGCAAACAATTGGATTCCATGAGTGATATTATATCATTTGGCGTTGCCCCTGCACTATTATTATACCAAGGAATCTTGCATGAATTCGGTGGACCTGGTTCATTTTTCACAGTCTTTTATATTGGCTGTGGAGCATTTCGATTAGCCCGCTTTAATATTACTGAGAGTAATGGCTATTTTACTGGACTTCCTATTACGGCAGCTGGCTGTTTAGCAACTTTAAGCTTTTTAGCTATTCCGTATTGGCCATCTCAAGTATTTGCCTTTATTATGATTATTTTATCATTATTAATGGTTGCACCATTTAAGCTTAAAAAAATTTAAAAAATAAATTCATTACCCAGTATATAAAGTACAGGGTAATTTTTTTTATACTTAAAATAAATTGATTTTAAATAAAACATAATGGACAGACACAATCATCCCACTGCTTACATAGGAATTATGTATAGGCGATAGTCCTGCAGAAAGCGGAGGTGGATATATATGGCTGGCATCTTAACTGCACTTGGATATTTAATGAAAGAGGTTTTGTTTCTCGTTTCATATGTTAAAAACAATGCATTTCCGCAACCACTATCAGCAGCCGAAGAAAGAAAATACTTACGTTTAATGGCTCAAGGTGATTCAAACGCCCGCAATATGCTAATTGAACATAACCTTAGACTTGTAGCACATATTGTAAAAAAATTTGAAAATACAGGCGAAGATGCAGAAGACTTAATTTCCATTGGGACAATTGGGTTGATTAAAGCGATAGAAAGCTATTCAGAGGGAAAAGGCACAAAATTAGCTACCTATGCTGCAAGATGTATTGAAAATGAAATTCTCATGCACCTACGAGCCCTAAAGAAAACAAAAAAAGATATTTCGCTGCATGACCCTATTGGTCAGGATAAGGAAGGGAATGAAATATCCCTTATCGATGTATTAAAGTCTGAATCAGAAGATGTAATTGATACCATTCAGCTCAATATGGAGCTAGAAAAAATCAAGCAGTTTATCGATGTGCTTGATGATCGAGAAAAGGAAGTAATTATCGGCCGGTTTGGTCTTGATCTTCAAAAAGAAAAAACCCAGCGGGAAATTGCTAAGGAATTAGGAATATCTAGAAGTTATGTATCAAGAATTGAAAAGCGAGCCCTTATGAAAATGTTTCATGAATTTTATCGTTCTGAAAAGGAGCGGAAGAAAAAAGGGTAAATACAGGAATTCCTGTCTACCCTTTTTCTATATGCCCTTAAGCTTTATCTACCCATTTATAACCCAAACCCCAAACCGTTGTTAAATAATCATCAATTGGAAAACCAGTCTTTCTCAGTTTTTCACGCAGATTGCGGACATGAGAATCAATGGTCCGGTCTTCAGTTGAAACCGAATACCCCCATATTGATGTTAATAAATGTTCCCTCGTAAAAACTTTATTGCGATTTTGTAAGAACAAACCTAAAAGGGAAAACTCTTTTTTCGTTAATTGGACCTGGACACCTTTATACAATAGTTCAAAGGAATCTTGCTTTAACTCCAATTCATTAAACATAATTTCCCCTTGATTTCCTTCCTTTCTTCTTAAAACAGCCTCGATTCGTGCAATCAGTTCATCTTCATCAAACGGCTTAGAAATATAATCATCTGCTCCTAGCTTTAATCCCTTCACAACATCCATTTTTTCAGACCGTGCTGTTAACATAATAATTGGAATATCGGAGTGTTTTCTTATTTCGCTGCAGGCGTCCCATCCGTCCATATCAGGCATCATGACATCCAACAAAATTAAGTTTGCTTTATCTATTTCTAAAAATCGAAGTGCATCTGCCGCAGAATTTTTCTTTATACAATGATAACCTTTTGGAGATAAGTATAGCGCTAATAAATCCAACATTCTAATTTCATCATCGACTAGCAGAACTTTTTTCAAAATTGATCTCTCCTGAATAACAAATATTGAAACAAATTATACTATATAAGACTTTCAAATGTGTGTGAGATTAGTATGTTCTTTAGTGGCTGGTGGTATTTTAGTAGTTTTTATTAAATTTAAATGAGGGCTTATACTGGTAGCATAGGTCTTTTTTTATAAATTATAAAAATAGAAATTTTCAAAAAATAATTTTATAATAGGATAGTACATATTAAAAGGGGGAGACAGAATGACTGCCAATACATATTCCGATGTTTGGAATCTTGATGTGTTCTTTCAAGGCGGAAGCGCTTCTGCGGAATTTGAAAATCACCTAAGTAAAACAACAGAGCTTATAGAATCCTTTCATAAAAAAGTGAATGATTGGAATCCCACTCAAACAGTCGATAATCAAATCATTTTAAAGGAATTAATTATCGACTTTGAATGTATTGTAAAAAAAATGCGCCAGGCAGGAGCGTTTGTCAGCTGCCTTTCTGCACAAAATACAAATGATAAAAAAGCAAATCTTCTACAATCAAAGGTAACTGGGTTAAGTGCAGCATTTCAAACTGAGCTTACGGCTTTTGATGACCGTTTAACTTCGATTGATGATGTGCTCTGGAAAAGGTTGTTAGAGGATTCATATTTAAATAACCTTTCTTTTGTTCTGACAGAAAGGCGGGAGAGAGCAAAAGAGAAACTTTCAAAAGAAGAAGAAGCATTAATTAATGTACTCGGTGTAGATGGATATCATAGCTGGGGCCAACTGTACGATTTAATTGTCAGCCAAATTAAAATTCCATTTTCTGAAGACGAAGAAGATAAGTTGCTTTCCGTTGGCCAAGCTTTTAACAAATTTTCAAATCCTGATCGAACGATTAGGAAATCTGTTTTTGCAAATTGGGAAAAAGAGTGGAATAAGAAAAGTGATTTGCTGTCGGAAACATTAAACCATCTTTCCGGCTTTCGCTTACGAGTATATGAAAAAAGAGGATGGAATGATGTCTTAAAAGAACCACTTTCTATTTGCCGAATGAAAAAAGAGACATTGGATGCAATGTGGGACGTAATCTCAGAAAACAAACAGCCATTGGTTGAATATATGAATCGAAAAGCTAAATTACTTGGGCTTAATAAGTTAAGTTGGTTTGATTTAGATGCCCCTCTTGGTACAACGGAAACAAAGGTTTCATATCAGGAAGGTGCCGAATTTATCTTAAACAATTTTGCAAAATTCAGCAGTAAGTTGTCTGCATTTGCAAAAGAGGCGTTTGAAGGACAATGGATTGAAGGTGAGGATCGTCCAGGTAAAGCACCAGGAGGCTTCTGTACCCATTTTCCAGAAAGTGATCAATCACGAATTTTTATGACATACTCTGGTACCCCGTCAAACGTCTCAACACTTGCACATGAATTAGGACATGGCTTTCATTCCTTTGCAATGAAAAATGTGCATACTCTTAATAGGAACTATGCCATGAATGTTGCAGAGACGGCGTCCACCTTTGCAGAAATGATTGTATCAGATGCAACTGTAAAAAATGCACAGAATGAAGAAGAAAAACTTGCATTCCTGGATGATAAAATACAGCGCACCGTTGCCTTACTAATGAACATACATGCTCGTTTCCTTTTTGAAACACGCTTTTACGAACAAAGAAAACAGGGACCAGTTTCCACCGAGGGCTTAAATGATTTAATGCTAGTGGTGCAAAAAGAGGCCTATAGCAATGCGTTGGAGGAATATCATCCATTATTCTGGGCATCTAAACTCCATTTTTTTATTACGGGAGTCCCTTTTTATAACTTCCCGTATACTTTTGGTTATTTATTTTCTCTTGGCATCTATTCACTTGCTCTTCAGGAAGGCAAAGGGTATGAAGAAAAGTATATCGCTTTGTTAAAGGATACAGCATCAATGACCGTTGAAGACCTAGCTAAAAAGCACTTAGACGTTGATTTGACCCAAAAATATTTTTGGGAAAAGGCTGTTAAGCTATGCATAGATGATATTCAAGAATTTCTTGAACTAACAGAAAACAAATAGGCGTTTGACTGATAAGAAAAAGCAGGGGATTTTAGGCAATCCCCTGCTTTTTCCCTATCTATATTTATCTATATTTATTTATCCTTATTTTTCTTTTTTTGAAAAACAAGCGTCAAAAGTAAAATTCGTAAAAACATAGCCTTTACCTCCTACTGGAAAGTTGTTAGGTGGTATCTTTCTCCACCCAAAAGTATGCACCGCGGCCTTGCATGAGATAAATCATTTTTAAAACCACCTTTCTATCATTTTTTTAAATACTGCTTACAACACGCGAAAAACAGATATGGACCGATTCTTATGCTCTTCATATAATTTATGAGCCATTTCATGCTGCATTACTTGTTCAATATTCATTTGGCGTTTTCGAATAGTGATAGTCAAAAATAAAATATTTAAAGTCATTTCTCTCACCTCCCTTAAAAATTTCTCTTGTATCCTTTAAGGGACACAAAAAAACCGCAAGAGTATTCCCCTGCGGTTACGCCTAATTAGACATAAAAATACCGCAAGGCGCAATTCTCCCTACGGCATGGAAAAACGTGGATTCACATTTAATAAGTTATGTGAGCCATTCCATCTTTGGTCGAATGCCTAAATTTACATATAGTGTTTGTACTTTCATCCAAATGAAATTTACAGACATATCATTCGACCTCCTTCGAAATTTTTCACTAACTATGGTAATTATATCCACCCCACATTACTTTGTAAACCCTTTTTTTTAAAATTCTCAAAAATGGATAATTCGCCCAATGCTAATGACAAAAAATAAAGCATCCCGTAAAGGAATGCTTTTATTGTTATTTATTCATTTTCTTCTTCAAGCGCTTGCAGTTTTAGTTTGATTTGTTTTGATCTTGTAAAGAAAAGGAAGGATACTACAAGGAATGACATCGAGGCAAGTATCATAATATTTGAATCCATTGTGCTTTTTGCAGCAGATGGAATAATAACACCTAAATAGAAAAAAACACCTACAGATAAAAGGATGCTGGCAAAACGCTTGTAATCAACCATTTTTTCGTAAATCTTCTTTGCTTGACTTTCCAATTCATCACCAGCTTTCTCTAAGCTTACTACATTACTTTAACATAAAATCACTGGTGAAAGAGAATGTAAATTATAGTAACTATGGTAAGAAAAAGACCCGTTGATTCGGGTCTTTTTTACTATTTCAAAGCTTGCTTTAAATCATCTATTAAATCATCAACATCCTCTAGCCCTACAGAAATACGAACTAATCCATCCGTTATTCCAAGTTCTTCTCTTCGCTCTTTTGGGATTGATGCATGAGTCATTTTTGCAGGCACAGAAATTAAACTTTCCACGGCACCCAAGCTCTCAGCTAGAGTAAAGTATTTAACCTTGCTAAGAAGACTTGCTACCTTCTGTTCACTGCCTACATCAAAAGAAACCATTCCACCAAATCCTCTTGATTGTTTTTTAGCAAGTTCATGATTTGGATGTGTTTCAATACCTGGATAAAACACTTTTTTAACATTCGGATGATTTTGTAGAAAATCTACAATAGCCGCTGTATTCGTTTCATGTTCTTCCATTCGCACACCTAATGTTTTCATTCCGCGAATTAACAACCACGAATCTTGAGGCCCAAGCACCCCACCAGTAGAATTTTGCACAAAATGCAAATCTTCAGCAAGTTTTTCACTATTCACAACCACTAATCCAGCAACAACATCACTATGTCCGCCAATATATTTTGTGGCACTATGCAAAACTATATCTGCCCCAAGTTCAATTGGATTCTGCCAATAAGGAGTTGCAAATGTATTATCAACAATTGTCAATAGCCCATTTTCTCTTGCAAGCTTTGCTGCACTCTCAATATCTGTGATTTTTAATAGTGGATTTGTCGGTGTTTCCAAATAAATGGCTTTTGTATTTGGTTGAATAGCATTTTTAATCATTTCAAGGTGACTTGTATCTACAAAAGTAGCTTCTATCCCAAAGCGGCTTAATACCTTTGTAATAACTCGATACGTTCCACCATAAACATCATCAGTTAATATGACATGGTCACCAGTATTAAATAACATGATTACGGCTGTAATTGCTGCCATACCTGAACCAAAAGCAAAACCTGCTTTGCCACCTTCAATATCCTTTATAAGCTCTTCAAGGGCATGCCTTGTAGGATTTCCCGTTCTTGAATACTCATATCCCTTGTGCCCACCAATACCTTCCTGCTTGTATGTGCTCACCTGATATATTGGAACTGAAACAGCTCCTGTTGATGCATCTCCTTCAATGCCACCGTGAATTAATTTTGTTTTTCTTTTCACTTTAAATACCCCCTTCAAAAATTTTCTTACTTAAGTAACGTTCACTTCCATCAGGGAAGATCACGACAATATTTGTACCTGGTGCTGCTAAATTTGCCTCAAGTAGGGCTGCCTCAAATGCTGCTCCTGAGGAACTGCCAACAAGGAGGCCCTCTTTCCTAGCTAAATCCATTACACGACTAAATGCTGCAACATCAGAAATGGTGTGAATAGCATTAAAGTAAGATGAGTCCATATAACCCGGAAGGAATTCCATCCCTATCCCCTCTGTTTTATGAGATCCTGGTTGTCCACCATTTAAAATGGAACCCTCTGGCTCAACAATTACAGTTTTTATATCTTTGTTCCTCGATTTTAAATATTTAGCAGTACCCATGAATGTTCCACCTGTTCCAGCACCTGCTACAAATACAGTTATCTTTCCATCCATTTGATCCCAAATTTCCGGTCCAAGTGTTTTTGTATATGTTTCAGGATTTGCCGGGTTTGCAAATTGCTGTGGACAGTAGGAGCCAGGAATTTCTTTTAATAACTCCTCAGCTTTTTCGATTGCACCCTTCATTCCCTTTTCAGTAGGGGTATGAACAATCCTTGCTCCAAGAGCCATCATTAATGCCTGTTTTTCTATACTGAATTTTTCTGGAACACAAAAAACAACCTGTATTTCCCTATTGATTGCTGCTAAAGCAAGTCCAATTCCTGTATTACCTGCAGTTGGCTCAATTACTGTCCCACCTGGTTTTAGTTTTCCACTTTCAAATGCCTCACGCAAGAGCTCTACTCCAAGCCGGTCTTTTATGCTTCCACCAGGGTTCATAAACTCAAGTTTTGCAAAAAGACGGACACCATTTGGTAAAGGAAATTTTGATAGTTCTACTATAGGTGTGTTCCCAATTAATTCATGTACATTTTCATATACCTTCATGTTTACCTCCCTTTATTAACTAGGAGAACTGCGCAATCATTTTCATTACTAAGGATGCAGAATGTAGTGCTGCCTTGTCTAAAAACTGGTCAAATGAAACATCAGACTCCTTGCCAGCAATATCTGAAAGAGAACGAATAATAACAAAAGGTATTTGAAATTGATAGGCTACCTGTGCGATTGCAGCAGCCTCCATTTCAACAGCCTGAAGATTATCAAATTTTGTCCGGATAAAATCAACCCTAACTGGATCACTTATAAAAGAGTCACCACTAGCGATTATCCCCTTCACAATTTGAATATCTTTAATTTCTCTTCCAGCTTGCAGAGCAATAGCTACTAACTTCTCATCTGCCAAAAATGCAGCAGGAAGCTGTGGTACTTGGCCAAATTCATATCCAAAAGCTGTTACATCTACATCATGGTGACGAACTTCAGTTGAGATAACAGCATCCCCAACATTTAACATTGGGTTAAATCCACCTGCAGAGCCTGTATTGATAATGAAGTCTGGATTAAATTTCTCCAAAAGTATGGTTGTTGACATCGCAGCATTTACCTTGCCAATCCCCGATTTAAGAAGAATGACATCTACCCCATGCATTTTTCCAAAAGTAAACTCACAGCCAGCAACAGTCGCCACTGTAGAGCCTTGAATATTTTCTCTTAACAAAGCTACTTCTTCTTCCATTGCACCGATAATACCAATTTTCATGTTTTGACCTCTTTCTAAGCCTTTTTGATTCATTTAACCATAAAAATCTTTTCTTGGTTAAAAGGATTTCAATCATTTGCCCGCTAACTATTTTATCATCTTTGTGGAGCTGGTTACCATAGTTGGAAAGCCAAAGCATTTTCATTACTAGTTTTAGATCAATGCATGGAAAAATAATATTCTTATATATCCTATAAGTATAGTATGAATTACGATGAAACATGTTCTCAATTTAACATAAATACGGTATTAATTCAACCATTCCAATTGCTAGTTTAAATAAAAAGAAATAGAATGTAGAAGAGAGATTTTGGCAGGAGGCATAAGATGAATTTTCAGCTTGATTTTTTTGAGGACAAAATTGAATTTTTTGAAGCAAGCAGTATAAAATCCCTAGAAAAACAAATTGCTGCCCAAATCGAGGAAAACAGTGCCATACTCCTTTCTGTGCATTCCGTTTCCCATCAAATGCTAATAAACGAAAATGGGCAGCTATATTTTAGTGCTGTTGTCCATTTTAAAAGAAAAAAATAGGATGGAACCTTCAGAGGTCCATCCTATTTCTTTAATTTCCTTTTGTGATTTCTGAAAGTTCTTCGACCTTTGTCGGTTTCCAGCCTTGACCATCCACCCATTCAATATAGACACGAAATTTTTGCTGTTTATCTTTGGATGACACTGTTCCCACTGATCCATTGGCAGTGTTCTTATCCCTTCCAAGGAACCAAACAGTCATATTGCTTTTATCTAGTCCAGTCGCATAAGAGATAGCATTTAACATCTCTTGCCAATCTGTTGAACTCGAATCATATACGGCGGAATGTTGGCCATTTTGGGTTGTACCTACCGGCTTCCAATCAGGGTTTTGAATTGTTTGTTGAACATCAGGGCTACTTCCACCCTCTGTTGTTACCGCTTCGGAATCATTTGTATTGCCTGGAGTAGAGGAATCACCTGTCCCTGATTGAACATTTTGATCTCCTGTGGAATTTTGGTCCCCACTATTTGCTGCCACGTTTTTCTGACTTTTCTCCTTATGTTGGGTTTGCTTCGCTTCAGTTTTTTGACTTGTCCCTTTGGATGCCGTTTTATCATTTCCAGTTGAAAAAATAGAATAAGCGACAATAGCGATCAGTAAAAGAACAATGATGATTAAACCATTTAAAATAATATTTGTTTTTTTTCGTTTCGCTCGGTAGCTTGAACGAGAATTTGATTGAAAATCTTGATTCAAAATCTTTTACCTCCCATTTTTAAAGGATATCAACATTCTATCATGAGTTTAAAAAAACTTGAAACCTTTGCACTTCGTCTAATGGCTGCCATTGTTCCATTGATACAGCATTTTGACCATTTCAGCAAAAAGAGGATTAACTCCACCCTCATTACCTGGAACATCTAAATTTACAGCAACAAGCGCGTATTTTGGATGGTTATATGGAAAATAGCCTGCAAACCATTTATTATGAAGTTCTTTGCCATTTTGATATTTTCCCGTCTCAGCTGTACCTGATTTTCCTGCTACTTCATATGGAAGGTTATTAAACCACTTTCCCGTACCATTTGGGTTTACGACAACCTCCCTTAAAAGCCTTTGAAGCTTCATTACAGTATAAGGTGAAATTCCTTCCCCAGGTAAATCATCCTCTTTAAAATCTATCATGGTTGTTCCATTTTTATACATAACTTTTGAAACTGCTCGTACCATTTTCTTCTCTCCCCCTCTCGCAATAGTTGCCATCATATTCGCAACTGCTAAAGGTGTAGCCCTGACCTCATGCTGACCAATACCTGTCATTGCTACAAAGTTTTTATCTTCTTTTTCTTCATCAGATAAAAAAATTCTTCCTTTTTCCTCATGATCTAGCTGGTGAAAATTATTTATATGATATACATCTCCATACCAACCCACCGGACCAATTAAGGATAATCTATTTGCATAGTCCTCAACAATGGTAGGGTTAATTTCCTTTAATTCAACAGCGAGTTGTCCAAATGTGTGATTACAGCTTCTGGCAAAGCTATTTGTAAAGTCGAGCATTCCATAGTTATATGTAAAATCAGGCTTACCATTTATTTTTTTGCTGCAATCAAACCTTCGTGATGGTGTATCTAAGTTATGATCAATAGCCGCTGCTGCAACCACTATTTTAAAGACTGAACCAAGAATTTGCTGTTTTAGCATGACATTGGCCATTCCACTACTCCCATATGGATCTTCTTTATTTATTTTAGGCCGAGAAACACTTGCTAATATACTATTATCTTGAATATTAAGAAGAACAAGCCCACCCTTTTGAATATGATATTTATCCGCCAATGCTTCGGCTTTTTCTTGAATATCCTTATCAATTGTCGACTGTATACTGACAGGGAAAAATGGATTGGCTGGGTCAACATATTTAACACTTAACCCAAACAAAGGCCCTCCATCACCATCTACATGATATAAAAGCTTTGATTTCCCTTCAGGAAGTAAAAATTCATCGAAGCTTGCTTCTAGCCCAGAAATTCCTATTATTGTCTGGTCTGGGAGCTTTTTATCAGGATAACGGCTTTTTAAAGTGTCAGGATTTTCTCCCACTAGACCTACCATTTGTTCAGCAGGTATTTGAGTTCGTTTGAATTTCTTCTCAATAGCAAATACACCTGGAATTTTTAATGCATTTATTTGGTCCATTTGTAATTCGGTAAGTGCAAATGGTTCTTGCTTTCCATAGGCAAATGGAGTTTTCGCTTTGCTAACAGCATTTTTTAAAAGCTCAGCTGATATTCCAGTAATTTTTGAAACTCTTTCTACATTCCATGGTATTTTTTTAAGGAAAGGAAAAAGAACAAGAACAGAAGTTTTTTTATTTGTGAGTTCTTCCCCATTACGATCAAGGAAACTGCCTCTTCCATCATCTATAATTAATTGCTGTGTTCGTTGTTTTACACTATCCTCAATCAAATTAATATGATGTCTTGAAAAAGCTGTTGTCCTAAATAATTGAATCTCCATCAATCGCCCGATAAGCAGTATTAAAACAACCATACATATAAGAAGCCATCCCTTTCCTCGTCTTTTCCACATAAAAAACACCTCGTCAAAAGTGTTGACGAGGTGCTCCTATTTCAAACTTAAAAAAATATTAAGCGTTATCTTTTTGTAGAGTTTTTTATTTAATTAATACAATACGTACGCTCATTTCACCTCCAGGTGTTTGAACGGATACTTCTTCGCCAACTTTTTTTCCAAGTAGACTTTTTGCAATCGGAGAATCATTGGAGATTTTTCCTTCAAAAGGATCTGCTTCAGCACTACCTACAATCGTATATGTCTCTTCTTCACCATTAGGAAGTTCAATAAATGTTACAGATCTTCCTAGAGCAACCGCATCACTTGTCATTTCACTTTCTTCAATAATTTTGGCACTTCGAACCATATTTTCAAGAGTTGTGATTCGGCCCTCCACAAATGCTTGCTCTTCTTTAGCAGAATCATATTCAGAGTTTTCGGATAAGTCGCCGAAACTTCTAGCTATTTTAATTCTTTCAACTACTTCTTTACGTTTTACTGATTTTAAATATTCTAGTTCTTGTTCTAATTTTTCTTTTCCTGCCTGCGTCATTGGAAATACTCTTTCTGTAGCCAATACGGTTCACTCCTTCTAGTCTTCACAATCTCCCAATGGATTGTGTTTTTTCATATGTAGGCATTATGCTTTTTAGCATAATGCATAGGAGCGCGTCCTATTTAGTAGGGCGCGCAGTAATTCTTCAAATTCAAGCTAAATTGAATTCTCTATACTTTTCCTATGCTATTGTTTCATAAAAAAGACTTTTGTTCAAGAATTGTTTGTATTTTGGTAACCATTAAATCAATTGCTACATGATTATGCCCGCCTTCAGGAATAATAACATCTGCATAACGCTTTGTAGGTTCAATAAATTGATTGTGCATAGGACGGACAACATTAACATATTGCTCTATCACGGAATCCATTGTTCTGCCTCGATCCTTAATATCACGCATAAGACGGCGAATAATTCTTATATCAGCATCTGTATCAACATATAACTTGATATCCATTAAATTGCGTAGACGTTCATCTTCCAGGACTAATATTCCTTCAAAAATGATTACATCCTTTGGCTCAACATGAATGACCTCACTTGAACGTGTATGCAGGGAATAATCATACACTGGCTTCTCAATTGGTTCAAACCGTAAGAGCGTCTTGATATGTTCGATTAATAAGTCATTATCAAAGGCAAGTGGATGGTCATAATTGGTTTTAAGCCTCTCTTCAAATGGCACTTCACTTTGATCCTTGTAATAATAATCCTGTTCAAGCATCAATATTGAGTGTCCCTTAAAGCTATCATAAATTGCCTTTGTAACGCTTGTTTTTCCTGAACCGGACCCGCCAGTTACACCAATCACAACAGGTTTGCGTGTCATATTAGTTCTCCTTTCGCATCATGTTGTTTGGATAAACAGGTTTGTCTAATTTAAATTGGACAACTTGAAGTGGATGACGTGCTGCATCCAATTCGTTTCCTTTGTCATCCCATAACTTATCAATAACATGTGTGAAATTTTGAAGTTCAGGGCCGAAGAATTCAACTTCATCGCCTGGCCTAAAATGATTACGTTGTTGCAGGGTCACTATTTGGGTTTCCACATTATAATCTAACACAAGTCCAATAAATTCAAACTTTGTCTTCTTGCTATCATTACCAAACATTTGCTCTTTATACCCTGGCACACCTTCAAAAAACGCAGGTGCGGTTTCGCGGTTGGCGCATTTATCAAGTTCTTCAAGCCATTCTCTCTTAATAACGAAATTTTCAGGGTCTGCACAATAAGCATCAATCACTTTTCGATACACACTTACTACGGTTGCTACATAATGAATGGACTTCATTCTGCCTTCAATTTTAAGACTATCTATACCCATTTCAATCATTTTTGGAATGGACTGAATTAAATTTAAATCTTTTGGGCTCATAGCAAAAGCTGAATCATTTTCTTCAAAAAGGGCTGTTTCCTCTGCACCTTCTAATTGATACAAATCATAATTCCACCGACAAGACTGGCAGCAGCCACCACGGTTAGAATCTCTTGCTGTCATGTGATTACTTAATGTACAACGGCCAGAATAAGCAATACACATTGCACCATGAATAAAGGATTCAATTTCAATATCCACTTTTTCTTTTATCTCTTGGATTTCCTCAGCAGTTGTTTCGCGGGCTAATACGACCCGTTCCAAACCTTCTTCTTTCCAAAATTGAGCAGCTTTCCAATTTGTAAGGGATTGCTGAGTGCTTAAATGCACCTCAATTTTAGGTGCAACCCGTTTGCATGTCTCAATAATAAGAGGGTCAGCCACAATAATTCCTGCAACTCCTGCCTCTTTTAGTCCTAGTAGATATTCTTCTAGACCTTGAATATTTTCATTATGGGCAAAGATATTTGTTGTTACATAAATTCTTGCACCATATTTTTTTGCAAACTCTACTCCCTCTTTCATTTCCTCGAAAGAGAAGTTATCTGCATTTGACCGAAGTCCGTATTCTTGACCACCGATAAAAACGGCGTCTGCTCCATAGTGAACAGCAATTTTGAGTTTTTCTAAATTTCCTGCAGGCGCAAGAAGCTCAGGCTTCTTCACGATTACACGTTTTCCACCTACGATCTCTGAAATTTTATCCTTGACTGTACTCACGGTCAAATACCCCCTTTGTTTTTTAAATTTTAATAAACTGTTTCTTTAAAATAGAAACCTGTATCTAAAGCACGATTTGGCGGCTGAATGTCCTCTAAATCAGATAATAAATCATCCTTTTTATCTTCATATAAAACCGGATCCTTGAAGAAAAGGTCAATAGCTTCTCTATACGCCTTTGTCACGGCTAAAATGTACTCAGGGCTTTTTAAAAGACCATCAATTTTAAAACAATCCACTTCAGCCTCTAACATTTCTTGAAGCTCATCTATTATACAAACATCGTTAGGGCTCATAATATGAGTTCCATTCTCATCTTCAAAAATGGGATACTTATTTTCACGTTCTTTGTCATGTAAAAACATATTTTTTTGTATTTTACGATTTTCAATCTCCATGACTTTACCCTGATATTCGAAGTAATTCCCAAGTAATGAACGCTTCGATTGGAACATACAAGTCATTCCATGAACAAGGACTTCGATTTCAACTTCTGCGTTTTCTTTTATTTCAAGAATGGAGTCCATATTAATTTCACGGGCAAGTACTGCTCTTTTTGCACCTTTACGTCCCCAGTAATTACATGAGTACCAATTTGTTCCTGTTGTTTCTGTACTCCAGTGAAGTTTCATTTCAGGTGCCACTTCTTTCACCGTCATTAAAACAGCGGGATCCCCAAAAATAATTGCATCTGCTTTAACATCAGAAACAAACTGAACATAATCTTTTAATTCATCTATTTTTTCATTGTGAAAAATACCATTCATGGCTACATACACCTTTTTCCCATTTTCATGAGCTAGGTCAATTGCCTTTTTTACTTCATCACGTTTAAATTCACCAGCTAGACGTAATCCAAATCTTTGTTCCCCTACCACAAACGCATCTGCACCAGCTTGAGCTAGAGGCAAAATATCATTAATTGATGTTGGTGTAACTAATAATTCTGGCTTCCTCATTTTGTTTCACCTCTTTTTTTACTAATCGCAACTCCATCACCAACAGGTAGAATCATGGTTTGATATCCATCATGATTCATTAGCCAGCGGTTAAAATGATCTATTTTTTTCACAAGACTGCGAAGGCTTCTAGATTCAATTTCTTTTTCATAAACAAGACCTTTAAACAATACATTGTCCGTAATAATGATACCTTCCTCTTTCAGCTCATTTGAATATATTTCAAAAAACTTTTTATACTGCCCCTTAGCGGCATCTATAAAAATAGCATCAAAAGGTGCATACTGGTGAATTTTCTCCATAACCTCTAAAGCATCACCATGTATAAGGGTTATCTGTTCGTTTAATCCTGACCTGTTTATATATTCTCGTGCTAATTGATAACGTCCTTCATCCCGTTCAATCGAAACAATACTTGTTTCCGGAAGAGCATAGGCAAACCTTAATGTCGAATAGCCAATTGCCGTACCTACTTCTAGAATCTTTTTTGGTTTTTGAATATTTACTATTTGAAGCATTGCTTCCATACTAGCAAGTTCCATAATAGGAATGCTATTTTCTTTCGCAAAGAGCTCCATTTCTGAAAGTAGATTGTTTCTTGCAGGGATAAGATTTTCAATATAAGAATGCAGCTTCTCATTTAACAAGCTGCGTCACCTCTATCCATAAAAAACATGATGTTAAAGTAAATCCTAGGCATGAAAAAATAGCGTTCACAAAAGGCTTGAGCGAAATAGAAAAAATGGTCCCTCTTTTTCGCATCGTACATTCCTGTGAGTTACGCTATAGCTTGTACTATTAAACACTTGTACTATTTTATCATAAATAAAAGGGGAATGCTAACCTTTCCCCTTTTTTCATGATTATTTTTTACTTGAAATATACTTTGCTTTTTCCTTATTATGCTCAGCTAACGTTTGAGAAAAAATAACACTTCCATCCGCTGTAGCAAGGAAATAGTAATAGTTTGTTATAGCAGGGTTTAAAGCTGCCTCTATTGAAATAGTACCAGCATTAGAAATTGGTCCTGGCGGGAGACCCGTATATTTATAGGTGTTATAAGGTGAATTTACAGTTAAATCCTGATATAATACTCTTTCTTTGTGCTTTCCTTGAGCATATAGGACTGTTGGATCCGTTTGTAAGGGCATTCCCTTTTTAATTCGATTATAGAACACACTTGAAATTTTATGACGATCCACATTTCCTGTTGCTTCTTCTTCTATTAGGGATGCCATGGTTAAGAGTTGATGAACCGTAAGCTGTTTTTTCTTTCTTTGGTCCTGATATTGAGATAAAACAGTCTTGGTTTTATCAAGCATACTCTTCACAATTTCATCTACAGTTGGAACCTTATAAAAAGGGTATGTCGCAGGATATAAATATCCCTCTAACGGGAATTTAACCTTTGCATTTAAGATGTCCTTTTCATTTAAAATAGCCGGATATTTATCAATTAAAGTTTTTACATAGCTTTTGTCATTTAATGCTTTTAAAACTTCATTATCGGTTTTTTTAGTTGCGGTGGCAATTAAATGAGCAACTTCCTTCAACTGTGTCCCTTCTGGAACCGTAATGTTTACAAGTGGCTTTTGCATTAATTTCCCTGATTGTAATTGTTTTATAATATCTGGAATTGACATGGAGGGACTTAACTGATAAGTGCCTGCCATAAAACCACTTTCATTTTTTAATTTAACATAGTATCTAAATACTCTTCCGTCCTTAATAATTCCTTTTTCCTGAAGTCTTTGGCCAATTCTCATTGGAGAGGAACCAATTGGAATTTCAACTAGCTTCTGCACTTTGCTTTTTGGTAAAAGGGGATTTAACGCAGATTTTATGTATAGGTATCCTCCACCAAGGATTGAAATGGACAAAAGAAAAATAATTATGGAAACGACTAAAACTATTTTCCTTACAACCTTTGCTTCTCTCTGATGTTCGATCATATTTTGAACCATCACTTCTTTTTTTGTCTTTTTATCATTATCCGTCATGTTTCTCCCATCCCTCTTGACAGGTATGTATATTCAAAAAGAAAACTTGGCTCACGCCAAGCCTAAAGCCAAATGGCTTTGTTATTATTTGAGCATATAGCACGAAAAAAGTCAATTTAGAAAAGCGATTAGAGGGTTGCAACAAAAAACGGCCATTTGGCCGTTTTTATCTTTTTATTCTTCCTCTTCGTCTTGTTCTTCAAGGAAGGTGTTTAACATTTCTTCAATCATATCCCATTCCTCATCCGTTTCAATCGGCATTAATTCACCATCTTCGCCGTCTTCAGTAGGAATGAATGCAGAAGCATGGATTTCGATGTCATCTGCATCGTCTTCCTCTGCTCCAATTGGATAGTAAAGGACATAGGACTTTCCAAAATCTTCTGATTCAAAAGTAAAGAGAACCTCACATAATTGCTCGTTTCCATCTTCGTCTACTACAGTAATATTATTTTCACCGTGATTCATCATGTCACCTCATTAGTTTTTCTATCAAGATAGCCTTGTAAAATCATAACTGCAGCCATTTTATCAATGACCTTTTTCCTTTTCTTTCTACTTACATCAGCCTCAAGCAACACCCGCTCTGCGGCCATTGTTGTAAGACGTTCATCCCATAAAATAGCAGGTAAAGAAAACCGTCTTTCAACTTCATTTGCAAACTGCTTACTTGCCTCTCCTCTTGGACCAATGGTTCCATTCATATTTTTAGGCAAGCCAATTACAACCTGGTTTACTTGAAATTCTTCAATAATTTTTCCAATTTCATCAAAACCAAACTCATTTCTTTCCTCATTGATTTTAATTGTTTTAAGACCTTGCGCTGTCCACCCTAGTTCATCGCTTAGAGCAACGCCTACGGTTTTTGAGCCCACATCAAGTCCCATTGTACGCATTCTTTAACCCTCTCGTTGTTGTTTTAGATAGGATTTTACGAGCTCTTCAATAATTTCATCACGTTCAAGCTTCCTGATTATATTTCGAGCGTCTTGATGTCTTGGAATGTAGGCAGGATCTCCAGATAACAGATAGCCAACAATCTGATTTATCGGATTGTAGCCTTTCTCCTGCAAGGCTTTATACACTTGAAGAAGAACCTCATTCACATTACGTTCAAAGGGCTCTTCCGGAAAATTAAATCGCATCGTTTTGTCAAATGAGCTCATTTCTAACACCTCGCAATTTGAAATAGAGGAGAAAATTGTAAACGTTACCTACATTCTACACTACTTTGTCCCTATTACAAAACAGATTTTACCCATTCCTCGACAAATTGAAGCGCCTCTGGTAATTTTTCAGGGTCCTTACCTCCTGCTTGTGCCATATCTGGACGGCCACCACCACCACCACCGCACTTAGACGCAACTTCTTTCACAAGTTTTCCAGCATGATATCCTTTTTCAATTAAATCTTTTGTTACCGCTGCGATTAGATTTACCTTTCCATCAGATACACTTCCAAGTACGATAATCGCTGAATCAAGCTTTTGCTTCATCTCATCTACCATATTTCTTAAATTATTCATATCAGCTGCTTGAACTTTTGAAGCAAGGACCTTCATACCGTTTATTTCTTTTATGTTGGAAACAAGGTTTGATGCTTCAATGTTTCCAAGCTTCGTAGAAAGTGACTCATTTTCCCGTTGTAGCTGTTTCATTTCCTGCAAAATAGTATCGATGCGGCCCACAATTTCTCTTGGATTTGTTTTTAGTTTTTCCGCAGCATCCTTTAATAACCCAACTTGTTCATTTAATAAATGGTAAGCTGCTTCCCCTGTTACCGCTTCAATCCGTCTTGTACCTGCACCAATACCGCTTTCAGAAACAATTTTAAATAAACCGATAACAGAAGTGTTTGGAACGTGACATCCCCCGCAAAGCTCAAGGCTGTAGTCCCCTACTTGAACAACACGGACAATCTCTCCATATTTTTCGCCAAACAATGCCATTGCTCCCATTGATTTTGCTTCAGCAATTGGTTTTAAATCAATTCGAACCTGAATATTTCTCCAGACCTTCTCATTAACTAGTTGTTCAACTCTTTCCAGTTCCTCAGGTTTTACTTGACCAAAATGAGAAAAGTCAAAGCGTAAACGATCTGGTTCGACTAACGAGCCCGCCTGGTTAACATGGGTTCCAAGAACATCCTTTAAAGCCTGATGCAATAAATGTGTTGCTGTGTGGTTTTTAATAATTTTAACCCGATTTGCTTCATCAATTTTTGCCCTTACACTTTGATTTGTTTTTAAGGTACCTTTTTCTACAAAAGCTTTATGAAGGTTTTGACCATTTGGAGCCTTTTGAACATCTAGAATATTTACCGTTACCCCTTCATTCTCTATAGTACCGCGGTCAGCGATTTGCCCGCCGCTTTCAGCATAGAATGGGGTGATATCTAAGATGAGTTGAACTTCTTCTCCCATTGTTGCTTCCTCAACTAGTTCTCCATCTTTTACAATAGCTAAAACAGTTGAGCTTGTTTCATCCTGCTCATATCCGACAAATTGGCTTTTGACTTTGACTTCGCCTAAAATCCCACCTTGAACCTGCATGGAATCTACATCTTGACGAGCAGCTCGGGCACGCTCGCGTTGAAGTTCCATCTCAGCTTCAAATCCAGCATGGTCAATCTTCATACCTTCTTCTTCCGCATATTCTTCAGTTAGTTCAACTGGGAATCCATATGTGTCGTATAATCGGAAAACGTCAACCCCGGAAATAATATTGTTATTTTTCTCTTTTTCTTTTCGAATGACTTCAAATAGAATGCCCAATCCCTCATGGAGTGTTTCATGGAATCGTTCTTCTTCATTCTTAATAACCTTTTGAACAAATTCAGCTTTTTCTTCAACATTTGGATAAAAGTCATTCATAATTTCACCCACAACAGGAACGAGTTCAAACATGAATGGGCGGTTAATATTTATTTGTTTTCCATATCGTACTGCACGGCGCAGCAAACGACGTAAAACATAGCCACGGCCTTCATTTGACGGCAGTGCTCCGTCTGCAACTGCAAAAGCAACAGTACGAATATGGTCAGCAATTACTTTAAAAGCAACATCTACATTTTTTTCAACGCTATATTTCACGCCTGAAATTTCTTCAGTTGCCCGTATAATTGGCATAAAGAGGTCTGTCTCAAAGTTTGTTGGGACATTTTGAACAACAGATGCCATTCTCTCAAGTCCCATTCCAGTATCAATGTTTCTCTTCGGAAGTGGAGTATATGTACCATCTGGGTTATGGTTAAATTGGGAGAAAACTAGGTTCCACACTTCAAGATAGCGATCATTTTCTCCACCTGGATACAATTCAGGATCAGTTAAATCATTTCCATACTCCGGTCCGCGATCATAGAATATTTCCGTATTAGGACCACTTGGACCTTCACCGATATCCCAGAAATTCCCTTCTAAGCGGATAATGCGTTCTTCTGGAATTCCAACCTTCTTATTCCATAGTTCAAACGCTTCCTGGTCTTCCGGATGAATCGTAACAGATAGAAGGGCTGGATCAAAGCCAATCCACTTTTCACTTGTTAAAAACTCCCATGCCCAAAGAATGGCTTCTTCCTTAAAGTAGTCGCCAATGGAAAAGTTGCCAAGCATTTCAAAAAATGTATGATGCCGTGCTGTCTTCCCTACATTTTCAATATCATTTGTTCGAATAGACTTTTGGGCATTCGTTATTCTAGGGTTTGCAGGAATAACACGGCCATCAAAATATTTTTTTAATGTGGCTACACCGCTATTAATCCATAATAAAGATGGATCATCATGTGGTACAAGTGATGCACTTGGTTCAACAGCATGTCCTTTTTCCTTGAAAAAATCTAAAAACATTCTGCGGATTTGTGATCCGGTTAAATTTTTCATTAGAAGTTCGCCTCCCTTTATATATAAAACCTTTATCTTTTGCCAAACTAAAGTGGGTTTACTGGACACAAAAAAGCCCTCATCCCTTACAGGGACGAGGAGCTTACTCGCGGTACCACCCTGATTATGAATACAAAAAAGTATCCATCTCTCAAAATTGCCTTAACGAGGCTTAGCCGGCAGTGATGAGCTGCACTCCAGATTAGCTTTCTGTTATCCTTCATCTAGAACTCCTTTCAGCCGTTGGGAGCTCCTCTCTTCCACGCAAATGCGTTAAGATGGTCTATAACATACTTGATCCTTCAACATTTTGATTATTCAACTTCTATAGCGAAATTATATCCAGCAAGGAACAGTTTGTCAAATTAAGGCGATGGCTATTTTGTTTTATCCAGGATTAAATAGTCTTTTAAATGTTTGATTGCAACCTTCGCAACAACTAGTGCAGGAACAGCAAGAATCATTCCTAAGATTCCCCCTATTTCCCCTCCAGCTGACAGAGCCAGCATAATTAGTAAAGGATGCATGTGAAGACTTTTTCCTACAATATAAGGGGAGAGGATATTCCCTTCAAGAAATTGAACAACAAATATTATAACGATGGTGATAATCACTAATTTAACCGATGTTGTTGCAGCAATAATCACAGCTGGGGCAGCACCAATAAACGGTCCAAAATAAGGAATAACATCTGTAGCCCCTACAATAAATCCTAAAAGAAGAGGATATTTTAGATGGAAAATCCAAAACATGAATGCCGATACTCCCCCGATTATGACACAAATCAAAAGCTGACCTCGTATATAGCTTCCTAACGATTTGTCAACATCCTTTAAAAATTGACTTCCTTTTGTTCGGAAACTTCGAGGAGTCAGATACCAAACCGTTTTTTTAATAAGCGGAAAATCCTTTAACATATAAAAGGCTATAAACGGAATTATCATAATGATCAATGCAGAATTTAAAAATTTTAATAATAATTCAATTAAGACAGTTAAAAGTGTATCAATTTTCTGCTCAAATGCATCAATTCCATCATTCATTTTCCCTTGAAGTCCATCAGGCCATGCTGCTGTATGTTCTTGAATTTTCGTTATCCAACTTCTGTATTGTTCTGCGAAAACAGGTGCATTTTCAGATAAATCTCTTAGCTGGGTAATAAAAGCTGGAAGCCCTTTGTAAAGTAAAGTTCCGATTCCACCAAAAAAAAGAACATAAATTAAAAAAATGGATAGTCCCCGATGAAGTCCTTTTTCATGAAGCTTCTCTACAATCGGGTGAAGTAAATAAGTAATAAATCCTCCAATCATAAATGGAAGCAAAATGAAAATTATAACCTTTAAAATAGGAAGCCAGACAAAGCGAATTTTAATAAAAACATAGAGTGTAATTAATAAAAGAAGTAAAAAGCCAAGACGATAATACCATTTCATTCGAATATCCACCGCACTTTTTTCCCTCCTGCCTATTATTTTATTTTTGGAGGAAAGCTTAAAGGTTATTCAAAAAATTAAAATCCCCCTCCATATTTGAGGGGGATCCGTACTTTAAAAAAAGGTTCGTTTAATTTTTTTTTGCCACTGTTTCATTTGGCGGTTGGATAATAAATCATTTCTTTGAACAAGATTATATGCTGCCATTCCAGCACCAAAGGTAAGCATTGTTTTCATCATTTTGTTCATCGTTTATTTCACCTCTTCTATTTTTAAAGGGTGTAACGACGTTCTTCCTCTTCAAATAAGTCATCCAATGAACTTAAAGTGCCATCTTCCTCAACCTGATGGGTATAAATTAGACCCTTCGAAAGTGATAACTCAATAAAACAATTCCAGCAATAAAATTGGTTAATCCCAATTTTTCCTATATCCTTACTTCCACAGTTTGGACACTTCATCATGAAAAGACACCTCACGCATCATTTAACGTCTACGATTATGGCATCTTTTCCGATTCTTGGGGGAGTATTAGTCTTAAAGACATGCTTTCCTTCCGAAATATCCGTGAAGAAGCCATCCGTAACTTCGTACCCTACGATTGTTCCCACTTCTTCTTGAAAGTATACGTCCTCCAATAACCCAAGAGAGTCTCCGCTTTTTGAAAGTAACATTTTACCACTTATGGCATTGTTCGTTGCGAAGGTATAGTCCGGAATTGTTTTCAATTTTACTATCTGTTTTGGGTCGTCTATCATCACTCCATCAGCACCGAATGAAGTCACCTTATCGATGGAAAGAAAAAACGTTTGTTTAAATAAAGATCCTTTTTTAATCAACAATGCATTCACTAAACCTGCCTTTGTTACAGATAAATCAAATACTTCACCAACTATTGAACCACTCGTTTGATCATAAACAGGTAATCCTCTTAATAAAGAAAATGTCCGCAAAAAGTGTCCCACCTTTCCGAACATTTATAGTTTCAACCATTCGTCATAAAATCATAAGGGGTAACGTTTGCCATTCCAATTAGGGGATCAACCATCATAAGCTCTTCCTCATAAGAAAGACGTTCTACATCATGTGAGTTTTCATTTATTATTACATCAACTGCGATTGCTTCACGAATTTTTTCACATAACGTTGTTTGTCGTTTTTCTTCATCCGCTTTTTCTACTCCAAGTCGAAGAGCATCTTCTTCACCACACAGGATAAGAAATTGCTTACTTCTAGTAATGGCAGTGTAAATTAAATTTCTTCGCAACATTCTATAATAGCTTCGAGTAATAGGCAGGATGACGATAGGAAATTCACTTCCCTGTGATTTATGTACAGAACAGCAATAGGCATGTGTTATTTGGTTTAAATCGTTTCGAGTATAGGTAACCTCTGTGCCTTCAAAAGAAATTACGACCATATCCTGTTTTTCGGTATTTTCTCTAGAATAAAAAATTGAAACAATTTCTCCAATATCTCCATTAAAAACATTGCTTTCCGGTTGATTTATGAGCTGAAGAACTTTATCCCCAATTCGGTACTTTACATCTCCAAATGACAGTTCTTTTCTTGTCCCATCCGGATTTGGATTAAAAATTTCCTGAAGTATAACATTAAGACGGTCGATTCCCGCTGGCCCCTTATACATTGGAGCTAAAACCTGTATATTCTTCGCAGAATAGCCTTTATTTTTAGCATTTAAAGCAACCTTTTCTACTACTTGAGCTATTTGTGATGAATGACACCGAATAAATGAACGGTCCGGTTGCTGAATAGATATATCATTTGGAAGTAACCCTTTTTTTATTTCATGTGCCAGTTTAATAATGGATGAACCCTCAGCCTGACGATAGATATCCGTAAGTCTGACAGAGCGAATTCGCTCAGATTTTAATAAATCCTTCAAAACCTGTCCCGGTCCTACAGATGGTAACTGATCTTCATCACCAACAAGAATCACTTGTATATTTTCTGGAAGTGCCTTAAACAGCTGATTGGCAAGCCAGATATCTACCATTGAAGTTTCATCCACAATAATGATTTTACCCTCAAGTGGACTAGCATCATCATGGTCAAACCCTTCTGTTCCGTTAAATCCCAATAAACGATGTATAGTAAAAGCTGGAAGGCCTGTTGATTCACTCATTCTTTTTGCAGCCCTTCCTGTTGGGGCACAAAGCAAGATGGGGAACGTTTCATCCCTTTTCTGATAATCCTTTGGTTCTAGCGAACAGCCATGCAATTCAGCATAAAGCTCGACTATCCCTTTAATTACAGTCGTTTTCCCAGTACCCGGACCACCGGTTAAAACAAGCATGGGTGACATTAAGGCAGTTTGAATAGCATCCTTTTGTGTTGGAGCATATTGCACACCCAATCTTTCCTCTAGATTTCCTAAAGCAAGTAAAAATTCGGATTCAGGAAATTGATTTTCATACTCTGTTTGTTCTAGTATTCGTTGGATATTTGAAACTAAGCCCTTTTCCGCATAATATAACGAAGGCAAATACACTCGTTTTTCTTCAACAATCAATTTCCCTTCTTCTTTAAGCTTCATAATCTCATTTGAGATATGAGTGAATTCTATTTGATCTCGCTTATTTTCCTCTAAAAGCTGCTGAACCTTGATCAATAAATCTTTTGCTTGTATATAAACATGTCCATTTTGTACGCTCTCTACTTCAAGCGTATATAAACATCCAGCTTTTATACGGTCTGGATGACTTCCTGTTAGGCCTAGCTGATATCCAAGCTCATCTGCTCTTCCAAATCCGATTCCTTCAATGTCCTCCACAAGCTTGTAAGGATTCTTTTGGATGATTTCAAGTGTATGCTCCTTGTAGGCTTGGTAGATACGCATGGAAATCTGCGGACCAAACCCAAATTGATTGAGTGCGACCATCACTTGTTCAAGACCCTGATGTTCCATCAAGGTATCATAAAGCACTTTAGCCTTGTCAGGAGGAAGCTTCGGAATAGAATCAAGCAATGACGGTTGATTAAGAATTTTGGAAATTGCATTCTCCCCAAGTGTCTCAACAATCTTTTCAGCGGTCTTTTTACCTATTCCTTTGAACATTTCACTGGATAAATAGGCAGTAACACCTTGCTTTGTTTGGGGAATATCCTTTCGAAAATGATTCGCTTGAAACTGTATGCCAAATTTCGGATGATCTTTAAATTCGCCAAAAAACACATATGTTTCCTGTTCATGTATTTTTGGAAAATATCCCGTTATAACGGCTTCCTTATCATCGTACTGATCATTTGTTTCTTCTACTCGAATTCTTAAAACGGTATAGAGATTTTGTTCATTATGAAAAATCGTAACAAGGTGTTTTCCTTTCACAAATTTTCCTTGTTCAGAAAATAAATCAAGAGAATCCTGCTGTTCCAATACACTCCCTCCCTTCAGAAAAAATTTTTTTAGTATTTAACTATTCTGTTCAATCAACTTTTTAGCGTTACCTGCAATTAAATGATCTGGTTGAATTTCGAGTGCTTTATTAAACATCTTTAATGCGTCTGATATATTTTCTTTAAAGCTGTAGGCAACTCCTAGATTGTAAAAAGCATCTGAATGGGTGGAATCGATTTCGGTACATTTCTCTAATTGGACAATGGCTTCATCAAGCAATCCCTGCTTAGCAAGGGAAAGGCCATATTGAAAGCGCGCTTCCGCATCCTTTTCATTTAATTCCACACTTCTCTGAAGATAAGGAAGTGCCAGCCTTCCTTGATCAAGTTGAAGGAGGGTCATTCCAAGCATAAAGAAATTATCACTTGATTCAAGTCCTTTTCTCATACCTGTTTCAAACATACTTTTTGCTTTATCAAATTGATCATTGCTGTAAAATATAGTCCCTAAGCTATAATAGGCAGCCGCTGAATTTTCATCTAGAGCTATCGCTTTTTCATAGAATTTCACTGCCTTTTCTTCATCACCAACAGCAGCTAATACATTCCCAAAATTAATAAATCCTACTGGATCGTTTGGATTTTCCGCAATTGCCTCATTAAAAGCTTTTGCAGCCTCCTCCCAATTGCCATCCTGCATATATTGAACACCTAATTGGTTTTTATCCATTTGATCACTCCGTTCTTCACTTGAGAGTATAACATATTATCTTATAGAAAACCCCGCACTTCTCTTAGAAGTCGGGGTTACTTATTTAGCCAACATATGTTAATCGTTCACTATTTTTATTTACAATATCAATAGTTCCTCCGCCTAAGCATTCTTCTCCATTGTAGAAGACAACAGCTTGTCCAGGAGTAACAGCACGGATTGGTTCATGGAAAAGAACCTCTGCTTTGTTATTTTCCAAAAGGCGGACCGTTACTTTATGGTCTTCCTGGCGATAGCGGAATTTTGCTGTACATTCAAATTCATTTGGTTTTGGTACGTTCGAAACCCAGCTAATACTATCAGCTAAAATGGACTCGGAATAAAGCTTTTCATTATGAAAGCCTTGTCCCACATAAAGAATATTTCTTTTTAAGTCCTTCCCAATAGCAAACCATGGATCACCCGAGCCGCCGATGCCAAGTCCATGCCTTTGACCAATCGTATAATACATTAACCCATCGTGGTTACCTTTCACTTCTCCCTCAAGGGTTTCCATCGCTCCTGGCTGCGCCGGAAGGTATTGACCTAGAAAGGCCTTAAAATTCCGTTCACCAATAAAACAAATGCCAGTACTATCCTTTTTAGCAGCTGTTGCTAGCCCTGCATTTGAAGCAATTTCACGTACCTTTGCTTTCTCAAGCCCTCCAATAGGGAAGAGGACTTTACTTAATTGATCCTGTGTTAGTTGATTTAAGAAATAGGTTTGATCCTTATTTTCATCAAGACCGCGAAGCATCTTATATTCACCATCGTGGTATTCAACCCTTGCATAATGTCCTGTAGCTAAATAATCTGCGCCTAAATTCATGGCATGTTCTAAAAAGGCCTTGAATTTGATTTCTTTATTGCACATTACATCTGGATTCGGTGTGCGTCCGGCCTTATATTCATCTAGAAAATAAGTAAAGACTTTATCCCAATATTGCTTCTCAAAATTAACAGCATAATATGGAATCCCAATTTGATTACAAACACGGATGACATCATTATAATCTTCGGTTGCCGTACAAACACCGTTTTCATCTGTATCGTCCCAGTTTTTCATAAAAATCCCGATTACATCATAGCCTTGTTGTTTTAAGAGAAGGGCGGCAACTGATGAATCTACACCACCAGACATTCCGACAACAACTCTCGTATCTTTTGGATCTTTTCTATCCACTAAAACTCACCTCTTTTCGCTACTATTTAACAATTGTTCATCTATTTAATTAAGCGTGCAACAATTCGAGCAGTTTCTTGAGCTGCTTTCACCACTTGTTCATTTGTTGTATTTAACCCGAAGCTAAAACGAATAGAATTAATCAGGCGCTCTGACCCATGTCCAAACATGGCAACAAGAACATGGGATGGCTCAATAGAACCAGCCGTACATGCTGAACCACTTGATACTGCTATCCCTGCTAAGTCAAGATTCACTAGCATTGCTTCAACATTTATACCAGGAAAGCTTAAGTTTAATACATGTGGTAATGAATGATCAAGAGATCCGTTTACTAAAAATTCAATACTTGCTTCTCGAAGTTCATTCATCATTACTTCTTTATAACTTTTAAACTTTTCTCTTTTATCTGAACGTTCCTTTTGTGAAATCAAAATAGCTTCACTTAATCCCGCAATGGAGGAGACATTCTCTGTTCCAGCTCGCCTTTTACGCTCTTGGTCTCCCCCAAAGCTGCGTGGAGCAAGCTTGACATTTTCTCTAGCAAACAGAAAGCCTGTACCTTTTGGTCCATTAATTTTATGGGCAGAAACTGATAATAAATCAATGTGACTGTCATTTACATTGATATGTTCAATACCATATGCTTGAACAGCATCAGTATGAAAAACAGCTTGATGATCCTTTAATATATGACCAATTTCTGTAATAGGCTGTATTGTACCGACCTCATTGTTTCCATACATAATGGAAACTAGAATGGTATCCTCTCTTATGGCAGCTTTAAAATCAGTTAGCTTAATTCTCCCTGTTTCATCCACAGGCAAATATGTGATTTCAAAGCCCATTTTTTCAAGCTTTTGGCAAGCATGTAAAACAGCATGGTGTTCGATCAAAGTAGTAATAATATGTTTTCCTTGATGCTGATAGCTTTCCACAACACCAAATAAAGCCATATTATCTGCTTCAGTTCCCCCGCTAGTAAAAATAATTTCTGATTCCTTTGCACCAATGCTGTTAGCAATAACTTCTCTAGATTGATCTAATAAATGGCGAGCTTCTCTGCCAAAAGAATGGATGCTGGAGGGATTTCCAAAATGATGATTCATTATTTCCAGCATTTTTTCTGCCACTTTGGGGTGCATGGGAGATGTCGCTGCATGATCAAGATAAATTCGATCCATTTTCAACACCACCTATTTTTAAATATAAAACATGTAAGCATCTGACTCACCATCATTACTATGGCTAGCTAAATCCTCAAGAGTTGTATTATCAAGGACATCTTTTATCGCATCCCGAATCCGAATCCATAGCTCTCTTTTTGCTGGTTCTTCATCCTCAATTCCTTCAACAGGAGTAATAGGTCCTTCTAAGACGCGAATCACATCCCCAGATGTAATTTTCGAAGGCATATCCCCAAGTACATATCCTCCATATGCTCCGCGAATACTCTTTACGAGTCCAGCATTTCGCAAAGGGGCAATTAATTGTTCTAAATAATGTTCAGATAAATCATTTGCCTGTGCAATTGCCTTAAGAGAAATTGGCCCTTCTCCATGTTTTTTTGCAAGCTCAATCATAATGGTTAATCCATATCTTCCTTTTGTTGAAATCTTCAACCTAAATCACCTCTATTTTCACTTCGTTCAATGAATCCAATTCTAAAATTTTAACAAAATTCACAGTAAATTGATAGGCATTGAAAATTATAACATATTCCCTTTTGTTTTGAAAAAGTATATCTATGAAATGAAAATATGCATTTTAAACAATACATGATATTGTAAGGGTACATATGATTTCCGTTTTATTGGAGAGATGATAATGTCGCAAAAACCATTAGCCTATCGCATGAGACCAAGAACCATTGAGGAAATAATTGGACAACAGCATCTTGTTGGAAAAGATAAAATTATTTCCAGAATGGTAAAAGCCCGGAAGCTAACATCGATGATTCTTTACGGGCCACCAGGAATAGGAAAAACTTCCATTGCAAGCGCAATTGCTGGAAGCACAAAATATGCTTTCCGTACACTAAATGCAGTAACCAATAACAAAAAAGATATGGAGATTGTCGCCGCAGAAGCAAAAATGTCGGGTGGTATCATTCTGCTTTTAGATGAAGTCCATCGCTTGGATAAGGGAAAACAGGATTTTCTTTTGCCTTATTTAGAAAACGGATTAATTACTCTAATAGGAGCTACAACAAGCAATCCCTATCATGCAATAAACCCGGCTATTCGCAGTCGGTGCCAAATCTTTGAGCTTAAACCACTTACCTCAGATGAGGTGAAGCAAGCCTTATTGAATACTCTTAAGGATGAGGATCGTGGATTTGGCAAACAAACTATTCAAATTACAACAGAGGCACTTAATCATTTTGCAGAAAGTTCTAATGGAGATGTAAGAAGTTCATTAAATGCACTGGAATTAGCTGTTCTATCCTCTGATCCAAATCCGGATGGAGTAATTGAAATTGATTTATCAATTGCTGAGGAATGCCTCCAAAAGAAAAGCTTTTTCCACGATAAAGATGGTGATGGCCATTATGATGTGCTGTCTGCATTTCAGAAGTCTATTCGTGGAAGTGATGTAAATGCGGCTTTGCATTATCTTGGACGTTTAATTGAAGCCGGTGATTTGCCAAGTATCACGAGACGTCTGCTTGTGATTTCCTACGAGGATATTGGTTTAGCTAATCCACAGGCTGGAGCAAGAACACTTTCCGCAATTGAATCCGCTGAGAGGCTTGGTTTCCCTGAAGCAAGGATTCCCCTTGCCAATGCTGTCATTGAATTATGTCTTTCCCCGAAATCCAATTCAGCCATAATGGCAATTGAAGGAGCTATTTCAGACATTCAAAAAGGAAACATCGGTGAAGTTCCCGATCATTTAAAGGATGCTCACTACAAAGGAGCCAAAGAGCTTGGAAGAGGAATAGATTATTTATACCCACACAATTATGAAAGCGGATGGGTTGCACAACAATATTTGCCAAATAAACTTAAACAAAAAAAATATTATTTACCGAAAAAAACAGGAAAATTTGAACAGGCTTTAGCGATTGTTTATGAAAAATTAAATAAAAACACATAAAAGGTCAGCACTCTAATCTGAGTGCTGACCATCTTTATTTACGCTGCAACATCTCTCTTTTTAAAAACAGAGAAGGCAAGCGCCTGAAAAACAAGAAAATAAAGAAGTAGCATGATGATGGAAAAACCTAGTGTCATTCCGTCAACCACTGGTGTTCCTTCAAAATATTGCGTTAAATCTGTGTTTGCAAATAATAGATACTTGGCCCACGAAAATTTTATTGCGAGTAGAGTGGTTATTTGTGCTCCTGTAAGCAATAAAAATATTGATATTCCAATCGCAAGGGAACTATTTCGGAAAACAGATGAAATCATAAATGCCATGGTAGTGAGCATAATCATATTAATGGAATTCAGTCCATAATAAATCATCAAATGTAGGACCATATTTTGCTCTGTCACTTTTCCATTCACATAATTTAGGTATGATGACGTTTGTTCTGGGAATCCAAATAAAAAAGCCCCAACAACAGTCGCAAAAACAAATAAGATACTTAACATTAAAAGTGCGAAGAGTAATACTGTTACATATTTCGATAATAAAATCATAACCCTGCTTATCGGTCTAATTAACAAAAGCTTAATGGTGCCCCAATTAAATTCACTTGCTACTATACCTGCTGAGATGATAATCGTAAATAAACCTGCAAGTTGAATAAGGCCACCTGCGTCATTTACAAAATCCCAAATATGATAGGTTGTGGCATCAGGTGGAATATTATGTTTTAAGCGATACTCATTAATCACAATTTTCTGTTTATAGAAATCCTTTTCTGTCTTTGTTTGAGCGCTTTTAGCCTGCTGTTTTAGAGCATTATTCTCTTGCTTTAAATTTTGTTCCCAGCGATTATCAGGGCTGGAATTATTACCTTTCACTTCATATTTTTCAATTGCCCCAAAAATACAGACAATCGCTAAAAGAATTCCAATCATAACGTATGTGCCAGGTCGTTTGAAAATTTTCATCCACTCATTCTTTATTAAATTAATCATGGTTTGTCCCCCCCTTTGCAGCTGTGACTTCAAGGAAACGATCCTCCAATGTTTTAGCCACTTCTTTTATACTAAAAATTTGAAAGTCTGCTTCAACCAATATTTTCACAATATTCGGGATTTCCTCCTTTTTGACTTCAACTGTTATTCCATTGCTTGAGCGGATTAACCTGACATCGGGAAAGCTTGTTTGAAAAAGGATCATCGCCTTTTCACTTGGAATTACTTCAAACTCATAGGATTGTTTATCTGTTTGGACAAACTCCTTCACGAACTGAACATCAATTAAGCGGCCATTTTGAATAATCCCAATTCTGTCACACATCATTTCCATTTCAGAAAGCAAGTGGCTTGAAACAATAACAGCCATATTTTTTTCTCTCGCTAAAAGACGTAAGTAATCTCGAATTTCTCTTATACCTGCTGGATCCAATCCATTTGTTGGTTCATCAAGAATTAACACCTCAGGGTCATGCAAAAGACATTGAGCTAAACCCAAGCGCTGTCTCATACCTAGTGAGTAGGTTTTGACTTTATCATGGATTCTATCTGTCAAACCGACAAGGGCTACAACCTCATTTATTTTTTCCTTTGTAATTCTTTTTGACATTCTTGCAAAGTGAATCAGGTTGTCATACCCGCTCATAAATTTATACATTTCAGGATTTTCAACAATTGCACCAACGTACCGTACAGCATCTTCAAACCGTGTTTTTATACTATGACCAGCGATCTCGATATCACCCGAAGTAATACCCATTAAGCCAACCATCATCCGTATTGTTGTTGTTTTACCAGCGCCATTTGGTCCTAAAAAACCAAAAACTTCCCCTTTGTTTACTTTAAAGCTAATGTTATCTATAATTTTCCTACCCTTAATTACCTTCGTAACTTCCTTAAGTTCTATTATGGATTTCAAACATTCTTCCCCTCTCTCATACCAATTTTTTCAAATAAAGCCAATTACATCCTACACCATCTTAGTTTAACTTAAATCATTTTTATTTGTACACTTTTTCTGTATAAAAATTGGAAATCTATAACTCTTTTTAGGATTTATTTAAAATTTACTGGAAATAATAAGGGATTGTAACGGGCTCAGGAATTAGCTTCACCTACAGCTTAAGTCCTAAAAAAAAGGCCCCGATTGATTTATCGGAGACTTTTCGAAATCTTATTTTGCATCCTTGACACGCTGGATTTTAATATCTTTTAACAATTGATTTGACACATAAGCACCCATAATAATTCCACAAACAGAAGGTGTAAAAGCATTAGAGGCTGGAGGCATTTTTGCCTTTCTAATTTCAGCATTTTCCTTCCCTACTACTTTTCTCACATCCTCACGAATCACTATTGGGCTTTCATCGGAAAATACGACCGGAATTCCTTTTTTAATTCCTTCTTTACGAAGCTTGGTTCGAATTACCTTTGCAATAGGATCAGTATGTGTTTTCGAAATGTCGGCAATTTGAAAACGGGTAGGATCCGTTTTATTTGCTGCCCCCATACTAGAGATAATGGGAATATTTCGCTTTAAGCATTCTTTCATCAAATGAACCTTATAGATGATTGTATCGGAAGCATCCACAACAAAATCTAAATTATAACTGAAAATTTGCTCATACGTTTCTTCCGTATAAAACATTTTTAAATCAATTACTTCACATTCAGGATTAATATCCTGAATTCTTTCTTTCATGATTTCCACTTTTGGTCTACCAACTGTTGATAAAAGGGCAATCAATTGTCGATTTACATTTGTGATATCAACATCATCTTTATCAATTAACACTAGACGTCCCACACCGGAGCGAGCAAGTGATTCAGCAGCAAAGGAACCTACACCGCCAATCCCAAGCACAGCAACGGTGCTATTTTTCATAATTTCTAATCCTTCTATTCCAATCGCTAACTCATTTCGCGAAAATTGATGCAGCATCTCATTCACTCCAGTATTATCATTCAGTTATTATCTTTTACCCGTAAAAAATATATCATACCTGTTTATAAAAGCAAGTATCTTTATAGGATTAATATTATTAAAAATAAAAAAAACTCCCCTCCATATTGGAGAGAATAGAGATAAAAAAAAGAAAGAGTCCCAATTGTGCCGTTGCTTTTGATCCTTCATTTTGATCCCGCACACAGCAGGTGGGTGTTCTATTTCCAGTTTTGTAAGTCCACTGTTTAGAGGCATTTACGCTTCTGGAAAACTCCGAACTCCCGAAGGAATAATGTTCGGTCAAAATATTAGGGTTTACAACGTACACTTCAGGACTCTCTATTCAATTACTTTTATTTTATCAAAAATGAAAGCGTTTTTCAATGTATCTTACACCAGGAAATTATTCCCCTTTTTTAAGATTTAGTGACAAACTAAGTTCCACTAATTGTGCTTCAGATACTTCTCCTGGTGCATCTGTTAATAAGCAGCTTGCACTTGCAGTTTTAGGGAAGGCAATGGTGTCTCTAAGGTTTGAGCTTCCTGCAAGAAGCATAACAAAGCGGTCAAGACCAAGTGCTATACCACCATGTGGAGGAGTACCGTATTCAAAGGCATTTAGCAAGAACCCAAACTGTTCTCTTGCTTCTTCAGGCGTGAAGCCAAGAACTTTAAACATTTTTTCCTGAATAGATCGCTCGAAGATTCTTAATGAACCTCCACCAAGCTCATAACCATTTAAAACAATATCATATGCCTGGGCACGTACTTTAGATGGATCACTATCAAGAAATTCCAAATCCTCACGGAACGGCATTGTAAATGGATGGTGTGCTGCGTAATAACGCTCATCCTCTTCTGAGTATTCAAGCAATGGCCAATCCGTTACCCAAAGGAAATTGAAAATGCTAGGGTCAATTAGGTTTAAGTCTCTCCCTAGCTTTTGTCTAAGTGCACCTAAGGAATCTGCCACTACAGATCTTTTATCAGCAACAAAAAGCAATAAATCCCCATCTTTTGCCTCAAGTGTTGCCATCATAGCAGCAGTTTCTTCCTCTGTGAAGAACTTAGCAATCGGACCTTTCAATTCGTTTGCCTCTACTTTAAGCCAAGCGAGACCTTTTGCTCCGTAACGGCCAACAAATTCTCCTAAGGCATCAATATCCTTTCGTGAAAATCTTTCAGCTGCTCCCTCAACATTTATTGCTTTTACTTGTCCACCATTTTGAACAGCTGCAGCAAAAACTTTAAAGCCTGAAGTTTTTACAACTTCAGAAACATCAACCAGCTCTAAATCAAAACGAGTATCTGGTTTATCAGAACCATACCTGCTCATGGCATCATCATAGGTCATTCGTGGGAAAGGAGTTTGAATATCCAATCCTTTTACATCGTTCATGAGCTTAATCATCATTTTTTCTAATAGCCCCATAATATCTTCTTGACTTAAAAAGCTTGTTTCAATATCTACTTGAGTAAATTCAGGCTGACGGTCCGCACGTAAATCTTCATCACGGAAGCAGCGAGCAATTTGATAGTACCGCTCAATTCCACCAACCATTAACAATTGCTTAAATAGCTGTGGAGACTGTGGAAGCGCATAGAATTCTCCTGGATGTACGCGGCTTGGTACTAAGTAGTCACGTGCGCCTTCTGGTGTACTTTTTGTTAAAATTGGTGTTTCAATATCTAAAAAACCTTCTGAATCAAGAAAGTCTCTGATTGCCTTTGTTACTTGGTGGCGCATTTTTAATGTTTCAAAAATAACAGGACGTCTGAAATCAAGGTATCGATATTTAAGTCTAATATCTTCTGAAGCATCCGTATTATCTGAAATTAAAAATGGAGGTGTTTTTGCTTCATTGATAATGGTAACAGTAGCTGCGTGAACTTCAATTTTCCCTGTTTTCAACTTTTCATTAATCGTTCCAGGTTCACGTGCTACTACCATTCCTTCAATATCTAGAACATATTCATTACGAATTTTTTCAGCTATAGAGAGGGCATCTCTTGACGTATCAGGATTAAAGACAACCTGTACAATCCCGCTGCGGTCACGCAAATCAATAAAAATTAATCCGCCCAAATCACGTCTTCTTTGAACCCACCCTTTAAGAATGACCTTTTCACCAATTGCATTTTCTGTTACATCACCACAAAAATAGCTTCTGCCAAACATAATGATCCCCCTTATTTATGTTCCCCTAAATAGTCTACAAGTGCCGAAATAGCAATTTCTACTTGCTCTCCAGTTGTCATATTTTTTACATTAATTTGATTGTTTTGAAGCTCATCATCACCAAGAACAGCAACAAATTTTGCTTTAAGGCGATCTGCTGCTTTAAATTGGGCTTTCAGCTTACGATCCAAATAATCTCTTTCTGCTGAAAAACCCGCCGTTCTTAATTGCTGTAAAAGTCCGACCGTATAATCTTTAGCAGTTTCCCCTAGTGAGGCTAAATAACAATCTATTCCTTGATTTGTATCTAATTCTATATTCTCTGCTTCAAGCGCCGCAATAAAACGCTCAATACTTAAAGCAAAACCAATACCTGGTGTTTCAGGACCGCCAATATCTTCAGCTAATCCATTGTATCGTCCGCCCCCGCATAAAGTTGTAATAGCACCAAAGCCTTCTGCATCACTCATGATTTCAAATGCTGTATGATTATAATAATCTAGACCCCTAACCAGATTAGGATCGACAGTAAAATCGATATTTAAAAGAGTTAAATATTGTTGGAGCTTTTCAAAATAGGCTTTAGAATAATCATTTAGGTATTCAATAATGGAAGGTGCTGATGTCATTAGTTCATGGTCGTGGTCTTGTTTACAATCAAGAATCCTTAATGGGTTTTTATCAAGTCGTTTTTGACAATCAGAACAAAATTCCCCAATACGAGGGCTAAAATGATTAATTAATGCTTCACGATGAGCATTTCGGCTTTCCTTATCTCCTAAGCTATTCACCACTAGCTTAAGCCGTTTTAAACCCATTTCCTTATAAAGGTTCATTGCTAAAGAAATGACCTCTGCATCGATTGCTGGGTCATTGCTGCCCAATGCTTCAACTCCAAACTGAACAAACTGACGGAAACGACCTGCCTGTGGACGTTCATAACGGAACATAGGCCCCATATAATAAAGCTTTACAGGTTGATTTGCTGTACCAAATAATTTCTTATCCACAAAAGCTCTAACTGTAGAGGCAGTTCCTTCAGGACGTAAAGTAATACTACGTCCCCCTCTATCAGTAAAGGTGTACATTTCCTTTTGAACAATATCGGTAGTATCACCAACGCCTCTTAAAAAGAGTTCGGTATGTTCAAAAATTGGAGTGCGAATCTCACTATATTGGTACTTCACACAAAGCTCTCTGGCCTTTCGTTCTATTATTTGCCATTTTTCAACTTCACCCGGCAGAATGTCTTGTGTTCCCCTTGGAATATTTATAGACATTATTTACCCTCCTTTAATCCATTCAACTTCTTAAGCCAAGTATTAACACTTGGCGTACTTTTTTAGATAAATAAAAAAACTCCCATCCCTTGTATAATACAAGGGACGAGAGTTTAGATTTTCCCGTGGTGCCACCCTAGTTGAAGGCATAAACATTTATGCAATCCGCTCGAACAGTTAACGCCTGCTTACGCTCATTCTTACTAAGATACCCTTTCAGAGAGAGGCCTACGGAGTGTTCATTCATTAAGTACTCATGGGAAATGCTTTCAGCCTAAGGCACTTCTTCTCTTTGCATGTGTTTATCTTAATTACTATGCTCCATCATTGGTTATAAAATATGCATATTAATTATTTAATAATACGTAGAAATCTAATCCATTGTCAAGGATATTTAGGATCTCTCCAAATGTTTTTTTAATTTTTTTACATCTCTCATGGATAAACCAAATTCAGAAGCAAGTTCAAAAAGATTTGAGTGTGGTTCCCTTTCAATAAATTCATGAAAATTTACTCCAAAGATATGACTGTCAGTTGATTGTATCTTCATTCCTTTATCACTTGATCTCATACTATCACCTTTCTCTCTATCCTATTTTTACTAGTGTTTCCACGAATCCGATAAAAATTGCAAAATGAGTCGATTTTAGGAATGATTTTCGAGAATTTTTAAGTTAAAATATTTAAAAAAGAGCAAGAGGTGGGAAGAGATGCAGAAGTTAGGAGTTTTTATTTTAAGTATTACATTGATTCTCGGAGCTTTCCTGCCGAATGCAAAGGTTATAGCCGCAAATCAGTCGATAACCATTACAGCAGACTCTGTCAATGTTCATGAAGGTCCCGGCTTAAGTTATCCACTGGTGGCACAAGTAAAAAAAGGGGATGTCTATCCAGTTTTAAATGAAGATAACAACTGGAGCAAGCTTCAGCTTGCAAACGGAAAAGTTGGCTGGGTGGCAAACTGGCTCCTTTCAAAGAATACTAGTAATACTGGTTCTACTAGTTCAGCGACTACTAATACTAGCCAACTAAGAGTTAGATCAGGACCTGGGACAAGCTTTCAAATTAATGGGTACTTAATGAAAGGGCAAAAAGTAGATATCCTAGATCAAAACGAAAATTGGACAAAAATATCAACCTCTTTCGGAGATGGTTGGGTATCAAGCGAGTTTTTAGATACACAGGAGATACCAATAAAAAATAGTAATTCAACAACCACTGTGACAACAGGTACTGTTACTGGGGATTCAGTAAATGTCAGAAGCAATCCTTCAACCTCCAGTACTATACTTGGAAAACTTTCGAGAGGAAATTCGGTAAAAATTCTTTCCATTCAAAATAGCTGGTTTGAAATTAACTTTTCAAATAGAAATGTTTGGGTAAGCTCTCAATATATTACGATAAATCAAAAAAGACAGTCATCTCCTTCTCAAAGTGGAGTAGTAGGAACAGTGACTGCAGACGGTTTACATATACGTAGTAGTGCCTCATTAAATTCCAGTGTGGTTGGCACTGTGAATAAGGGGCAGACTTTTACTATTCTTGAAGAGAAGAATAATTGGGATAGAGTAGAATACAAATCCGGAAGTTTTGGATGGATTGGAGGGTGGTTTTTAGATAAAACCGTTCAAAAAACGAGTCCCTCTTCAGATCAAACCATAAACGGAAGCAACGTTATTATTTTACAAAACGGAACGAATATTCGGAAAAGTGCTAGTTTACAATCAGATGTAGTATTAAGAGCAAATGAAGGGGACACATTCCCAATCATAAAAGTTGCCAACCAATGGTATGAAATTAAATTGAAGAACGGCTTAATTGGCTATATAGCAGGCTGGATAGTTTCAATTAACGGTACTGCACCTCGAATTGAAAAGCCTGGAGTTGAAAATTATTTTAAAAATAAAACAATTGTTCTTGATCCAGGACATGGTGGTCAAGACAGTGGAACAACCGGTTTTGGGGGAACACAAGAAAAAGATTTAACACTTAGAACAGCCACACTATTATATGACAAACTAAAATCATCAGGAGCAAACGTCATATTAACTAGAAATAATGATACATATATTTCCCTTCCTGACCGTGTTAGTGCTTCAATCTTTAATAATGCGGATGCATTTATTAGCCTACATTATGATAGTGACACAGATAGAAGTGTTCGAGGAACTACTGGCTACTACTATTATTCATACCAAAAACAATTAGCCAACACTCTTCACTCTTCCCTGGTTAGTCAAACGAGGTTCAATGATCGTGGAATTCGTTTCGGTGATTTTCATGTTATCCGTGAAAATAGCCAAAAAGCAACATTACTTGAATTGGGCTACTTAAGTAATCCTGAGGAAGAAATGACGATGAATACTGGGCTTTTCCAGGAAAGTGCTGCAACAGGAATTTATAATGGCTTGGCACATTTTTTTATGGAAAATAAGTAAAAGGCTTGGCATTCGCCAAGCCTTTTTTCAATTCTTGCTTTCTACAATGAGGGTAACTGGTCCATCATTTATTAAGGCAACGTCCATCATTGCACCAAAACGGCCTGTTTCTACATGAATTCCCTTTTCCCGAAGGACGGTATTAAATGCTTCATAAATTTCGGAGGCATGTTCAGGTCTTGCTGCCTCCATAAAATTTGGTCTTCTTCCTTTTCTGCAATCTCCATATAAAGTAAATTGAGATATAGAAAGAATTTGACCACCCACATCCAATAAAGAAAAATTCATTTTTTCATTTTCATCTTCAAATATTCGAAGATTTATTATTTTATCGGCTAAATAAGCAGCATCTTCTAAGTTGTCCTCATGTGTAACACCAATTAAGAGAACTAGTCCACTAGAGATTTGCCCAATTATTTCACCATTTACTGTTACACTTGCTTGTTTACTGCGCTGTACAACAACTCGCATTTGCTAACTCCTTTAACTCATAATTCTTCGAACAGAATATATATCAGGGATTTGTTTAATTCTTTCAACAACTTTACGTAAATGACTTACATTGTGAATGGCAATCGACATAATAATAGTCGCCATTTTATTCCTGTCTGATTTCCCTGTAACAGCAGTAATATTTGTCTTTAATTCATTCACTGCTTGAAGTACTTCATTTAAAAGACCGCTGCGGTCGTAGCCATTGATTTCAATATCAACATTATATTCTTTCCGGTCATTTAAGGAAGATTCCCACTGGACTGGTATTAACCTTGTCTGTGCCTCATTTGTATCGATATTAGGACAATCCGCCCTATGGACAGATACACCCCTGCCCTTTGTAATAAATCCAACAATCTCATCACCAGGAATAGGGTTACAGCATTTTGATAATCGAATTAACAAATTATCAATTCCTGAGACTCTCACACCTGATTCTCGTTTTTTCGTTGATGGAATTGCCTTCATTTCTGCTATTTTACTTGTTATGGTTGCGGATTGTTCTTGATCCCTTTTCTTTCTCCATTTTTCAGTTAAACGGTTAGCTACTTGTAGGGCAGTTACACCGTTATATCCCACAGAAGCATACATATCATCTTCATTTGCAAAATTAAATTTTTCAGCTACCTTTTTCAGGTTGTCTGATGTTAAAATTTCTTTTAAATCAAAATCCATCGTGCGAATTTCTTTCTCAACGAGTTCTTTGCCTTTTTCAACATTTTCATCTCGACGCTGCTTTTTAAAGAAAGCTCTAATTTTATTTTTTGCCTGAGATGTTTGGGCAAGCTTCAACCAGTCCTGGCTAGGCCCATAAGAATGCTTCGAAGTTAGAATTTCAACAATGTCCCCTGTTTTAAGCTTATAATCTAGGGTCACCATTTTGCCGTTCACTTTTGCTCCAATTGTTTTATTGCCAATTTCAGAGTGAATTCGATAGGAAAAGTCAATAGGCACAGAGCCGGACGGTAATTCTATTACATCCCCTTTCGGAGTAAAAACAAATACCATATCAGAAAACAAATCTATTTTAAGGGACTCCATAAATTCTTCAGCATTTTGCGTATCATTTTGAAATTCAAGAATTTCCCTAAACCATGTTAACTTTTGCTCAAAGGAAGTGCTTTCATTTAAAGTTTTACCTTCTTTATACGCCCAATGAGCAGCGATACCGAATTCAGCAATGCGATGCATTTCAAAAGTCCGAATTTGAACCTCTAAAGGGTCTCCCTTAGGGCCAATTACTGTTGTATGCAAGGATTGATACATGTTTGGCTTTGGCATAGCAATATAATCCTTAAATCTACCAGGCATCGGCTTCCAACAGGTATGAATAATACCTAGAACAGCATAGCAATCTTTAATACTATTGACCACAATTCTCACGGCAAGCAGGTCATAAATCTCACTAAACTGTTTATTTTGCAACACCATTTTGCGATAAATGCTATAAATATGCTTCGGTCGGCCCGAAAGCTCTGCCTTAATGGAAACCTCGCCCAATCTAGCCTTTACCTCATTCATTACATCTTCTAAATACTGTTCACGCTCGGCCCGCTTCTTTTTCATTAAATTCACAATTCGATAATATTGCTGTGGGTTTAAATATCTTAATGCAGTATCTTCCAGTTCCCACTTAATTTTTGAGATACCAAGGCGATGTGCAAGTGGTGCAAATATTTCAAGAGTTTCATTTGAAATACGGCGTTGTTTCTCAAATGGCAGGTGCTTTAAAGTCCTCATATTATGAAGACGGTCTGCAAGCTTAATTAGAATCACTCGAATATCTTGGGCCATTGCCACAAACATTTTTCGGTGATTTTCAGCCTGTTGTTCCTCGTGAGATTTATATTTAATTTTCCCCAACTTCGTTACGCCATCGACAAGCATAGCCACTTCATCATTAAAGATTGTTTCTAAATCCTTTAAAGAAACATTAGTATCTTCAACAACATCGTGTAGAAAACCAGCAGCAACCGTAGCAGGATCCATCTCCAAATCTGCAAGAATCCCAGCTACCTGAATGGGATGAATGATATATGGTTCTCCCGATTTTCTATATTGTTCACGATGAGCATGTTTGGCAAATTCATATGCCTTTTTAACTAATTCCACATTCTCATCGTTTAAATAAGCTCTCGTTTTGTCGATGACCTGTTCGGCGGTTAGTACTTGATCGTTCGCCATAAAATCACCTTTATCTCAATCTTATTTGTACAACTATCCCTCATGAATCCCTTTAGGGACTTGCCATTCTTTATATATTCATTATAACTTTGCCATTCTTTTATTAATCATTCTTTCTATTCAAGAATATTTAAATTTTTGAATGATTGTTACTATTATCGAAAAAAAATGCACAGATGTAAAGTGCTGGATACTATTTTACCACGATATTTGAAAATTTTGTCGAAAATTATACTAGATTCAATAAATATAGGATGAAAAAAATTGAAATAAGAGGATTAATCATTAAATGATAATAGAAAATCCAATTCCCTATAAGAAATTGGACTTTCATTATGTGGTCTATTTTGTTTTCCTTTAAAACTCCATCAATGTTAAAACATTATATCCATTTAGGCGATTTCTGCCCTCTAAATAGGTTAATTCAATAAGAAATGCAATCCCGGCAACAATACCACCAAGCCCTTCAACTAATTTAATTGTAGCTTCAATAGTACCGCCTGTTGCAAGTAAGTCATCTGTTATTAGAACACGCTGGCCAGGCTTAATCGCATCTTTATGAATGGTAAGTACATCTGACCCATATTCTAATCCATAATTCACCTTAATGGTTTCACGAGGTAGTTTTCCTTCTTTTCTTACAGGTGCAAAGCCAACTCCCAGAGAATAAGCAACGGGGCAACCAATAATAAAGCCACGTGCCTCTGGACCTACAACAAGATCAATTCCCTGTTTTTTCGCATACTCAACAATTTTGTCTGTTGCATATCTATATGCATCACCATTATCCATTAATGTAGTGATATCTTTAAATTTAATTCCAGGTTTTGGCCAATCCGGAACAATCGTAATAAATTTCTTTAAATCCATTATTCTATTGCCTCCTCAATTTGAACCGACTCTTGAATATATTGATCAAACCATTGTTTTAGCTGCTGGAAGGACGAAAAAAGCAAGTCCTTTTCTAAAGCATATTGCTCCTGTTTTAATTGATAGGTTCTTGAGTCAGTTAAATCACGCTTATGCGCCTGTCTATTCAAATTAATAATTCCATTGTTTATTGTAACAAAATCCAACTCAGAAAACACCTTCGACATAAAGAAAATTGTTTCTCTCGACCATCCACGGCTTTTGGCGATCACATCTCCACTCCGTTTAAGGTCTATTGGCCCTTTTTTTAAAAGGAGTGCATAAAACCATTTAAAGTGTTCCCTTGTAGGTAAGGTGCTAAAAAAATCGCTGGATTCTTTATAAAAATAAACATAAATCCTTGCTGGCTTCTTACCTAGTAACAGATTACATAATAAATCTTTTGATGGCGGAAAATCCGTTAATACGATATTCAGATTGTTTATTTCAAGTGCCTTTGCCTGCTCTAAACTTTCTACCCATATTGTTTCATTTTTTATTTGTGGATCCAACTTTTCTATTGTTTCCTTATTAAACACAATCCACTTCTGATTATGTTTTGGAACTTCGTTTAATAACCTCTTTGCTCCACGAAAATCAAAAAGCTGCCATGATTTCACAGCAATATCTTGAATCATCATTTGCGGCTTCCTGATATTATTCCATTCATTAATTGATAATTCTCCAATGAGTGAAACCTTTGATGAAGACGAAATATGATCCATTATACTGCCCAAACCAAATCCGATACAGTCAAGAGCGGCAGAATCTTCGACTAAAGTCATTTTCAAATGATTTTCTCCGCTACCAATTTTACGCATACTAGAGATGACAACATCATTTATAATAACCTTAGGCTTAGGGTTGTCCACTCCAAAAGGCGCTAATAAGTTCATCTCATTTAACGTAGATAAATCAATTTCTGGTAATCGAATCTCTTGGTCAAGAATAGTAGCTGGGATTAAATCATTTTCTTCTAGCTGTTCATTTGCTAGTTTATTTAAATGTGCACGCAACTTCGGAACATCATCTATTTTTAAGGTCATTCCCGCTGCCATTGGATGTCCACCAAAGTGCGGCAAAAGCTCCTTACAGGTTGATAGATTTTGAAATAAATCAAATCCAGCAATACTCCTTGCTGAGCCTTTTGCAATCCCTTTATCTGGATCAATGCTTAAAATAATGGTTGGGCGATAATATCTTTCTACTAATCGTGATGCAACAATTCCAATTACTCCTGCATTCCACCCTTCCATTCCAATAACAAGGACCTTGTTATCTGATATAGGAAAGTTCTTTTCAACTTCTTGTATTGCAGCATTTGTTATTTCATTTACGATTGCTTGTCTTGTTTGATTTAAGGCTTCCATTTCTTGAGCGAGGATTTCTGCTTCTGAGACATCCTCTGTCAATAATAATTGAACTGCAAGATCAGCATTTTTCAACCGTCCAACAGCATTAATTCTTGGAGCCAAAGTAAAACCGATTGTTTCCTCGTTAATGGAATTTGGATGGACTCCTGCCAACTTTAAGACAGTTCTCAACCCAACATTTTTTGTAGCCTTTAAGTTTTCTAATCCCTTTTTCACTATGGAACGATTTTCATCCTTCAATGAAACTAAATCGGCAACCGTTCCAATCACAGCTATTTCAAATAGATGTTCCGGAATTTGTCCATAAAGAGCATGGGCTAGTTTAAAAGCTACACCAACCCCTGCAAGTTCCCTAAATGGGTACTGACTTCCTGGAAGCTTTGGATGAATAATGGCCAGGGCTTCAGGGAGGACCGGTCCAGGTTCATGGTGATCAGTAATAATTAAGTCAATTCCAAGTTGTTTAGCTATATTCGCTTCATGTACAGCAGCCACCCCTGTATCAACAGTAATGATCAGCTTTATTCCGTTTTCAGCTGCTTTTACGAATGCTTGCTCATTTGGTCCATATCCTTCAGTAAAACGGTTTGGAATATAGAACTGTACATTTGCACCAAGATCCCTCAAGGTAATCATTAATACAGTTGTGCTACTTACTCCATCTGCATCATAATCTCCATATACAAGAATTGGCTCCTGATTTTCAATCGCCTCTTTTATTCTAGAAACTGCTATGTCCATTCCTTCAAACAAATATGGATCATAAAAATGGTCTTTAGCAAATAAAAAGTCCCGTGCCATGCTGGCGGTATCAAGCCCGCGGTTAACAAGCAACGAAGCAACTATAGGAGTTATTTTTAATTCGTTGACAAATATATCTACCTTTTGGCTGTCCGACTCTCGGATAATCCATCGTGTTTTTGACTGTAACATGTATTCACCCCCGAGCGTACTAATTATACAGGACCTTCTCTTCAAAGAAAAGAAAAACCGCAGGAAGCCCTGCGGTTATACTTGTGGTTGATCTGAATGCTTTTTCTTTACTTTTTCTGTTTTAATTACGCCCTTTTTCTTAAGTTCTCTTGCTTTCATTACAACCCAAAGGGATGCAGCAACGAAAACAGAAGAATACACACCAATTAATAAACCAACTAATAACGCAATAGAGAAATTGCGAATCGAAACACTTCCAAAAATCAACAATGCTAAAACTGTAATCAATACGGTTCCAACCGTATTAAGCGATCTTGTTAATGTTTGACGAATACTTACGTTTACAACATCAGCAATATCTTGGAATGTTCTGAGCCGTTTTTTCTTATGCATATTTTCCCGCATCCGGTCAAAAGTAACGATTGTATCATGGATGGAGTAACCAATAATCGTTAAAACAGCTGCAATAAATGTCAAGTCCACTTCCAACCGTGTAATACTAAAGAAGGAAATCATAAAGAAAGCATCATGGAGCATAGCTATAATCGCTGCAAGTGCCATATACATTTCAAATCGAAGGGTTACATAAATAATAATCCCAATAGAAGCAATTAACACAGCAATAATAGCATTTTTCGTAAGTTCTTTTCCAATTATAGGTGAAACTGTACTTACGTTTGGTTCCTCACCAAACTCTGTTTTAAATTTATCTTTTAAATTGGCAATTTGATCTCTAGATAATACCCCAACTAATCGTGCTACTCCATCGTTTTTTTCCTTACCAGAAATAACGATGTCATCAGTGTGTAATCCAATTTTAGTAAAAGCATCTTTTAGTTGTGTTGTTGTAAGCGGGGTCTTAGAGCCAATCTCTACCCTTGTACCACTTGAAAAATCTATGGATAAATTTAAATGGAATACGAGAAGTACCACTAGTCCAAGAACCATTATAGCGCCTGAGAGAATAAAAAATTTATTTCTATTTTTGACAAAATCAAGCTTATCAAATCTCGTTGGAAGATCCAATGTATCAAAATTTTGATTAATGTCATGAATTTCTGATTTTTGATTCCAAACCAGCCTGGTCGTTTATTAAGAAATTTACTATGCACCCATAATCCAAGTAAGAAACGAGAGCCGTAAACTGCAGTTAAGAAACTCAAGACTACGCTTAGGATTAACATAGTAGCAAATCCTTTTACTTCACTTGTCCCATAGAAGAACAATACAGAACCTGCTAAAATCGTATTCAAGTTAGAGTCTAAGATAGCGGTAAATGCATTCTTTTCACCTGCTTGAAAAGCAGATTTAACAGATTTACCAACCTTTAATTCTTCTTTTATTCTTTCATACGTTATGATATTGGCGTCGACCGCCATACCGACCCCGAGTATTAGTGCCGCAATTCCCGGTAGGGTTAAGACCCCATTCATCCAGTCAAAAATCACTAAGACTAAGAATACATAGATACTTAATGATACAACAGCGATTAATCCAGGAAAACGATAGTAAATAAGCATAAACAGATAAATTATAACAACACCGATAAGCCCAGCAAAAATTGTATCATGCAAAGCCAATTGCCCTAGCTTTGCTCCTACAGAGTTCGAAGAAATTTCCTTAAGTTTAACAGGAAGTGCCCCAGCATTTAATAGTGAAGACAAATCTTGTGCTTCCTTCACTGTAAAGTTTCCAACAATCGATACAGTATCTTGGTTAAACACTTGCTTTACTGAGGGAGCAGATAAATATTTAGGTTTTGCTTTTGTTACTTCTGTTTTAAATGAGTCTTTGCCCTTCACAAAATCAAGCCAAATGACAAGAACATTGTTTGGAGCCATATTTACAATTTGTTGTGTAACATTGCGAAACTTAGTTGCACTCTTTAATTTTAAAGAAACACTAGGTTTTCCATTTTCATCAAAGGTTTGTTTTGCACCGTTTGGTGCTAAATCAGAGCCATCCATCATCAGACGGTCATTTGCATCACGAAAAGTTAAATTAGCTTGTGTCGACAAAATCTTCCGTGCTTGGTTTTGATCCGTTACACCTGCAAGTTGAACACGAATTCTATTATTCCCTTCAACTTGAATGCTTGGTTCACTTACGCCAAGTACGTTAACACGTCGTTCAAGTGCATCAGCAGCATTTACCAACGTATTTTTGTCAATAATTTGCCCTTTCTTAGCTGGCTGAACTTCATACAAAACCTCAAATCCACCTTGAAGGTCTAGACCAAGCTTAAGATGTTTTAAAATATTATTGGTGGTACCACCCATTACACTTCCCACTAGTACAATAATAAGCAGGAACGCAATGATTCTACTGCGTTTTACCATTATGTATTTTTCCTCCTTAGACTAATCCTTAGCCCACTTTCAATTAAAAAATACTAAAAGACCATTATTTTCATTATGAAATAAGTTGGATTAGCTGTCAATTTCCAAAATATATTAGGAAAGTATTTCTTTCCAATTATTTTCCTTATTTAATGAAAATTTTGTGTCTTTAAATGCTTCAATTGTTGCATAACTCATATAATCACTTACCTTAACTGAAAGAATATCTTGGATAATTTCATATATTCTTATATCTTCCTTTACTTTCTTCCACTTTTTCTTAATCAGGTATTCCCACAATTCATTAACTGAAATCGTTTCATATCCAAGCATTTGAAACTCTTCAAGCTTGCTTTCTAGTGCTGGACTTACTTGGTATCGGAATTGATTGTAAATATGCGATTCATTCAAAATTATGTCCCCCTAATAAGAGAATGCCTTTCTATTAAAGTGAAAATTAATCCTCCTTGTCATGCTTTGTCCACCCTTTTGCATATAGTTAATTGTATATGAAATCACCTATTTTGAGAAGGTGGGAAGTGTAATGTCAAAGTTTTTAAGAGGAACCTTTATCCTGTTAATTGCAGGATTCATTACAAGGGTTTTAGGATTCATTAATCGAATCGTAATCGCCCGCAGTATTGGCGAAGAGGGCGTTGGTTTATATATGATGGTTTTTCCAACATTTATCCTTGTTGTTACCATTACACAGTTAGGACTTCCTATCGCTATTTCAAAAAATGTAGCAGAGGCCGAAGCTAGAGGGGACTATAAAGAAATTAAAAAAATCCTTATTGTATCTCTTACCACAACGTTAAGTCTATCCCTCATTTTCACACCAGCACTCATTCTATTAGCACCATTTCTATCAAAAGCACTTTTTACTGATCCAAGAACCTATTATCCATTAGTCGCAATCGCACCAGTTGTTCCAATTATTGCTATTTCCTCTGTACTAAGGGGATATTTTCAGGGAAGACAAAATATGCGCCCTTCAGCCAATTCCCAAATCTTAGAACAAGTTGTCAGAATCACACTAATAGCTTTCTTGACGAGAGCATTTCTTCCATATGGTGTTGAATACGCAGCAGCAGCAGCTATGATTTCTTCCGTTTTTGGTGAGCTTGCATCCTTGTTGTACCTCTTAACCACCTTTAAGATCAAAAAAAGTTTCAAGCTGAGAAAAGACTTCTTCCAATACATTTATTCAGGTAAGAGGACATTTAAAGAATTAATGGATATCGCATTACCTACTACAGGAAGCCGCTTGATTGGCTCAGTTGCGTGGTTTTTTGAGCCCATTGTAGTTTCCCATAGTTTAGTGCTTGCTGGGATTACAGTTGCCTTGGCCACTAGGCAGTATGGTACCCTAACTGGATATGCAATGCCATTATTAATGCTTCCATCTTTTATTACTTTTTCATTATCCACTTCACTTGTTCCTGCCATAAGTGAAGCAAATTCACAAAATAACCATAAATTAATTGAATTTAGGCTGCAGCAAGCACTAAGATTTTGCCTTTTATCTGGAGGGCTTGCAGTGATTATTTTATATATTTTGGCTGATCCACTGATGCAGATTATGTACGGGTCAAGTAATGGATCTAGTTTTATCCGTTTAATGGCACCCTTTTTTATCTTTTCATATTATCAGGGCCCATTGCAGGCAGTCTTGCAAGCACTAAACCTTGCTAGAGCTGCCATGATCAATAGTTTAATTGGGGCTATTGTAAAAACAGCTGTCATTTTTTTACTAGCTTCACAGCCAAGTTTTGGAATTAACGGGGTGGCTTTAGGAATTATTGTAGGATTTGTTCTTGTTACCTTGTTACATTTAGCCACTGTATTAAAAAAGATTTCATTTTCATTTTATGTCCGTGACTATTTAAAAGCATTTCTAGTCATGGGGGTATCTGGTTGGTTTGGATTCTGGATATATAAAAACATGTTGATTGATGAATCCATCCTCGTTCGGACTTTACTAACCATTTCCGCCATGACCATTTTTTATTTAATACTTCTCCTTTTCTTAGGTATTTTGAAAAAAGAGGAAGTAAAACGGATACCGTTGTTTGGAGGACTTTTATCTAGGTTCATTGTCAAATAAAAAAAGAGGGATGATTAGCTCAAAAAATCATCCCTCTTATTTTTCATCCATTTTATCAATAAAAAACTTACCGTTTTCAAAGCTGCAAAAGGAAATTTTCTTTATATCGTTATTTCCTAACTTCTTTAATTCCTGCCTGAGCCAGAGATTTGTTTTATTTATTCTTTGGAGATTATCGTCATTAATTACGCCATCGATAATTAATGGTACCGTAATATCTCCTTCTTTACTATTTTTATTTTCATCCTTTTCTTTTTCAATCACAGATAATTTCCCCGAGGATTCCAAAATAGCAAATTCAACATCAGCAATACTACGAATATCCTTCTCCCGCAACTGGGACATCAAATCATCAAAATTATATCGTTGTTTTCGCATGGCTTGTTCATCAATTTTCCCGCGATTAATGATAATGGTTGGTTGCCCATCAACAAAATCACGAAATCGCTTGCTTTTTAAGGAGATAATGGCCAAGGTTATTTGAATCACCATTAATAGTAACATAGGCAAAATGGTATGTAAGAGTGGATCCTTTGTGTCTTCAATGGCCACAACTGCCATTTCAGCTATCATGATAAACACAACTAAATCTAAGATGCTTAATTCTCCAATTTCTCTTTTTCCCATCAAACGAAAAATAATCAAAATTAAAATATATAGAAAAATGGTTCGGAAAACAATGATCAAATGTTCTTCCACAAATGGACCTCCTTCCCTTTTTTATTTTTCATCAAGAATAAAGAAAAAATGAAAGGTATTTCATGCCAATTATTAGTTGAAAAATTCAATTCTAATTTTTTAGTAGATGAATATGCTTGTACTAGGAAGAAAACTGTCTATCTGAAGTTTTTCATTTGATTAGACAGAAATATAACAGCCGTTAGGCTTATGAAGGGGGAGAATGAAAATCGAATCAAAAAGCTTTGGAACAGCCATAGTATATGGGCTCATTTTTATCTTTATATTTGCCGCGCTTTGCAGCCTGATTTTTTCCTTAATTCTTAGATTTACTTCTGTTAGGGAAGTATCACTTCAATACATCATAACGGCTTTTTCATTTATTGGGCTGTTCGGAGGCGGTTTCTTATCCGGAGGAAAAAGGAAACAAAAAGGATGGTTGATAGGGGGATTAACAGGATTAATCTATTCTTTCATTATCTTTATGTTCCAATACTTAGGGTATGACCGTCTATTTACGGGCGAACAATTTATCTACCATATTTGTTATATACTTATTGCTATGATGGGTGGAATTCTTGGAGTGAATATGTCAACCAACTCTTCGAGGACTGTATTATGACCATGTAAAGCATGATAGCGAAAAAAAAAAGGAAGCCAACTTTTGGCTTCCTTTTCATAAGAATCATTTTATGATTCTTTCTTAGCTAGCTTATCTTCTGGTGCAGATTCAACAACCTCACGAATAGCAGAACGTTCATAAGTAAGACGACTACCGTCTCCACATTTAATAACAGCCTTAGTTTCGTCTATTGAATCAATAAAACCATGAAGTCCACCAATTGTAATGATTTTATCTCCCTTTTTCAAACCAACTTGCATCGTTTGAACTGCCTTTTGACGTTTTTGTTGTGGACGAATTAATAAGAAATAAAACAGAACAAACATTAAAACAAGTGGTAAAATTGTTCCAAATTGGGCCATTCTCTTTCCCTCCTTTCAACTTGCATCTATTAGAAATTTTTCGCGTCAGGCTTATTGAAACCATAACGTTCAAAAAATTCTTCCCTAAAGTCACCAAGTCTGTCATCCATAATGGCTTGTCTGACTTGCCCCATTAATCTTAACAGAAAATATAGATTATGGTAAGTCGTTAATCGAATTCCGAATGTTTCGTCACAATGTATAAGATGGCGAATGTATGCGCGGCTATAGTTTCGACATGTATAACAATCGCAATTTTCATCAATTGGGCCGAAATCTCGTGCATATTTTGCATTTTTGACAACCAATCTGCCATTGCTAGTCATGAGTGTACCATTTCTAGCTATTCTCGTTGGTAACACACAATCGAACATATCAATTCCGCGAATGGAACCGTCAATTAAAGAATCAGGTGAACCGACTCCCATTAAATACCTGGGTTTATTCGTTGGTAATAATGGAGTAGTAAATTCAAGCATTCTGTTCATAATTTCCTTTGGTTCCCCCACTGATAATCCCCCAACAGCATAACCTGGGAAATCGAGAGATACTAATTCCCCTGCACTTTGCCTGCGGAGCTCCTCGTATTCACCACCTTGAACAATTCCAAATAAGCCTTGGGACTCTGTACGTTTATGAGCATTTAGACAGCGTTCTGCCCACCTAGAAGTCCGTTCTACTGATTTCTTCATATATTCAAATGTAGCTGGATATGGGGGACATTCATCGAAAGCCATCATAATATCTGAACCTAAAGCATTTTGAATTTCCATTGCCTTTTCAGGTGATAAAAATAATTTTTCTCCACTTAGATGGTTTCGAAAATGAACTCCTTCCTCTTCAATTTTTCGGAATTTACTCAAACTGAAAACCTGGAAACCGCCAGAGTCAGTTAAAATGGCTCTATCCCAGTTCATAAATTTGTGAAGGCCACCAGCCTCTTTTACAATTTCATATCCTGGCCTAAGCCATAAATGATAGGTATTACTTAAAATAATACCGGCGCCCATTTCTTTCAAATCCTCAGGGGCCATTGTTTTTACAGTAGCAAGTGTACCAACGGGCATAAAGGCAGGTGTATCAAAAGATCCGTGAGGGGTATGAACACGTCCAAGCCTTGCACCTGTTTGTTTACATGTTTTAATTAATTCATAGCGAATAGCAGTCAAAACCTATTCTCCTTCCAATTCATTTCTTCCTAAATAATTAGCATGGCATCACCAAAGCTAAAGAAACGATATCTTTCCTTTACTGCTGTGTTATAAGCATGTAAAATATTATTTCTTCCAGCTAAGGCACTTACAAGCATAATCAAGGTTGATTTCGGTAAGTGGAAATTCGTAATCATTCCATCAATGGCTCTGAACTCATATCCTGGATAAATAAATATATTCGTCCAGCCTGTTTTTTCTGAAAACACTCCATCATTTAACGACGCTATTGTCTCAAGTGTTCTAGTTGAAGTTGTCCCAACAGAGATAATTCTTCCACCATTCCTTCTAACCTCATTCAAAAGATTAGCAGTATCAGCTGTCATAATATAAAATTCTGAATGCATGTCATGCTCTGCAACATCCTCTACACTTACGGGGCGAAAGGTTCCTAACCCAACATGTAATGTGATAAAGGCAATATGTACACCCATATCCCTTATTTCTTGAAGAAGAGATTCTGTAAAGTGAAGTCCTGCTGTTGGGGCAGCCGCCGAACCAGGATCTTTTGCATATACAGTTTGATATCGGTCACGGTCGTCAAGCTGTTCTTTTATATACGGTGGAAGCGGCATTTCTCCTAATTGATCGAGTACTTCGTAAAAAATTCCGTCATACTGAAATTTAAATGTTCTTCCACCATGATCGGAGCTTCCTGTACAAACTGCTTTTAAAATTCCATCCCCAAACTCAATTTCTGTTCCTTCTTTTACCCTTTTCGCAGGTTTTACAAGGGTTTCCCATTCATCGCCTTCCAACTGTTTTAAAAGCAATACTTCAATCTTCGCTCCAGTGTCTGTTTTCACGCCAAAAAGCCTTGCAGGAAGTACCTTTGTATCATTTAAAACAAGGCAATCCCCTTCTTTAAAGAAATCTTTACAATTTCTAAATATAGTATGCTGAATTTCTCCAGTTTTTTTATCCAAAACCATTAATCGGCTATCCGTCCGATTTTTCAATGGCACCTGTGCAATTAATTCTTCCGGTAAATCAAAATCAAACAGTTCTACTTTCATTTTACTTACTCCCTAACTTATCTAAATCTACCAAGAAAGTGAAAAATAATTGATAGTATGATACTTATTACTATTGACGTTACAATTGGAAAATAAAAGGTTGTATTTCCCTTTTTAATAAAAATGTCTCCTGGAAGTCTTCCAAGGTGCAAATACGGCATTAAAAAACCAATTATGAAAATAAGGGCACCAACAATCATTAGGATTTTAGATATTCCAGACATATTAGTTTGGGGCCTCCATTCCAAAATGATGATATACAGCCTCTGTCACAATTCTTCCCCTAGGAGTTCTTTGCAAGAAACCAATTTGAAGCAAATAGGGCTCATAGACATCCTCAATCGTTTCCCGTTCTTCTCCAATGGTTGCTGCAATGGTATCCAAACCAACTGGACCTCCTCGGAATTTTTCAATTATTCCTTTTAGAAGCTTGTGGTCAATATGATCTAATCCAAGTCGGTCTACCTGCAATAATTCTAATGCTTCGTTAGTGCGAGCTAGATCAATCATTCCGTTTCCCTTTACTTGAGCAAAATCCCTTACACGCCTCAACAAACGATTGGAAATCCTTGGGGTCCCTCTCGATCTTTTAGCAATTTCAGTTGCTGCAAGATGTTCAATTTCAATTTCAAACAAATCTGCCGTTCTTATTACTATATTTCTCAATTGTTCTTCCTTATAATACTCAAGGCGCAATAAAACTCCAAATCGATCTCTTAAAGGAGCTGACAATGATCCCGCTCTTGTTGTTGCACCAATAAGGGTAAAAGGCGGCAAATCAAGACGAACAGAACGGGCACTTGGACCTTTTCCAATCACGATATCAAGGCAAAAATCCTCCATTGCCGGATAGAGAACCTCTTCAATTGATCTTGGAAGCCGATGGATTTCATCAATAAAAAGAACATCACCCGGTTCAAGTGCTGTTAAAATAGCAGCTAAATCTCCTGGTCGTTCAATTGCTGGACCAGACGTTGTCCGAATATTAACGCCCATTTCATTTGCAATGATGACTGCAAGGGTTGTCTTTCCTAAACCTGGGGGGCCATATAATAAAACATGGTCCAAGGTTTCATTTCTCAATTTGGCAGCCTCTATAAAAACCTCTAAGTTCGCTTTTACTTTGTCCTGCCCAATATATTGCTTTAAAACTTGAGGACGAAGACTTTGTTCCATTGTCGTTTCACTTGCATCTGCTTCACCCGAAATAATTCGATCTTCCATGAATCATCACCTTATTTTTATTAATCTTGTCTGTTGTTTTTTGCTTCTAGCAACTTGATGAAAAAAACAACAATGCTCTTTAACGTAGTCTATTTTAAAAGCCTTTGAAGGGCTTTTTTAATATATTGGTCTGTTGATAGCGATTCTTTTTTCAACTCTGGAGATACCCTTTTTATTTCTTTTTCGGAATAACCAAGTACCTTTAGTGCCAGTATGGCTTCCTCAAATGCCACACCACTAGCTTGAATTGGATTTGGGATTTCATCCACATTAAATAAATTTGGAAAATAATCTGGTACAATATTTTTCAATTTCCCTTTCAAATCCAAAATCATTTGTCTTGCCGTTTTCTTTCCTACTCCAGGAAATTTCATCAAAAACCCTTCATCTTCATTTTCTATAGCATATATCACTTGCTGGACTTCACCTGAGGCAATAATAGCTAATGCCCCTTTTGGTCCAATTCCAGAAACATTTAATAATTTAGTAAATAATTTTTTCTCTTCCCTTGTTTCAAATCCAAATAATGCAATGATATCTTCGCGAACATATTGGTATATGTAAATGGTTACATGACTATTTACTTTATTGGAATAAACAAAAGGATTAGGTGTTGCGATTTGAAATCCAATTCCGTTATTTTCAATAACAATATATTCTGAGCAAATAAATTCTACTGTTCCCTTAATAAATTCATACAATACCATTCTCTCCTCAAAGCGACGTACTGTATTACATTCTACCATACAATGGGTAGATAGATAAGGAAATAGAAAAAAACCAGACTCTGTCTGGTCAGGCTGTCGAAAAAGCTTCGGCAGTCTTTTATTTTATAAATTACCTTCAACAATTCACCGCGTTAATTTGTTATAATATTTATATAAAGCTTTTAAACTGGTCTGTTGATTTGCG
>JAUZPL010000039.1 GCA_030705955.1 Bacillota bacterium | reverse complement strand
GTGTATTTATCTCTGTAGTTGAAAATGTTATTTTACTCATGTTGTCCCCTAATCCCCATATTCTGAAATTCAAGTATATAAAAAATACCTGCAGGTTGAACACTCTTTTTTTCGAGTGTCCTACCTACAGGTACCATTTTAGTTTATGTTCCCCCCTTTTTTTGTATTTGCTGACCAAGGTGTTTCTCGCTTTTCTACTAAAAAAATTCATCTTGTCCTTGGTACTATTTTGAAAAAAACCGCTTAAAGATGTATAAATGACTACATCAATGGGAGTGGCAGCGATGAAAATAGATGGAGTTTTTTCTGGGGGTGGAATTAAAGGGCTAGCATTGATAGGTGCTTATGAGGAAATTGAAAAAAGAGGGTTCGAGTTTGCTAGGGTAGCAGGTACAAGTGCAGGTTCGATTATTGCATCCCTCATTATTGCTGGGTACACAAGCAAAGAAATATTTCAAATTATGGAGGAGCTTGACCTTACACAATTACTGGATGCCCGTAAAACATTTATACCATTACCTGTAGCAAAATGGTTGTTTGTATATTGGAAGCTAGGTTTATATAAAGGAAATGCACTTGAAAAATGGATTAGTGAAAAGCTAGAGGTAAAGGGATTGCGCACCTTTTCTGATTTACCACCGGAAACACTTCGTGTAGTAGCATCTGATCTGTCCAACGGACAAATGGTGATTCTTCCAGATGATCTGGACAAATATGGAATTGATAAAGGCTCTTTTTCTATTGCTAAAGCTATTCGAATGAGTTGCAGTATTCCATACTTTTTCGAACCTGTAAAATTGAAATCAGGTGATGGAGTAAATATTCTTGTTGATGGTGGGGTATTAAGTAATTTTCCTATGTGGTTATTTGATAATGATGATGTACAGAAAGTAAGACCGGTGCTGGGGATTAAACTTAGTGCAAGTGAATATGAACATGAAAAACATCAAATTCATAATGCCATTCAATTATTCGGCGCTCTTTTTGAAACCATGAAGGATGCACATGATGCTAGATATATTTCAAAAAAACATGCAAGAAATATTATTTTCATCCCTACAAATGGAGTGGTAGCAACAGAATTTAAATTAACAGAAGAAAAGAAACAGGATTTATTATTATTAGGAAGGGAATGTGCACATGAATTTTTCTCCAAATGGGCTTACTAAATAAAAAATCGAGCGTTTATTAAAAAGACGCTCGATTTTTCTTTTTCCCTTTTTTACCGTCAATAACGGTTAACTGGGCAAGGGATTTCTTTTTTGCATTCTTTTTTAAAATGGTTAGTGTTCCTTGAGAAGTGCTCCTTTGGTGGGGATCACTGTTTTTTTGATGTAATCTTTTCTTGGATTTTTTTGCTGCTTTAAGAAATGCCCTTTGCTCTTTTCTTTGGGGATCTGCTTTCATTATAAGCCGAACAAGAAAATATATGGCAATGCCGAACAATGCAATGACAGCTATTCTCTGAAGAAAACCGGTTGGGTTTGCGAATAATGTGCCCAGTAGGCCAATAATAGCAAATATGATAATTCCACCAACGAATAATAATGATGACCGATTTTTCAAGAATGCCACCTCCCTAAGAGCATCTTAAGCATCTTTTTTTGCTTTTAAACCCTGAAAAAGGAAAGATTTAGACAATTTCTTCTGATTCGTTATCTTCCTCCGTGCTCCTTTCCATTTTTAGCAATTCTGTGAAGGAAAGAATGGCAACTTCAACCTGATCATCATTTGGTTCTTTAGTAGTCAAAAGTTGAAGCCATAGGCCAGGAAGTCCCAAATATTTAAATACTGGAATATTTCTTATTTTATTTGTTAGCTGTAAAACCTCAAATGCAATCCCTAATACTACGGGTATTAGGGCAAGCCGATCCACAACCCGTAACCAAAGAGGGTCAATGGGGACAAGCATATATACAAAGACTCCAACGATTACCGTAAATAGAATAAAACTACTACCACAGCGGTAGTGAAGCCGTGATTGTTCTTGAACATTTTCAATTGTTAATTCCTTGCCTGACTCAAAAGTATTAATAACTTTATGCTCTGCCCCGTGATATTGAAATACTCTTTTAATCAATGGAGTGAAAGAAACAAAATAAATATAAGATAACAAAAGGAGAAGTTTAAAAAATCCTTCAACTAAATTTTGTTCAAAATGAGTAGGAAATATGGGTTTTGTTAAAACAGCTAAAAAAACGGGAACTAAGGTAAAAATAAATTTTCCAAATAAAAAGGAAATGACTCCGATAGCGGCAACACCTAAATACATGGAAAGTTTAGAAACTTCTTTTTCCTTAATTGTTGCATCATCCTTCGGATCAATACCATACCTTTCAGAAGAAAAATTAAGATGTTTAGACCCATTCGCACTTGCTTCGATAATTGAAATAATTCCGCGAATAAAAGGAATCTTTTTATAAAACGACAAAGCTGGGTTTGGTTTTCTTCTTAAATGAAAGTATTCAATGGAGCGGTCATTACGACGAATAGCGGTAACATAATGATGTTTTCCGCCAAACATTACGCCTTCAACAACGGCCTGGCCGCCATATACAGGCTTTTTTGAATTTGACATGTATTTTAACACCAACCTATAACAAAGTTGCACACACCAGTAGCTGAAATTAAAAACTGTATGTACCTACTTTTTATTCTACTAGAAAAAAGGAAAAACCTCTAGAAAGGACATAATTTTTTACTTTTATATTTAGACAAATTATTTTTCATGCAATTGGATAGGGTGCATTGGGCATAATAAGGTAGGAATAATATGAGAAATGTGTAATGGAGGTATTCGAATGGTTAATGAAACAATTGAAAAAGAAATAAAGTTTCCTAAGGCAATGTCCACGCCTATGACTGTTTTTTGGATTGGATTATTTGGCGGAGTTTTCTGGACTATCATTGGCTATTTTGCCTATTTATTTAGCTTCACAGAACTTCGCCCTAATATTATTTTAGAGCCATGGGCCCTAGGAGATTGGAAAAGAGATTGGTTAGGTACAGCCATCTCTATTATCATCATCGGATTGTTTTCGGTTGGAGCTGCTTTTGTTTATTATGGTATGCTAAAAAAATTAAAAGGAATTTGGCCTGGTTTCATCTACGGAATTGTTATATTTTTGTTAGTTTTTATTGTATTGAATCCTTTATTTCCAAGCATGGATCCATTTTTGAAACTAGATAGAGATACTCTTGTGACATCAGCCTGCCTTTATATAGTTTATGGAGTTTTTATTGGTTACTCTATAAGTTATGAATCCCAGAACCAAAAAGTACAGGATAAAGAGCCTGTATCATAAGGCAATATTAGTCGAAAGGCTTAAAATATGATAAAATATTGATTATGGATTTGTGACCAAATTTTTAAAAAAGAAATTGGAGTCTGGGAGAGTAAGAATGAAAAGATTTTTGCTGCTAAATGGACCAAACTTAAACATGCTTGGAAAAAGAGAACCCAAGATCTATGGGACAAATAGGCTTGTGGATATTGAAAATATGATTTCTCACCTTGGAAAGGTTAATGGTGTGGAGGTTATTTGCAAACAATCCAATCATGAAGGAGAGCTAATTGACTTTCTTCATGGGGCATATGATTTTGACGGTATTATTTTTAATCCTGGTGCATTTACTCACTATAGCTATGCTATTCGTGATGCTATTGCAGGAATACAAGCACCTGTAATCGAAGTACATATATCAAATATCCATGCCAGGGAGGATTTTCGGCATGTTTCAGTAACAGCTCCTGAAACAAAAGGTCAAATCATCGGCTTGGGGATAAAAGGGTATGAACTTGCATTTTATACTCTATTAGACGATAAAGGAGAGAAGTAACCTATGGAAAAACTTAAAAAATTAAGATCTGATTTTTCAAATGCAGGGATTGATGGTTTGCTCATTACAAGCCCATATAACAGGCGATATATAGCAGGTTTTACTGGATCAAGTGGGGTAGTCCTCATCAGTAATGATCAGGCCCAGTTTATAACAGATTTTCGATATATTGAGCAAGCAACAAAGCAGTGCCAAGGCTTTGAAATTGTAAAACATAACGGAATAATCCCTGAAGAGGTTGCCCTTCAGGTAAAAAAATTAGGGATAACCAAACTTGGTTTTGAAGCAAATGATTTAACCTTTACTTCTTTTAAAGCTTATGAAAAAGAAGCAGAAGCAGAGCTTGTACCAATTTCGGGATTAATTGAAAAGTTACGCTTGATTAAGACGGAACGAGAGATTAAGATATTAAAGGAAGCAGCGGATATTGCTGATGCTGCATTTAAGCATATTTTGGATTTTATCGCACCTGGAAAAACTGAACTCGAGGTCGCGAATGAATTAGAGTTCTTTATGAGAAAAGCCGGAGCAACATCATCCTCTTTTGATACAATTGTGGCTTCAGGGGTTAGGTCGGCTCTCCCGCATGGAGTTGCAAGCGAAAAAGTCATCGAAAAAGGTGATATGGTTACATTAGATTATGGTGCATACTATAAAGGCTATGTTTCAGATATCACAAGAACGGTTGCTGTAGGTGAACCTAACGCGAGACTAAAAGAAATTTACAATATCGTATATGAGGCACAATTACTTGGTATGGAAGGATTCAAACCGGGAATGACTGGAAAAGAAGCAGATGCTTTGACCAGAGATTATATAACAGAAAAAGGCTATGGGGAATATTTCGGCCATTCTACAGGACATGGAATTGGACTAGAAGTTCATGAAGGACCAGCACTATCTAGTCGTTCTGATATTGTGTTACAGCCGGGAATGATCGTTACATGCGAACCAGGAATTTACATACCAGGTCTTGGCGGTATTCGGATTGAGGATGATACGATGATTACCGCAGATGGAAACGAGGCATTTACTCACTCAACAAAAGAACTTATTATTTTGTAAGGATATTAGGAGGATTTTTTGCATGATTTCAGTAAACGACTTTCGGACAGGCTTAACAATTGAAGTGGACGGCGGCATATGGCGCGTTCTAGATTTTCAACACGTAAAACCAGGAAAAGGCGCTGCATTTGTTCGTTCAAAACTTCGTAATTTGCGTACGGGTGCTATACAGGAAAAAACTTTCCGTGCTGGTGAAAAAGTAGAAAAAGCACAAATTGATAACAATAAAATGCAATATTTATATGCAAGCGGAGATCAACATGTATTTATGGATTCTGAATCCTATGAGCAAATTGAGCTTCCAGAAAGCAGCATCGAGTATGAATTGAAGTTTTTAAGAGAAAATATGGAAGTATTTATTACCACATATCAAGGTGAAACACTTGGAATTGAATTGCCAAATACAGTTGTACTAGAAGTGGCAGAAACTGAACCAGGAATTAAAGGAGATACTGCTTCAGGTGGAACTAAACCTGCAACACTTGAAACAGGCTTGATTGTTCAAGTTCCATTCTTCGTTAACCAAGGCGATCGCCTCATAATTAATACAACAGACAGCTCTTATGTATCACGTGCGTAAAGTTTCTAAATAATATGAAAGCCTTAGTCCCAGTTTAAAACTGGAATTAAGGCTTTTTGTTTTTTTGACGTTCTTCCTTTTCCCTCAATTAACAAAATTTCCAAAGTTTTTCCTAAATTTCTGCAAACTTTTTTTATATTTTTAAATTGTATTTTAAAACATAAAAGTTTTGGAATGGTAGATCCAACAATTGGATCACATGCTTCTTCTGGGCATGAAACGATGAATATGTAAAATCAATCTATTTAAATAGTGATTGTAGTTGGTGTGAAATTTCCCTACTTTTCCTATTGAATATGAAAATTGTGTGAAAATAGACCCTCTTAAATTTTGAACAATTTATAAAACTAATTCTTTCTCACTAGTGTTAACCATTTTTCAATACTAAAATGAAGAAGAATTAAAGTTATTTCATCTTTAAAATAGAGGGATGTTGAATGGAAAAGATTAAAGTATTAATTGCGGATGATCATTGTATGTTTCTTCGCGGAATTGAAAGTATTTTATCTGATGATGAAACACTTCAAGTTGTTGGTATGGCACAAAATGGAAGCGAAGCATATGAACTTTCAAAAAAGTACAATCCCGATGTTATTTTAATGGATGTTAATATGCCCGTCATGGATGGTGTACAGGCCTTAAAGATGATAACGAAGGAAATGCCACAAATGAAGGTATTAATGTTAACGAATGATGAAAAAGAGGATCAATTATTCGAAGCATTAAAATTTGGAGCTAAGGGATATTTATTGAAAAATCTTTTACCTAATGAATTATTAACGTTCATTCATATGGTTCATCGCGGGGAAAGTATCCTTTATGGACATTTGATAGGAAAAATGATTGGTTATTTATCAAATCAAAACAAAGAAGAACTTCAGAAAATACAAGTTTCTAAAACCACCAACATTTTAACCAGAAGAGAAAGGGAAATATTGATGCAGGTAATCAAAGGCATGACCAATCGTGAAATCTCCGTTTCCCTTTTTATATCTGAAAATACTGTCAAAAATCATTTGCGAAATATAATGGAAAAGCTTCAAATGAATAATCGCATACAAGCAGCAACCTTTGCAATGCGAGAAGGATGGCTTCAAGAGATTTAAGGTAAATTATCTCCTTTTTATTTTTACAATTTCCATCTTAGAAACTTCACTAAATAGTAAGATTTGTTTGATATGTACCATGTTCATATTTGCTAAAATGAATTAGAAAAATACTCTATACTGGAAGGGGTGATTGATTTGAAACGCTTAGCCTCTCTATTCTTACTTATCATTCTAGTTGCCGGGATTGCAGCAGGCTGCAGTACCAAGAAAGAGAATCTTTCATTAGATAAAAAAAATCAGCCATTACCAAATTATGTTTTGAATTCATCTCAAAAAGTAAAAGAAACCTATCTCATGGCTGCAAAATATCCAGATGTTTTATCAAAAGTCCCTTGCTTCTGCGGGTGTGGAACACAGGATGGACACGTAAGCAATCTACAATGTTATATTGATAAAATGGGACCAAATAATGCGGTTGAACAATGGGATAATATGAGTATATCGTGAGACATTTGTATAGATATCGCCCGGGAGGCGATTCAAATGCATCAGGATGGAAAAAGTCCAAAGGAAATTTATCAATTAATTACCGAAAAATATAAAGACGCCGGGGAACCAACTCCAACACCTGAACCAAAATAAGGGGTGACCCATGAGGAAAGTAATATTAATCGGAAGTTATTTTCTAATTATCATAGGTATTATTATTGTGATCAGTCATAATAGCTTGAAAGATAATAAGAGTGCTAAGGCAATTGTTGCAGGAGAAAAAATATACAAGGTGCAGTGCTTAGTTTGTCATGGAAAAACAGGAAAAGGTGAAGGAGCAAAGGTAGGCACGGCCATTAACAATCAACATTTCCTTAATACAGTATCAGATAAGGATTTGTATAACGATATTAAATATGGTAGAGAAAACACTGCTATGCCAAGCTATGGGCCAAGAGTTTCAGAAAAGGCATTAACCAACCTTGTTGCTTTCATAAGGAATTGGCAAACTCAGGAACTGAAGGTATCAGCTCCTAAGACAATTTCTGGCGATATTTCTAATGGTAAGAAATTATATGATTTATACTGTCAAAGCTGTCATGGCAAGGCTGGGGCGGGAAAAGTAAACATGGGAACATCCATTTCAAATCCACAATACTTAAAATATACGACCGACCAACAAATATGGATTAGCACTGCTTATGGGCGTGAGGATACCCGAATGGGTCCTTCACTTAAAGGGCTCGAAGGAGTGCGTCAGTTAAAAAAAGATGATATTACCGATATTGTTACATATATTCGGTCATTATCTCACAAATAATCGTATGAACCCCTAGATCCATTCATAAGGATTTAGGGGTTTTATTTTGAAATCCTATATAGTCCTTAAATAGTTCTTTAAGGTAGTTTAAAATTCCGAAATGGCCATTTTTAACCAAAATTAACAAAAAGTTCATTTTCTATACAGCTTGTAAAAATAGATAAAGTTTATAGTTAACATTAGAAAAGAAAAATCGAGGAGGGCGTATGGAGAAGGGGAAGGGAATTCTTTGAATCTTTCAATTAACCCAAGGAATTTCTTCTATTTAACTTGATAAGGAAAATTACCTTATAAATCGTTATAATTTTCAAAATGTGAACATTTTATGGTTTTTGTTTGTCAAAAACGTAACGGTTTAGGTCCTTTAACAAAATGTTCAATACTAATTAAACTATGAGGGATCGATAACGATTATATTTATTTCAAAGAGGACTATAGTAATAATAGTTCTTTCGAATGATGGAGTTTCCATTTTCAAGGAGGATTCTTATGCTAAAGAAGTTATTTGCTTTTCTCGTTATTACGACCTTTTTATCAAGCCTAGTCATAAAAACGGCTAGTGCTGAAACTACCTTTCAACCAGATAAATTTCCTTATCAAAAAATGCAAGTTCAAGTTATGCCTGAATTTGATTATCCAACAAATTGGCCAAAGAATACGCCCTCACTGCTTGTTGGTATATATGGAACATTTACAAACAAAAGCGGGCAAGATTACAATGGGCAAATTGAAATTCCTGTACCTGTGAACGCAAAAAATTTCCAAGCAAATCTTGTTGCTGAATTTCCCGATATTAATAAACCTGAAGTACAGCGGCCATTCACTGTTGATAAAGAAAAAGGCACTATTACTTGGACACCTGGTACACCTATAAAGAAAAATGCTACTTATAATTACGTAATTGAGTATTATGTGAACACTATCTCAGTAAGCAATCAAAAAAGCTTTACATATGACCTAACAAATAATGCTGACATTGCACAACTAAACGTTATCTATTATGCCCCAATGAATGCAAAGAATATTCAGATGGAGCCAAAAGCACAAGGTACCGATAAAAGTGATTATGGTGAAAATCTATATTACTACCAATATCAAAATGTTAAAAAGGGAACTACTTTAAAGTATTCCTTCAAATATACCAAAACAAACAACGATTCCACTATGTCGGTTATGCAAAAACAACAGCCGCCAAATGATACAACACATAGTGGAGTTAAAAATAACAATACCAGCACCACTACCACAAGCAGTCGCCCAATCATTTCTACTGGAGGCGCTATTGTAATAGCAATCGCAATTATTATTTTTGGGGTATTTGTGTTTCTAGGACTAAAGGGTGGAATAAGACGACCAACTAAACCAACATCAACGAAAAATACTCAAAATAAAAATCATGATAAAACACAAAAACCAGCAAAGAAAAAAGAAAATAAATTAGCCAATGCTGAAGAAAAAAAGGAACTTCGGAAAAAGCTGTTAGATGGAAAGATTGATCAGGAAACCTATGAAGAGGAAATGAAAAAACTTATTTAGAAAGGGTGGATGGGTGTGAAAATGAAAAAAAATACAATTGTTTTATTGGGGAGCTTTATTATTGCAGGAGCCATCGTATTTCTTCTAATGGCAGCAACACCTGGATCAAGCGGAATTGAATTATCTATGAAACAGCTAGTTGCCACTCAAGATCAACATAAAAGTGATTTTGTCACTGTTCAAGGAGAATTAGTTGAAAAAACGATTAAATGGGATCCAGATAAAATTCAATTAAAGTTTGATGTGAAAGAAAGTGGAGAAACTTTGCATGTTACCTATAACGGAGTAAAGCCGGATAATTTCTCCGATGGTGTCATTTGTATTTTGAAAGGTTCACCAACCGGCAACAATCATTTTAAGGCCCAATCACTTGAAACAAGATGCCCTTCTAAATATGAAGGTAAGAGTTCAAAAAATTACGATCCAAAAACACATGAAGTAAAAAAATAAAGTTGAATTTTATGCCAACACTTAAGAAGGTGACGATATGTACTTATTTGCAAATGCAACAATTTATCTAGGCTTGGCAGTTTCCATTTACTCCCTTCTCATCATAACACTAGGGATTAGTACGCAAAAACAAAAATTGATTAATAGTGGAAAAGGCGGAATTATTGCAGTTTTTACTTGTGCCGGCCTTGCCATGATTTCGTTATTTTACCTTTTAGGTACTTCTGATTTCCATTACCAATATGTTGTGGATTATACAAGCAGCGATCTTCCAATACTTTATAAGCTCACAGCATTATGGGCAGGAAATGCTGGATCGCTATTGTTGTGGACATTCTTTTTATCCCTCTATATGGTTATGATTATGTCTTCAAGAAAAATGAAAGGTAATCCAATGGTTCCATATGTTACCTCCATTTTGTTAGCGAATGCTGTTTTCTTCTTCTTTATACTCGGATTTGTTGCAAAACCATTTGAATTAAGTAACCCAGTTCCAGCAGAAGGAAGAGGGTTAAACCCAATGCTTCAGAACCCTGGGATGATTATACACCCGGTTACATTATATCTTGGTTATGTAGGCCTTTCAGTTCCTTTTGCTTTTGCAATGGCAGCACTCATTATGAAAAACATGGATGATTTCTGGATTAAGATGACAAGACGTTGGACCATCATTGCCTGGTTATTCTTGAGTTTAGGAAATATCTTTGGTGGTCAATGGGCATATGTTGAGCTTGGCTGGGGCGGTTACTGGGCATGGGATCCAGTTGAAAATGCGTCATTCATGCCTTGGTTGACTGCAACCGCGTTCCTACACTCGGTAATGATTCAAGAACGTAAAAACATGTTAAAAGTTTGGAATATCAGTTTAATCATTATTTCATACGCTCTTACCCTTTTCGGAACTTTCTTAGTAAGAAGTGGTGTTCTAACATCTGTTCATGCTTTCTCAAATTCAAATCTAGGACTTTATTTCTTAGTATTCATGGGTATTGCCGTTATTGGCTCACTTTATGTATTAATGAGCAGATACAACTTATTAAAAAGAAGCGCAGGGGAATTCAATTCCTTTGTTTCTAAAGAAAGTTCTTTCTTAATCAATAATCTATTGCTAGTTGGCGCAGCTTTCGCTGTTTTCTGGGGAACGATTTTCCCACTTGTATCTGAGGCAGTTAGAGGGACAAAAGTAACAGTAGGAACACCTTTCTTTAACACGGTAGAATCACCTATTCTTTTATGTATGATGTTTGTCATGTCAGTTTGTCCAATGCTTGCTTGGCAAAAATCAACAGTAAAAAATCTAAGGAAAAATTTCTTAATACCTGCTATTCTCGCCGTTATCGGCATGGTCTTAATGGTTGTTCTAGGCATACAAAAAGCTTGGGCTGTTATAGGGTATGGAGTTATCATTCTCTTACTTATCACCCACTATTTAGAGTTTTATAGAGGTGTGAAGGCAAGAAGAAAGATGACGGGTGAAAATCCATTCCTAGCTCTTTATCGATTGATGATAAAAAATCGCCGCAGGTATGGCGGATATCTCGTACACCTAGGGATTGCATTTATTACGATGGGAATCATTGGTTCACAAAACTATGACTTACAAACGATGAAAACAATTGATTTAGGAAAATCTATCGAAATCAAAGACTATCGAATCAACTATGATCGTCTTGATCAGAAAAAGGAAGGTCCTAATGATGTTGTATTTGCTGACATAACAGTATTTAAAGATGGAAAAAAACTTGGATCATTTGAACCCAAAAAAATCTTTTATGCTAATTCAGAAAATGAACCTTCAACTGAAGTGACTATTATTTCTTCCCTAAAAGAAGATTTATATGTTGTGTTAAGTGCCTGGGAAAATAATGGGAAGGCAACTTTCCTTGTAAAAGTAAATCCAATGATGGATTGGCTATGGATTGGTTCCTTTATGATCGTGATTGGTGCATTATTTGCGATTTGGAATGGAAAATACCAGAATATAACTCCTCGATACACTGGAGTACGTAAAGAGGTGGCCTAAGGTGAAAAACAAGGCATACTTTGCCATCCTAATCATTTTGTTTATTTTTCAGGGATCATTCTCTCATGCTGAGGCAAAAACAATTGATTATAAATCAGCTGCTTTTAAAGCAGTAGCTTCACAATTCTTATGCACCTGTGGATGTGGTCAGGACCATTATGAGTGTGACCCAAATACTTGCAGTTTGACGAAGCAATTTAAAAAAGATCTAGTTGGCATGATGAATAAGGGCTGGGATAAAGATAAAATCCGTAAATATTATCTCAATATTTATGGTGAATCAATTTTAACCGCCCCAGAGAAAAGCGGATTTAGCTTAACAGCATGGGTTCTTCCATTTGTTGTATTGGGTGCAGCAGCTCTTAGCTTGTTCTTCGTAATTCGAAAATGGGTAAAGAAAAAAGAGACAGGTGAAATGATCATTGAAGAAACTGACGAGAAAAATGAAGTAGAAAATGAAATTTTTTCTTCCATGATTGATGAGGAACGTAAAAAGTATCTTTAGGATGTGAATATTGATGCAGGATATTTCAGTCATTTCAATTGTTTGTACAGCTGTTCTAGCACTTGTCTGCCTTTTCTTCATTCTCTCTCCCTTGTTTAAATGGGAGGCATATTTGGGGATTATGGCAAAAGAGCAGGATATATCTCAAATAAAAGAAAATCTATTCTCCACTCTTAATGAAATAGAGTTTGAGTATAAGATGGATAAGATTTCACACAATGATTATAAAAATTTAAAGAAACAATATGAAGTTCAAATTGCGGGAATTCTGAAAGATGAAGAAAAATTTGCAAGCTCCAACGTGGATAATAGCCTGATGGATGAAGTGGAACGTGAAATTGAGGCAACAATGCAAAGTTATAAGAAGAAAAAGGGGGAAGGAAAGTGATTAAGAAAATCACCATCTTCTTCCTGGGTTTGTTGCTCCTTCTGCCTATTAAACCATTAAGTGGATTAGCTGCAACCAATTCCCCGGTATCGATAGATTTGAATTATCTAGTTGTAAGCCCTGCAGAAGACGGATCAACGAATGTGTCAGTCATGGTGGACTATACAAACTCATCAGCAAGTGAATATAAAGGAGATGGAAAGGGAGAAGGAGTTATAAAGGTAGACCTTCCTGAAGGTGCTACAAATTTCAAGCTTCTTGATAACAAAATTGCTACTAAAAAAGTAGATAATGGTTTTGTGACGACCGATCCAATCGAACCCAATCAAAATGTAGGCTTACAATATAGCTATAGTGTACCTAAAGGAAAAGGCATCGTCTTAAAACTTAATTATCCTGTACAAATTATGCAAGTGTTAGTCCCTGAGGGAATGGGAAGTGTTGAGGTTAAGGGAGCAGACTCATCTAATCAAGGACTCTTTAATTTCGATAATAAGAATTATTGGGAATATGCTGTTGATGGAATACAAGTAAACCAGCCATTTACGATTGACTATAGCAAGGATAAGCAGCCTCCTTCTACTGCTTCGAATGCAAATGCAAATACAAAAACCAGCAGTGATTCAGGGGGAACTAGTTCTGTAACAAAAACAGCACCAGCTTTTCATAATCCAGAACATATCAGATTATGGGAAGAATCACCCTTGCACAGCTTTAATCCTCACATCTTTTTAATTGTTCTACTGGCTATCATTATTGCTGGAATAAGCTATTATGCATATTTCCGCAGGAAGGCAAAATTGGAAGAACAACGAATTAGTTCTGATAAGGAAGAAAATGCATTTAAATTATTGATGGCAAAACAAAAAGCTATTTTAGAAAAAATCCTTGAGCTTGAAGAATCCCACGATAATGGTGAAATTGCGGAGGAGTATTACACGAAGAAACTAGGTGCTTATAAAGAGCATCTTGTCCAAGTAAAATTAGGCCTACGCAAGTTTGTGGAGTAAAAGCTTAGTGGGAGGGACTGCAGATGATTGAAATAAAAAAACTAACAAAACAGGCTGACAATAAATTAATCTTACGTAGCATTGACCTCTCAATAGAAAGAGGGGAAACAGTAGCTATTTTAGGGCCAAATGGAGCAGGGAAAAGCACACTTCTTAAAGTATTATCAACCATCATTAAGCCATCTTCCGGGTTTATAAAGATTAATGGTTTAGATTTGAAGAAAGATTATACTGAAATCAAAAAAATGTTTGGGTATTTACCACATTCAAGCTTACTTTATGACCATTATTCGCCATATGAAAATCTTGTATTTTTTGGAAAAGTTTATGGTGTGGAAAATCCAGAACAAAGGGCAATTGAGCTGGTAAAAGAAGTAGGATTATCCTTTTTCTTAAATGAACCTGTAAAGAACTTTTCCCGGGGAATGATTCAAAGAATTGCTATTGCTAGAGCTATCGTTCATTACCCTGAAATATTGTATTTAGATGAGCCTCATACAGGTCTTGACCAAGGGGCTATATCAATATTGAATAATGTTATTCTATCCATGAAGGCAAAAGGAACCACAACATTAATGGTAACTCATGATTTTAAGCAGGCAGCAGAGATATGTGATCGGATTATTATCATTAAGAACGGCAAAATTGTAGATGATTTTAGACTAGAGGAAAGAACTTTGAATCTTGTAACAGAAAAATATCAGCTTCAAGTGGAGGGCGTATCATGACATTTTTTAAAACTGCCTTCTTACTTGCAAAGAAAGATTTATATTCTGAGTTAAAGACAAAGCAAGTTCTTGCCACCATGATTATTTTTGCAGGGCTTGTCATTCTAGTTTTTAGTTTTGCTTTTGATCCGACTAATAACACAACAAAGGCAGTTATTCCTGGAGTTGTTTGGGTTATTATCGTATTTTCAGGAGTATTGGGGCTTAACCGTTCCTTCATCTCAGAACAAAGAAATGATACTATGCAAGGTTTATTAGTTGCACCAATGGAAGCTGCAAGTATTTACTTAGGGAAATTCTTAGCTAACTTTACTATGATACTCATTGTTGAAATCGTTGCAATTCCGTTTTTATTCTTATTGTTTAACTTTCAAATGATCGGCAGTATTCCATATTTTATTTTAATCTTATTTATAGGAAGTTTTGGGTTCATTAGTATTGGTACTTTTTTAGCGGCATTAGCAGCGAATTCTAAAAGCAGTGAAATGCTTCTTCCATTATTATTGTTTCCAATTACAACACCCATTCTAATTGGTGTTGTTCAGGCCACAAGAATTACTCTAACTAATATGGGAAAGCTTTCGAGTGCTCTTGCTTGGGCCCAGCTCATTTCAGCGTATGATGTAATCTTTTTTGTCCTATGTATTTTATTAATTGACTATGTATTGGAGGTTTAGAGGATGAGCATGAATCTCGAACGAGAAAAGGCATCTTTTCATGTGACCGAATTAGCGGATGAGAAAAGCACACTTCTTCCTAAGATTTTGTATTGGTGTTCAGTTGTATCCATTCTAGCAGCATTTTATTTTATATTTATCTATTCCGATATTGAAAAAACAATGGGCATCGTACAAAAAATATTCTATTTTCATGTAGGATCTGCCTGGAGTGCATTTTTAGCTTATTTTGTTACTTTTGTATACAGTATTCTTTATTTGGTCAAAAGAAAGAGAATCTATGATACTTATGCTTATGTTTCTGCCGAAATCGGCCTAGTCTTTACAACGATTGTTTTAACGACAGGGCCAATTTGGGCACGCTCTGCTTGGAATGTTTGGTGGGTTTGGGAACCACGCTTAACTACCACTTTGATTTTATGGTTTATTTATATGGGGTATATTATGATCCGCCAAATGGATGGTGTTTGGGAGAAAAAAGCAAGACTTTCAGCTGTTTTTGGAATTATTGGATTTACTGATGTACCAATCGTATTTTTTGCTATTCGCTGGTGGCAGACAAAGTTCCATCCAATTGTATTTGGAAATGGAGTTACCCAAAAAGGCGGAGGTATTGAGGGGAATATGCTAGTTGCTCTATTCGTTTCCCTTGCGGCATTAACCTTCCTTTACTCCTACCTTCTTCAAAAAGGAGTTTCTTTTGAAAATATGAAAATTAAAGTTAATCAATACAAAGAAAAATTAAGAGAAGATTTAGAACAATAGGAGGAGATAATCATGACATTTTTATGGGCAGCCTATTCAGTTATTTGGTTTATTATTTTCGGATATTTATTCATTTTAGGAAAGCGTCAAAACAATTTGAAAAAGGAAATTGAATTCTTAAAACAATTAGATAAAGATTAAAAAATTTGAATAGGCCTGTTTTTAACAGGCCTATTTACAGAACATCAGCTAACTTTTTATAACCTACTGGTGTCAGGAGGAGAAAAAATGAACAAGCCTGTGAGGGTGCTCATATTAGCACTTTTGATCGGAATGTTTGCCTTTTTTGCATTTAGTCTTGTCAGCCACAGCAAGCATACTGATATTGGAGATAAGGCCTATAACTTTGCACTACCAAACCTTGATGGCGGGACAACCAAGCTTTCTGATTATAAAGGTCAAATGGTCATTATTAATGTTTTTGCAACGTGGTGTGCACCATGTAGAGATGAAGCTCCAGAGCTATCTGCATTTGCAAAAGACTATGGGGACAAATACAATCTTATCATGCTTAATAAAGGCGAGACAAAAGACGACGTCAAAAGTTTTATAAAAAAATATAAATCGAAGGCAACAGCCTATGTTTTTGATTATGATGCTAAAATCACGAAGATCTATAATACGACAGGCCAACCTGAAACCTTTGTTATAGATAAAAATGGTATGATTCGAGAACATTATAATGGCCCACTTACAGAAAATCAGTTATTAAGTATGGTTCAAAAACATGATAAATAATAATAAAGTAGGCATATGACACCTGTTCATGTGCCTACTTTATTTATTAAGGATAATAATAAAACTTTGCTGTCACATTTGCTTTTACTGACAGTTCTCCTGGTTCAAATTGGGTGGAGGTTACACCTTTTACATATGCAATCGGTTCATTTATAAAAGGTTTTGCCATCTCAGTTCTCTCATGAATAAGAATTGGGGTTGGAAATAAATGAACTTTTAAAGTATCAGCAATGGTTTGAGCTTTTTGAATGGCATTTTCAATAGCAGCCACAAGAGCTTGCTGGTAGGAATCTTCCTTATTCTTAGCAGAAAATTGTACGTTTGCAACATAATTTGCACCTTGTTGAACGGCAGTATCTACTATTTTACCTACCATGGTTAAATCCTCAATCTTTACCTGCAATAAATGTGTAACCTTGTACCCTCGGAAAATTTGCTTTCCTTGGTCATAATCATATTCTGATTCAATTCGATAGTCGAAGGTTTTTATCTTATCCTTTGCTATACCAAGTGATAAAAGAGAGTTTATAATATTCGTGGTTTCAGAACTATTTAATTGTTGGGCCTCTAAAAGATTTTTCCCTTCTGTCATGACTCCTAAATGAACGGTTGCCATATTGGGTGGAATGGTGATTTCTCCTTCACCATTTACCTCTATTAAATATGAATGATTTCCATTTAAGTTTGGTTGCCGGTAATACAATATTCCCTCACCCCTATAGAAAATGGTTTTTTCTTTATTAATACGACTCATTTTTTATGAAAATTCCTTTATAAAAGAAGAAATACAGGAATTGCGTCATTTCCAAGTCATAATGTGTACAAGTGGGCATACATTTTAATTAATGAGACAAGCGGGCAAGGAGGAAGCGGCGTGGACTCCATCATTCCATTTTTACCAAAAAATATTGCGGATATTATGAAGAAGGTCCCTCGTCTTCAATTAGAAGAAATGGAAGAAATAAGAATAAGGATTGGACGACCAATTGAAATTACATTAAAGGGCACTCCAAGATTTCTTTCGTATATCGTTCAAACAGAGGACGCCCTCCACTTAATGAATAAAATTAGTCATTTTTCAATTTACACCTTAGAGGAAGAACTAAAACGAGGATATATTACCGTCTCGGGTGGACACAGAATTGGACTAGCTGGAAAGGTGATTTTGGAAGGTGGCAAAGTAAAAGCCATTCGTGATATTTCTTCATTTAACATTCGGATTGCTAAGGAAAAAGTAGGGATTGCTGAGCCTATTATTCCAACAATTTATAAAAATGGTTTACTGCATACGATGATCATTGGGCCACCTCAAACTGGAAAAACGACCCTTTTAAGAGATATTGCTAGAATCATATCGTCTGGAAATACAAGATTAGGGATTCAACCATTAAAGGTAGGAATTGTTGATGAACGTTCCGAAATCGCTGGTTGTGTGAATGGAATTCCACAATTAACTTTTGGTCATAGAATTGATGTATTGGATGCCTGCCCAAAAGCAGAAGGAATGATGATGATGATTCGTTCCATGAGCCCTGATGTGCTCATTGTCGATGAAATTGGCAGAAAGGAAGATGCTGATGCAATCATGGAAGCCATTCATGCGGGAATTAAACTGATCATGACCATACATGGAAATAGTCTCGGAGATATAGAGAAACGGCCGACATTAAAACCAATTCTTGAACAGCAAATTTTTGAGCGCTACGTCATACTTAGCAGGAAGCATGGGCCGGGTACTGTTACAAATATCTTTGATGCTAATGGCAAAGAATTGAAGCAAAAAGTGAGAGTGACATAAAGTGCTGAAACTTATTGGTGCCGTTTTTATTATGAGAGCTACAACCTGGACTGGTTTTGAAGCATCTAGGAAATATAGTGAAAGGACTAAGCAGCTTAGACTGTTAAAATCCGCTTTGCAATCACTGGAAGCAGAAATAATGTATGGACATACCCCCTTACACGAAGCATCCAGAAGACTTGCTGAACAGCTCCCATATCCACTTGCAAGATTTTTTGATAGCTTTGCTAAAAAATTAACCAATATGGAGACGACTGTAAAAGATGCCTGGGAAATGAGTTTAAGAGAAATATGGAGACAAACAGCTTTGAAGCAAGGCGAATTTGAAATCATGAAGCAATTTGGAGAAACGCTGGGGAGACATGATCGGATTTCACAGCAAAAACAAATCATGCTCACCCTTACTCATTTGGAAAGAGAAGAACTTGATGCAGTTGATAAGCAGGCAAAATACGAAAAGATGGTAAAAAGCCTTGGATTTTTATCGGGATTATTACTGAGCATTTTATTATTTTAGGAGGAAAAAGCATGGGCTTGGGAGTGGATATGATATTTAAAATTGCCGGGGTCGGAATTGTAGTTGCTTTTTTGCACACGGTTTTAGATCAGGTGGGGAAAAAAGAATATGCCCAGTGGGTAACTTTATTTGGATTTATTTATATTTTGTTCCAGGTTGCCACGATAGTGGATGATCTCTTTCAAAAAATAAAATCAGTATTTTTATTTCAATAGAAAGGGGAGCTCAGCCATTGAAATCGTAAAAATAGTTGGATTGGCTTTAGTAGCCACCTTTCTAGCCTTAATTATTAAGGAACAAAAGCCTAATTTTGCTTTTCTCCTCGTGGTATTTGTTGGATGTACTATTTTTCTTTTTTTAGTTGACAAGATTTACGAGATTATTAATATGCTTGAAAATTTAGCTGTAAATGCCAAAGTAAATATGGTTTATGTGGAAACGATTCTTAAAATAATTGGAATTGCCTACATTGCAGAGTTTGCGTCACAAATAACAAAGGATGCAGGACAGGGGTCGTTGGCCTCAAAGATAGAACTAGCTGGAAAAATTATTATTTTGGCTATGGCCATTCCAATACTGACCGTCATGATTGAAACCATCATTAAATTAATTCCAAATTAACCTTAGGATATTTTATTTAAAATCGAGGTGGAAAAATGGGGCAAAAGCTGAAGTTCATTCCTATCACTATTCTTATCTTCTTTTTTTTATCAATTCCAAATGTCCAAGCCTCACAAAATTCCAAAGATAAAGAAACACCTCTTTCACCGCAGGAATTAGTAGACTCACAGCTAAAATCAATGGATTTATCTTCATTAAAGCAATACTGGGAGGATATAACAAGTAAGTATGGAGGGTTCCTTCCCGAAAGTCAAAAAGGAAGCCTGTATGATTTTATAAAGGGTGAGAAAAAGTTTTCTTTTAAAGATTGGGGTAAAGGCCTTTTAAAATTTGCTTTTCAGGAGTTTGTAGCAAATGGAAAACTTTTAGGTTCCTTAATTATGTTAACAATTTTTAGTATGTTTCTTCAGTCCATGCAAAATGCTTTTGAAAAAAGCACGGTAAGCAAGGTTGCTTATTCGATTGTCTTTATGGTGCTCGTCATTTTAGCACTAAATAGCTTTCATATCGTGATTAACTATACAAATGAAACAATTGGAACGATGATTTCTTTTGTTTTAGCTCTTATTCCACTTTTATTAGCTCTAATAGCTGCTTCAGGTGGAGTCATCTCTGCAGCATTTTTTCATCCAGTCATTTTATTTTTAATGAATACCAGTGGACTCTTAATACAATACGTCATATTGCCACTTCTTTTCTTAGCAGCACTTTTAAGCATCGTCAGTACGATGTCGGAGAATTACAAGGTTACTCAATTGGCACAGTTATTACGCAATTGGAGCATAGGGCTAATGGGCCTTTTCTTAACCGTATTTCTTGGAGTTATATCTGTTCAAGGGGCTTCCACAGCTGTTACAGATGGTGTAACAATCAGAACAGCCAAATTTATAACAGGAAATTTCATTCCTGTTATCGGTAAAGTATTCACAGACGCCACTGATACGGTAATCGGTGCTTCAACTATTTTAAAAAATACAGTTGGGATGGCAGGAGTTGCCATTCTACTAATAATTGTAGCCTTCCCGGCTATTAAAATACTAATGATTTCCTTTATTTATAAATTTGCCGCAGCTATTCTACAACCCTTAGGCGGGGGACCTATCATATCTTGTCTAGATATTATCTCTAAAAGCATCATCTATGTCTTTGCAGCATTAGGAATTGTGTCACTTATGTTTTTCCTAAGTATAACTGTAATCGTTGCCGCAGGAAATTTAACCATGATGATGAGGTAGGGTGAGGGCGGTATGTCATTTTTAATAGAGTGGGTTACAAATATTATTCTATTTATTCTCCTGGCAACCGTGATAGACATGCTATTGCCAAACTCTGGAATGCAAAAATATACAAAAATGGTGACTGGTTTGCTTCTAATTGCCATTATTTTAACGCCAATATTTAAATTGATCTCGAATAACTTTGAATCCACGTTTGCCTCCATTCCAACATTTGATGCTCCTGGTGGACAAAATATGAAAAATTTAATAGAAACGAAGAAAAGAGAAATACAAGCCTCTGACCATGCATATATTGTAGAACAAATGGCTGTCCAACTAAAAAATGGTGTAGCAGAGGAGTTGATGAAAAAATACGGATTGGAGATTGCCAAAATTGATCTAACAACCAATAACAAAAGCAATCAAACATTCCCTGATAACCTTCAAAAGGTTTCAGTTTTTCTGAAACAAAAATCAAGCCAGGTTGAGGCTGTTGAAGCTGTTCAACCAGTTGAAATCAACCTTCAAAAACCTCTTTCATCTAACGAAAATACAGATACAAAGCAAGCCAAAAAAGTTGCAGCATTTCTTTCACAAAAATGGAATCTCAATGAAAAAACAATTGAAGTTTCGATTGAAGGGGGGAAAAACCAAAAAGATGGATAAAGATAAAGGACCTTTTACACTTGTAAAGAAATGGATTTCAAAAGGTGAAAATCCAGAAAAAAATGCAAGCAAGCTTCAATATATGCTTCTTGTCCTTTGTATCGGAGCGGCATTTATGCTGGCAGGAAATATACTTTTAAAAAAACAGACTGATGTCCCTGCAACTGCTGCAATGAAATCAACTCAATCTGGAGGACAAGATGTTCCCGCTTTTGGAATAAAAAAGAGCACTGGGAACAAAGCCATTTCTGATTATGAAAGTGAATATGAAAGCCAAATAAAAGAAGCACTTGATGATATGTTGGGGGTCAGTGATACAAAGGTAGTTGTAAATATTGATTCAACTGAGGAAAAGGTGCTTCAAAAAAATAAATCTTCAAAAAACCAAACAACTGATGAAACAGACACCAATGGAGGAACAAGAAAAGTTCAAGATACTTCAGTTGATGAGCAGCTTGTAATCGTCCATAACGGTGATAAAGAGGTTCCTGTTGTTGTAGAAACAAAGAAGCCGGAAATTCGTGGAGTTTTAGTAGTAGCACGTGGTGCTGATAATATTCAAATTAAAAAGAGGATTGTTGAAGCTGTCACTAGAGCACTAGGTGTGCCAAGTTACCGTGTTGCAGTTATGCCTAAAAAATAAAAGGAGGATTCACTTATGTTATTGAAAAAACAAACAGTTTGGTTGTTAACAATGTTAAGCTTAGTGGTTGTATTATCGGTTTATTATATTACATCTCCAGATCAAAAGGGTAATAATATGACAGCCGTAGAGCAAAAGACAAAGAATCAAGCAGATAATAAACAAGCAAGTACAAAAACAGCTGAAAAGGGCGGAAAAACAGTTGTTTCACAGGTCAGTGATGATACGTTTGATGCTCTAAGACTTCAACTTGAAGATCAACGCAGCCAAAGAGTGGAAGAACTCCAGGCAGAAGTAGCATCAACAGATCTTTCTGCAGAAAAACGCAGTGAAGCATATGATCAAATGCAAAAATTAAATGAAGCAGCCCAAAAGGAAGAAGTTCTTGAAACATTAATTAAAACATTAGGCTATGATGATGCATTAGTTAGAGCAGACGGTCAACAGGTGGTCATTACTGTTAAGTCTAAGAAAAAACATTCACCTTCAGCTGCTAACGATATTATTCAACTTGTCAAAAAGGAAATTGATACCAATTATGTAGCAGTGGAATTCCAGCCAGCTAAATAAAAAATGTAATCGCCTTAAAAGGGGTTACGTCAGTGTCCGTCATGTTCAGTAACGGAAATTGAGGTTAGAACATTTTTTTCATTTTGGATATGCTAGGCTTTGAAGCCAGTCAGTTATCAAAGTTCAAAATCTATTCATAATGTTTTAACACTGAAAAAGAAAGCTGCAAAATGCTTTCTTTTTTTAGCATAAAGGTAGATTATTTCACTTTTTTTTAAAAAAGTATTAAGATGAGGTTTATCCAAAAGAAGTGAAATGGGCAATAGGGGCTATAATAAGATGATTGAACTTTCATAGAGACTTATCGTATAGTATTAGTAGCTAGTCACAAACTTTGTGCTTTAAGGGGTGTAAAAAGAATGTTAAAAATACAAGAAATTCGCGAAATAATTAAATTGATTGATCAATCTGCAATTGATGAATTTGTTTTTGAACATGAAGGCTCGAAAATCCAAATGAAAAAGAATGTAGTTTCCAATGTGACAGCAGTAAAACCAATTACACAAGTAGTTGAAAGTGTTCCTGTGAATGTTCAAGCCGTACAGACACCTGTACAAGCTGTGCAGCAAATTCAGGTAGAAGAAATGAAACAAGAGGTTAAAGCGGCTGAAAATGCAAATTTACATAAAATAACCTCTCCAATGGTTGGAACGTTTTATGCTTCCCCATCCCCAGATGCAGACAACTACGTGAAAGTAGGCTCGAAGGTTTCAAATGATTCCATTGTATGTATAGTTGAAGCAATGAAATTATTTAATGAAATTGAAGCAGAAGTGAACGGAGAAATTGTTGAAATACTTGTAAAAAATGGACAGTTAATTGAATACGGGCAGCCATTATTTTTAGTTAAGCCTGAGTAAGGAGCATAATTGGATGATCAGAAAACTGTTAATTGCAAATAGAGGTGAAATTGCTGTTAGGGTTATTCGGGCATGCCGTGAGATGGGTATTGAATCTGTAGCGGTATTCTCGGAGGCTGACCGTGAAGCATTGCACGTTCAGTTGGCAGATGAAGCATATTGTATTGGTCCTACTTCATCCAAAGAAAGCTATTTGAATTTTACCAATATTATAAGTGTTGCCATGCTAACGGGCTGTGACGCAATTCATCCAGGATACGGATTTTTAGCGGAAAATGCCGATTTTGCCGAGCTATGCCGTGAATGCAATATTACTTTTGTTGGGCCTAGCCCAGAAGCTATCACAAAAATGGGAACAAAGGATATCGCCAGAGAAACAATGCGGGAAGCCGGGGTACCAATAGTTCCGGGTTCAACAGGAATCATCAAAGATATTGATGATGCAATTGAACTTTCAAATAAAATTGGCTACCCAGTCATAATTAAAGCAACAGCTGGTGGCGGTGGTAAAGGAATCCGTGTTGCCAAAACTGAACAAGAATTAGTAAAAGGGATCAATATTACCCAGCAGGAAGCTATGACAGCATTTGGAAATCCAGGCGTATATATCGAAAAATATATTGAGGATTTCCGACATGTTGAAATTCAAGTGCTCGGCGACTCATTTGGCAATGTTATCCATCTAGGTGAAAGGGATTGTTCAATCCAGCGAAGACTTCAAAAGCTTTTAGAAGAATCGCCATCCCCAGCGTTAGATGGAGAAATGCGTGAAAAAATGGGAAATGCAGCTGTAAAAGCTGCAAAAGCAGTTGATTATACAGGCGCTGGCACGATAGAATTTATATATGATTACCGCAATCGAAAGTTTTATTTTATGGAAATGAATACACGAATTCAGGTTGAACACCCAGTAACGGAATTAGTTACGGGAACAGACCTTATTAAGGAGCAAATTCGAGTTGCTTCAGGGGAAAAGTTATCTTTGAGCCAAGAGGATGTAACCTTTAATGGCTGGGCGATTGAATGCAGAATAAATGCAGAAAATCCAGAGAAAAACTTTATGCCATCCCCTGGTAAAATTAAAATGTATTTGCCTCCAGGCGGTTTAGGGGTTCGGGTCGATTCCGCAGCTTATCCAGGGTACACAATCCCACCATATTATGATTCCATGATTGCGAAAATCATTACCTATGGCAGCACACGGGAAGAAGCTATATCCAGAATGAAACGGGCTTTAAGTGAGTTTGTAGTGGAAGGGATCCATACAACCATTCCTTTCCATTTAAAATTGCTTGAACTTGAACAATTTGTAGAAGGCCAGTTCAATACAAAGTTTCTTGAGTTGCATGATGTAATGAAGTCTTAGTTTTAATATGGGAGGCGCGAATAATGGGTGAGAATGGTCTATTGGAAATGAATCAAGAAAACAATGGGCGAGGTAAGGTTGAAATTGCTCCTGAAGTAATTGAAGTAATTGCAGGTATTGCCGCATCTGAGGTGGAAGGTGTCTCGCAAATGCGCGGGAATTTTGCTGCTGGTGCACTTGAACGTTTTGGTAAAAAAAATCATGGTAAGGGCGTTAAAGTTGAACTTTCAGAAACCGGCATAAAGGTAGATGTATTTTGCGTCATGAAATTCGGAGTATCCATTCCTTCTGTTGCCCAGAAAATTCAAGATAATATTAGGCAGACACTTCTTAATATGACAGCCTTAGAAACGGAAGAAATTAATATTCATATTGTTGGAATCCAATTTGAAAGTGGAAAACAGGAACCTGAAATTGAACAGGAACTCTAAAAATAAACCAAAGGGCTAAAAAGTCCTTTGGTTTTCTGTTTTTTTATCCACCCTTACAGTGCGAATTGTAGATAGTTATGCTATTATCTTTTTATGCACATAATGAACCAATATAAATGGGTGAATAAATAGTAGGTTTTCCCCTTTTACAATTTAGACAAAAAATTATTTTAAGTGATAAAGGAGTTAACGGTATAATGAAAAGAAGAACAGCAAGGGAAAAAGCGTTACAAGCTCTTTTTCAAATTGATGTAAGTGATACAGAACCATCTTCTGCAATTGAACACGTCTTGGAAGGAGAAGGGAATGACGAGTATTTAACGAGCCTAGTAATGGGCGTTTATGCTAACAAAGATCAAATTGACCATTTAATCAGTAAAAATCTTGAAAAGTGGAAATTGGAACGTCTTGCTACAGTAGATCGGAATTTGCTAAGAATTGCCGTATATGAACTAAAGTTCGGAAATGGTGGAGTACCAGAAAATGTTGTTTTAGATGAAGCAATTGAAATTGCTAAAATTTATGGTGATGAACAATCAAGTAAGTTTGTAAATGGTGTTCTTTCTAAAGTGAAACAACAATCTTAAAGGGTTCATCACTGGACTTTAAGTGATATCCTGCTTCAGCGCCTACTTTCCCGAGGTCTTCTTAAGCCACCACCCTTTGGGGGTCAGGACCATCCTACGGGTGCCGGCTTAAGCTTGTCGGGGCTGAGCAAGGCGCTTGCACTTTTAAAATAAGGGGGATGTAAAAATGCCAGCACAAATTATTGATGGGAAAGCAATTGCCAGTAAAAAAAGAATGGAAATCGCAAATGAGGTTCAAAAGTTAAAGGAATCAGGTATTACACCAGGTTTAGCTGTTATTCTTGTTGGTGATAACCATGCATCAAGGACATATGTTTCAAGCAAACAAAAGTCTTGTAACGAGCTTGGTATGTACTCCTTATTAATTGAATACCCCGAACATGTGACGGAAGAAGAATTACTTTCTAAAATTGACGAGTTGAACAATGATGATAGAATCCATGGTATTCTCGTTCAACTTCCTATACCAAAACATATCGATGAAATAAAAGTAATTGAGTCTATCTCACCTGAGAAAGATGTAGATGGATTTCACCCAATTAATATCGGTAGGATGATGACTGGACAAGACGCCTTTTTACCATGCACACCATATGGAGTAATGGTTTTATTAGAAGAAACAGGCATTAATATTACCGGAAAACATGTTGTAGTAGTTGGAAGAAGTAATATTGTCGGAAAGCCATCAGGTCAGCTATTTTTAAATAAAAATGCTACCGTTACATATTGTCATTCCAAAACAAAAGATTTAGTCTCCCATACGAAACAGGCTGATATACTTGTCGCTGCAGTTGGAAAAGCAAATTTTATTAAAGCAGAGCATGTAAAAGAAGGCGCGGTCGTCATTGATGTTGGTATAAACCGAAATGAAGCAGGAAAACTTTGCGGAGATGTTGCTTTTGAGGAAGTTAGCCAAGTTGCCGGTTATATTACTCCTGTTCCAAAAGGTGTTGGACCCATGACAATTACGATGTTGATGTATAATACATTAAAATCAGCTAAAAAAGTTCTAAATAGCAAGTAAAAAGGCAAATGGATTAAGGGATGGGTTTAAAGGAGTATTATGTTTATGCAGGAACAAAAATATTTGACCGTTCATGCTCTAACAAAGTATATAAAAAGAAAATTTGAGGCAGATCCTCATTTGCAAAATGTTTTTGTAAAAGGAGAAATATCAAATTTTAAACAACATTCAAGCGGGCATATGTATTTCACATTAAAAGATGAAAAAGCTCGTATATTGGCTGTGATGTTTTCTAGTCAGTCTCAAACCTTGAAATTCATGCCTGAAAACGGGTTGAAGGTGATTTTAAGGGGAGAAATAACTGTTTATGATCCTAGTGGACAATATCAAATCTATGTAAAAGAAATGCGTCCAGATGGAATCGGAGATTTATATTTAGCCTATGAGCAATTAAAAAAAAGGCTTGAGCAAGAAGGGCTATTTGCAAAAGCAATGAAAAAAATGATTCCTCCATTCCCGAAAACAATTGGAGTGATTACTTCACCAACAGGCGCAGCCATTAGAGATATCATAACAACGATAAAAAGGAGATATCCAATCGTTAAAATTCTCATATTTCCTGCTTTGGTACAGGGGGAGAATGCAGGCGCCTCTATTGTGAATGCAATCGGGAAAGCTAATACAACAAAAGAAATAGATGTTTTAATTGTTGGACGTGGTGGAGGATCGATTGAAGAATTGTGGGCGTTTAATGAAGAACAAGTAGCAAGAGCAATCTTCTTATCTGAGATTCCTGTTATTTCAGCTGTTGGACATGAAACTGATTTTACAATAGCCGATTTTGTTGCTGACTTAAGGGCTCCCACTCCAACTGGTGCTGCAGAGCTTGCGGTACCCCATATTGATGAATTGATGGAACGCGTTTTGCAACGTCAAACCAGGCTCCTGCAAGCTATGAAAGAAAAACTTCGTTTTAGCAAGGAGCAGGTCAATCGATTAACCAGATCTTATGCATTCCGTTATCCTGAACGATTATATGAGCAAAAGCTTGAACAGGTAGACAAATTGGATGACAGGCTGTTTAAAGGTGTTGCACGTTTAACAAGCAATAAAGGTATGGAACATGAAAATCTTCTTAAAAGGTTGGAGAGAAATCATCCAAGGCAGTTATTGAAAAATTCAGAAGAAGTGTTCAACAGAACAAATAAAGCTATGAATCGGGCTATTTTACAAATTTTAAGGAAAAAACAAGCTGAATATCGGCATGTCAATTCCACATTGGATGCATTAAGTCCTCTAAAAATAATGGACCGCGGCTATAGTTTAGTTTATTTAAATGATGAAAAACTTGTGAAAAGTACGAAACAGGTAAATGTAAATGATTCTGTTCAAATTACACTTACAGATGGCACATTAATTTGTAAGGTAGAGGATAAAAAGGAGAGAATTTAACGTGGCAGAAGAAAACACATTATCCTTTGAAGAAGCGATGGGGGATCTTGAAAAAATTGTTGATCGTTTAGAAGAAGGCGATGTTCCATTGGAAGAAGCAATCGCTATTTATAAAAAAGGTATGGAGCTTTCAAAGCTTTGTCACGATAAATTAAAGAACGTAGAAGAACAATTAACACAAATTATTACGGAGGATGGACGCAAGGAAAGTTTCATGATTGCAGAGGAGGAATAAACTTGGAAACCAAGTTTCTGGATTCATTTACAAAAGAATACAAACAGCTATTAGAAGCAGAACTTCGGAAATTGGTAGACAAGCCTGATGCTCCTCCAATTATTAAAGAAGCGATGCATTATTCTTTAGAAGCAGGTGGAAAACGTATTAGACCTCTTCTTTTGTTTGCTACACTGAATGCATTTGGACAAGATCCAAAAAAAGGTCTTCTGGCAGCGTGTGCTATTGAAATGATTCATACATATTCATTAATTCATGATGACCTTCCATGTATGGATGATGATGATCTTAGAAGAGGAAAACCTACAAATCATAAAGTATTTGGAGAAGCAGTTGCTGTACTGGCCGGTGATGCACTTTTAACTTATAGCTTTGAAGTGGTTGGACGTATTCCTAATGGATTTGCTTCACCTGATACGAAGGTAAAGCTAGTTATTGAAATGGCGAAGGCTGCCGGAGTAGAAGGAATGGTTGGCGGTCAAGTTGCTGATATGAATGGTGAAGGAAAAACCCTAACACTAGAGGGACTGGAGTATATACATATCCATAAAACAGGGAAAATTTTAATTTATAGCGTTCTTGCAGGAGCTCTCCTATCTGGGGCGAATGAGGTGGAAATGCAGAACCTATCTTCTTTTGCTCATCACCTTGGACTTGCTTTTCAAATACGTGATGATATTCTTGATTTAGAAGGTAATGAGGAAGTGATTGGGAAACCGGTTGGGAGTGATACAATTAATCAAAAAAACACATATCCAACCCTTTTAACCATGGCAGGAGCTAAAAATGCACTTCAAAATCATATTCAAGAAGCAAAAAGATACCTTCAACAATCAAACTTAAACATAGGTCTTTTAACCGAAATAACGGATTTAGTCGCTTCAAGGGACCATTGAGGCAATATTATAGGTATGTTATAATGTTTGGCATGAAAGAAAACGTGATCTACGCCGTTACACAAGTGTGTTAGCGGCTATTTTTAAGTTTTCAAAATCATTATACGTATAGAAGAGTTAGAAAAAGTATGAAAGTGAGTGGTCCGAAATGGATCTATTATCAATAAAAAATCCTTCCTTTTTAAAAGGGCTGTCAAATAAAGAATTGGAGAATTTAAGTCAAGAAATTCGCCAATTTTTAATTGAAAAGCTATCTGTGACTGGAGGCCATATTGGACCCAATTTAGGTGTTGTCGAACTAACTATTGCGTTGCATAAGTGCTTTAATAGTCCAAAGGACAAAATTATTTGGGATGTTGGCCATCAATCATATGTACATAAGATTTTGACGGGCCGGGCAAGTGAATTTAATTCATTACGACAGTATAAAGGCTTGTGCGGTTTTCCAAAACGTGGTGAAAGTGAGCATGATGTTTGGGAAACAGGACATAGTTCTACCTCCTTATCTGCTGCAATGGGAATGGCTATTGCTCGGGATTTAAAAAAAGAAGATTCTTTCATTATTCCTGTAATTGGTGATGGTGCACTAACAGGTGGGATGGCATTAGAAGCATTAAATCATATTGGTCATGAGAAGAAGGATATGATTGTGGTATTAAATGACAATGAAATGTCCATTGCTCCAAATGTTGGTGCTCTTCACAATGTTCTTGGCAGACTTAGAACAGCGGGAAAATACCAATGGGCAAAAGATGAACTGGAGGGCTTATTAAAAAAGATCCCTGCAGTTGGTGGTGTAGTGGCGGCTACAGCTGAAAGAATTAAAGATAGCTTAAAATATTTGGTTGTCTCTGGAATCTTTTTTGAGGAAATGGGATTTACGTATTTGGGACCTGTCGATGGACATAATTTTGAAGCTTTATTTGAAAATTTAAGCTACGCAAAAAAAATGGAAGGTCCTATTCTTCTTCATGTGATTACGAAAAAAGGAAAAGGGTACAGCCCAGCAGAAAGTGACAAAAAAGGTACATGGCATGGAACAGGTCCATATAAAATGGAAACGGGCGATTTTGTAAAGCCAGTGAGTGCACCACCTGCTTGGAGTAGTCTTGTAAGTGAAACGGTAAGGAAACTTGCGCGTAAAGATGAAAGAATTGTGGCAATTACACCAGCAATGCCTGTTGGATCAAAGCTTGAAGGGTTCGCTTGTGAATTTCCGGAAAGAATGTATGATGTAGGGATTGCAGAGCAGCATGCTGCAACGATGGCTGCAGGGCTTGCAACACAAAATATGAAACCATTTTTAGCTATCTATTCCACTTTTCTTCAAAGAGCATATGACCAGGTTGTACATGATATTTGCCGCCAAAATTTAAATGTTTTTATTGGAATTGATCGGGCAGGGTTAGTTGGTGCAGATGGTGAAACCCACCAAGGTGTTTTTGATATTGCCTTTTTAAGGCATATTCCTAATATTGTACTGATGATGCCTAAAGACGAAAATGAAGGCCAACATATGGTGTATACTGCATTAAATTATGATAATGGACCAATTGCTATGAGATTTCCACGTGGAAATGGGATTGGAGTTCCAATGGATGAAAAATTCCGAAATATTCCTATTGGTACATGGGAGGTACTAAAGCGAGGAGTGGATGCAGCAATTTTAACCTTTGGACCAACTGTTACCATGGCAATGGAAGCTGCTAATCTTCTTGAAAAACATGGAATATCTGTTAAGGTAATTAATGCTAGATTTATAAAACCTCTAGATGAAAAGATGCTTTCAGAATTGTTACAGGAAAATATTCCAATATTGACGATGGAAGAGGCTGTTTTACAGGGCGGCTTTGGAAGTGCAGTAATTGAATTTGTCTATTCAAAAGGTTTTTATCATGCAGTTATTGATAGAATGGGGATCCCCGATTGTTTTATTGAACATGGTGATGCAGATCAACTTCTAGAGGAAATTGGATTTACTGCCGAAGAAGTTGTTAGTAGGCTGAAAATTCTTGCACAAAAAAAACAGCAAAGGGCTTAAATGGATGAAAACTAGGAAAGAACGTTTAGATGTTTTACTTGTTGAACGCGGATTGGCCGAAACAAGGGAAAAAGCAAAGCGTGCCATTATGGCTGGCCTTGTTTATACAAATGAAGAACGGCTTGATAAACCTGGTGAGAAAGTAAGTGAAGATATTCCGCTTTCCATAAAGGGTAATGTACTTCCTTATGTAAGCCGGGGGGGACTTAAGCTTGAAAAAGCATTAAAAGTATTTGATCTTACTATTAAAGATAAGATACTTCTTGATATTGGGGCATCTACAGGAGGATTTACAGATTGTGCCCTGCAGCACGGTGCCAAAATGTCATATGCGCTGGATGTGGGCTATAATCAGCTTGCATGGAAGCTTCGTCAGGATGAACGAGTTATTGTTATGGAAAGAACCAATTTTCGTTATGTTACTGCAAAAGATTTAGCAGGTGAAATGCCTAGCTTTGCTTCCATTGATGTATCTTTTATTTCTTTATCCTTAATCCTTCCGGTTCTTAAAACGATTCTAGTTCCAGAAAGTGATATTGTGGCATTAATTAAGCCTCAATTCGAAGCTGGGAGAGAACAGGTGGGAAAAAAAGGTATTGTGCGTGATCCTAAAATTCACGTCGAAGTGATAAATAAGATTATTAATCTTTCCCTCAGCCTTGGGTATATCGTAAAGGATCTTTCCTTTTCTCCGATAACAGGAGGAGACGGAAATATCGAATTTTTAATCCATTTAAAATACGTCGGTGAACGGGAAAATGGAGAAAACCACTTACCTACAAACCCTGAACAAATTGTCGAAGAAGCCCATAAACAACTAAAATCAAAGAATAACAATGAAGGATAAGCAAAAAATGCTTATCCTTTCATTATTTTTTGGCGATACCATATAATAATGAATGTACAAGAATGACAAAATCCGCTAACATTAGTGGAGAAGAGACAAAAGTTAGATCATATACATAATGTTTTTTTACTTTTATGAGGTGAAATAAATGAATAAAGGTCAACGACATATAAAAATTAGGGATATCATTGCCAATAATGATATTGAAACACAGGATGAGCTTGTTGATGAATTAAAAAGTGCAGGTTTTAATGTAACACAGGCCACTGTTTCACGTGACATAAAGGAATTACATCTTGTGAAAGTTCCTTTAACAGATGGTCGTTATAAATATAGCCTGCCGGCGGATCAACGCTTCAATCCCCTGCAAAAGCTAAAAAGGTCTTTAATGGATGCATTTGTAAGAATTGATTCTGCTGGACATTTGCTTGTGATGAAATGTTTGCCAGGAAATGCGATGGCGATTGGAGCATTAATTGATAATCTTGATTGGGAAGATATCTTGGGGACCATTTGTGGTGATGATACCATTTTAATCATTTGTCGGACACCAGAAGATACAGAAAAAATCACAAACCGTTTCCTAGGTATGCTTTAACTTGGGGGAATGAATCTTGTTAAGTGAGCTATCTATAAAAAACTTTGCCATAATTGAATCGCTCTCTATTTCCTTCCATAAAGGGCTGACCGTGTTAACGGGGGAAACAGGGGCTGGGAAATCCATTATTATTGATGCAATTCATCTATTAGTAGGTGGAAGAGGTTCATCAGAATTTGTTCGACATGGAGAAGATAGAGCTGAAATAGAAGGACTTTTTCAACTAGATGATTCTAAACATCCATGCTATACAAAAGCATTAGAGTTTGGAATTGAAATTGAGGAAGGAATGGTTGTACTTAAAAGAGATATTTCACAAACAGGCAAAAGTGTTTGTCGAATAAATGGAAAACTCGTTACGATATCAACTCTCCGTGAAGTAGGCTCAACACTTGTTGATATCCATGGACAGCATGAACATCAGGAACTAATGGATGATTCTCGCCATTTGTTCTTACTTGATCAATTTGGTGCTCAAGAAATAATGCCTTCCTTTGCAGAGTATCAAACCGTTTTTAGACGGTATGAACAAACTCTGGCAAAGTTAAAAGCATTAAGTGAGAATGAACAACAAACAGCTCATCGGCTTGATTTAATTCAGTTTCAATTTGAAGAAATACAAAAAGCAAATTTAAAAATAAATGAGGACATTGAGCTTATTGAAGAAAGAAAGAAACTTAATAACTTCGAGAAAATCTTTGATGATATTCAATCAAGTTATTCTGCCCTTCAGGGGGAACAAAGAGGGCTAGATTGGATAGGCCTCGTTATGGGACATTTAGAAGGAGCAGCTGCACTTGATCCAGCATATAAAAATTTGTTTGAATCAGTTTCAAACAGTTATTATATTTTGGAGGATGCTTCTAGGTCGCTAAGAAATGAGCTAGACCTTCTTGAATATGACCCTGCAAGATTAAACGAAATCGAAGAAAGATTAACTGAAATTAATCAATTAAAAAGGAAATATGGAACGAGTATCATTGATATATTGGAATATGCCGCTAAAATTGAAGAAGAAATTGAAACATTGCAAAATAAGGAAACACATATAAGCCAATTAGAAAAAGAATTATCTTCATTAAAAAAGGATTTAAATTTGGAGGCAATACAATTAACAGATATTCGTAAAAAATGGGCAGATCGACTAACAAAGCTGATACATAAAGAATTAAAAGAGCTATACATGTCAAAAACGGTTTTTTCAATTCGTTTTGATGCTTCAGGGACATTTACCAAACATGGAACAGATAAAATTGAATATTTTCTATCGACAAACCCTGGTGAGCCATTAAAGCCACTTTCCAAAATTGCTTCTGGTGGGGAATTATCAAGAATGATGCTTGCCTTAAAAAGTATTTTTTCAAAACATCAGGGAGTAACCTCCATTATTTTTGATGAGGTGGATACAGGTGTAAGCGGAAGAGTAGCTCAAGCAATTGCGGAAAAAATTTATAAGGTTGCTACTCAGTCACAGGTTCTGTGTATTTCTCATCTTCCGCAGGTTGCCGCAATGGCCGATACTCATCTTTATATTTCAAAGGTTGCAAAAGGTGGCAGAACGAAAACTTCAGTTACCCCATTACCAGATTCGGAAAAGATAAAAGAAATAGCAAGAATGATTTCTGGTGTTGAAATAACAGATTTAACGAAAAAACATGCAGAAGAATTGCTTCTCCTTGCATCAGAAAATAAAAAAATTTGAAATGCTATCCAATAAGGGTAGCTTTTTTATTTTTTAAGTAGTTATAAATGACTCGCACCGTGGCAAAATTAAGGATGTAGCCATTTCGAAGTTGGATTAGAAGCGAGGAGAGTGAAAATATTGAAGTTAGAAACGATTAGAAAGATCATTGGTGGAATTCTCCTTGTTTCATTAACTAGCTTGATTTTTTTTCAGCCATTTCAAGCATACCTTTCAATTCCAAAAAATATTACTGTTTTTAAAGGGCAAGAATATTCGATACAAAAGGCTGTTCCGGTTTCAGCCTCATTAGTATCCACAAATAATACTTTATCTTTAAAACAAGAAGAACATATTGTATCCCTAAAAGCAAATGAAAAAGGCAAAAATGAAATGCTACTGAATATTGCAGGTATCCCTATCAAAAAAGTGGATGTCAATGTATTAAAGGATTTCAAAGTAATTCCAGGTGGTCAATCAATTGGTGTTAAATTAAATACGGTAGGAGTATTAGTAGTTGGACATCATTTGGTTAACACTATTGATGGTAAAAAATCCCCAGGAGAGATAGCAGGAATAAAGGTTGGAGATATAATTACTGAAATAAATGGCAGTAAAATTGAAAAAATGTCTGACGTAGCTCCATTTGTACAAGCTGCAGGGCAAAGTGGAAAGGAATTAAATGTATCAATCAGCAGGGAGAATGGAAAATTCACTACAAAATTAACTCCTTTAAAAGATAAAGGAGAAGAAATTTATAAGCTTGGTTTATATATTAGAGATTCTGCTGCTGGAATTGGTACGATGACGTTTATTGATCCAAAATCAAAAAAATATGGAGCCTTAGGGCACGTTATTTCTGATATGGATACAAAAAAACCAATTGTTGTAGAAGATGGACAAATTGTGCGTTCAACTGTTACATCAATTGAAAAAGGAAGTAATGGAGACCCTGGGGAGAAGCTTGCAAGATTTTCACCTGATAAAGAGATTGTTGGAAATATTCAAAAAAACAGTCCTTTTGGGATTTTTGGGAGATTAAATAAAAATCTTAAAAATGAGGTTATGGATAAACCTCTTCCGATTGCTTTAGCTAATCAAGTGAAAGAAGGGCCAGCTAAAATTTTAACAGTGGTAAATAATGATAAAGTTGAGGCATTTAACATAGAAATTGTTAGCACCATACCACAAAAGTTTCCGGCAACAAAAGGAATGGTGATTAAGGTAACAGACCCTGTGCTCCTTAAAAAGACAGGCGGAATTGTTCAAGGAATGAGTGGCAGTCCCATTATACAGGATGGAAAATTAGTCGGTGCCGTTACTCATGTTTTTGTAAATGATCCAACCTCTGGTTATGGAGTTCATATCGAGTGGATGTTAGATGAAGCGGGTATTGATATTTATGATAAACCTAAAGAAAGGGCTAGCTAAATTTAGTTATTAACAAAATGGGTGATAAAGCCCATTTTGTTTTTTTTCTAATAGGAAAGAATGAATTTATAAGACCAAAATTTATTCTTTCCTAACGCATATCAGGGCAACTACGCCTCATGAACCGCCTAAAGGGCTCGTCAGTCGGCGAGTTTACTTTAAAGATTTTTCGACAAAGTTGAAGAAAATAACGAAATTGGTCGAAAATTAAAGAAAACGAGAGAAAACAAAAGATTTTGTGACCCTTTTGAGAAAAGTTGAAAAATTATAAAGGATTTTTTATTGCATTGTCGAATTTGTCATTTAGAATAGAAAATAGAGATAAAAGTTCAGGGAATTGAGGAGGAAACTCGTTTGATGAAGATTAAGGTTTGTGTTGTAGATGATAACAGGGAATTAGTTGGATTATTAGAAGATTATATTTCTTCACAGGATGATATGGAAGTAGTAGGGGTTGCCCATAATGGTCAGGAATGTTTAGAAATGTTAGAAGGAGTCGATCCAGATGTACTTATTTTAGATATAATTATGCCTCATCTTGATGGATTAGCCGTTTTAGAAAAAATGCGTGAAATAAAAAAATCCTCCATCCCAAATGTCATCATGCTTACTGCATTTGGTCAAGAAGATGTCACAAAAAAAGCAGTTGAACTTGGTGCTTCCTATTTCATTTTGAAACCTTTTGACATGGAAAATTTAGGAAGTCATATTCGCCAGGTTAGTGGCAAAGGAAGTTCTGTTACCCGAAAATTGCCATTCTCTAATTATCGCTCACAAAATGAACAAAAACCCAAAAATTTAGATGCTAGCATTACTGGAATCATTCATGAAATTGGTGTACCTGCACATATTAAAGGCTACTTATACTTACGAGAAGCTATTTCGATGGTTTATAATGATATCGAGTTGCTTGGTTCTATAACCAAGGTTTTATACCCTGACATTGCAAAAAAATACAATACTACGGCGAGCCGCGTAGAAAGGGCTATCCGTCATGCAATTGAAGTAGCCTGGAGCCGTGGCAATATTGATTCGATTTCCTCCTTATTCGGTTATACAGTCAGCATGACAAAAGCAAAACCGACAAATTCAGAATTCATTGCGATGGTTGCTGATAAGCTTCGTTTAGAGCATAAGGCTTCCTGAAAGGGTAAAAACTAATACAATAATTCTTTTATATGAAAAGCCCCAACATTATAGTTGGGGTTTTTCATTACTATTGATTCTCCTTAATGAAAAAAACTGTTAAATTCGTTGAAATTGTGACTTTCTTCGTGTGGTTGTTCTTCTTTTTCTCTTTCAGGAATATGAACCTGCTGATTTTGAAGCACTTTAATAGTAAGCTCAATGACCATTTTTTCTTCTAATTCAGTAAATGTTCCCTCCTCGAAAGGTGCTGTGATGGATTGGCCTGAACTACCAAAAACACTTCCCATTGAACGGTTTAGTGCTTCATCATATTCAATAAATTTGCTTGAGAGTAATTCACAGAATGGTAATTCATTGTAGACCTCTTCACTCATTTGGTTATGTTCTGAGAAATCCCCGGAAAGTAATCGTTCTTTTGAAGGATATCCCTGTGGGAGTGGAGAAGAATTAAAATATTTAAATTCAGTGCTTCTAGGATTTGATTTAAAATCAGGAGTACTTAGGAAATCCAATTTGGTTACCACTTGGAATGGAACATCTACCGTTAAGGAGTGAATCATGGATGAAACATAATCACGACCGCCTCTTGTAGGTGTTGCGTATTGGATATTCTTACGTACAAAACCTTTTAGAAATAGTTTGTTTGTTGGTAATAAAAGACGGCATTGAACTAATTTTAAGCTCTTTTTGATTTTTTTTATTTCCAAGACCTGTTCAGGAAAAGTGATTGTAGAATCAAGATCAATTTGAACAGTTGTTTCTCCTAAAACAACGGGAACCTTAATATAAGGATTTGCATTTATAATCTGTGGTGTAGTTGAGGTATTACTTACCTCCTGTTGAACAGATGAAGAAACAATCTTGTTTGCTGGCGGATTACTACCGTCTTTATGATTTGGCCCATTAAAAAACATTGAAAAAGTCTCCCTTCATATCTTCATGCTTCTATCATATGGAAGATTTCTATCCACGTTTGGACGCAAATCACAGTGAATATCACTATTTTTCACTCCTTTTTTCTTAGTACCTGATATTGAAAAAGCCTATAGAAAATTTCACTATTAATATGTAAATTAAGATAAAAATGGGTATTTTCTTCCGTAATGTCTTTAGATGTAATAACCCTTGTTGATACTACCTCTAAAATTGGATGTTCATTATGATAAATAATTTGCTCATAATGTTCAGTAGAATGCTGGTTAGATGTTTGATTTGTGAATTCAAAGTGTTTTTTTTCATCACCTAATGGGGGAATTGGAGGATAGGTAAATTCTAAAGAACAGTTTTTTTTCCATGGTATGGTAATATGCTGTAAATGAATCTTAGGGTTATTTGTTTTTGTATACATTAATCCTGCTGTAAGTTTTCCTGAAATCCAAAGTGTGTTAGCATGGATATTCACTTGGTAGTTTACAGGAGAAGTTGTCCAAGTTATATCAAGTATATCTACTATATTTGCACTCATTTTTATTTTTTTATTTAAAGAAATATCAAATGATGAATTAGCGATTTCAACCAATACTTTAATGTTCTCTGGGGCAAAAGAGAAGGAAGTTTGCTTGGTTTGCTCTTTATTTACGCCCGACTTACCTACCTCAGAAAAATTTAAAGGCTGATGAATATCTGAATGATTAGGGAAATCCCTTCTCTCATTCATTTTTCTTCCCCCAATTTCCAAATAAGACTTGTTTTATAATAAAATTATGATAAATATGTATGGTCTAACACTTATTGTGTATGAATAAAAAATAATATTCTTTTTTCATCCCTAATGTTCTAGTCTCTTTTCGAAAAGAATATCCTTTGGCATATCATTCCTTTATTCAAAATGATAAGTGCCTAAAAGTAATTCAATATAAAAAAACTGTTTAGGAAGTGAAAAAAATGACACAAATTTTTGCTCACCGAGGCTATTCTGCAGCATTTCCTGAAAATACGATGTCAGCATTTATTGAAGCCCAAAAAGCTGGAGCAGATGGAATAGAGCTTGATGTACAACTGACAAAAGATGGAGAGGTTGTAGTCATTCATGATGAAAAGGTTGATCGAACAACAAGCGGCAGTGGGTTTGTAAAAGAGTTTACATATAAAGAAATTAGAACATTAAATGCAAATAAAAAAGGAGGAAAAAACGAACCTATACCTAGCATAATAGAAGTTTTTGAGTGGATGAAATCGAATGATTTAATATGCAATATTGAGCTAAAGAACGGAGTATTTCTTTATGAAGGAATGGAAGAAAAATGTATTCAGCTTATTCATCAATACGGTCTTAGTAATCGCATTATTTTTTCTTCGTTTAATCATTATAGTATAGTCCATTGCTACCAATTAGACCCCGTAATAGAAACAGCTCCATTATATTCTGAAGGGTTGTATATGCCATGGGTGTATGCAAAAGCCATCTGCTCAAAAGGAATTCATCCGGACTATAGAACCTTATTAGTGGATGAAATGATTATAAATTCCATCAATAGTGGAATTGCTGTAAGACCATATACTGTGAATAAAGAGGCGGACATGAAGCGTCTCTTTCAATTGAATTGTTCTGCTTTTATAACAGACGACCCTCCTGTGGCGTTAAAAATAAAAAAACAAATAGAAAAGAGACCTTAATGGTCTCTACAGGCTGTCGAAAAAGCTTCGGCAGTCTTTTATTTTATAAATTACCTTCAACAATTCACCGCGTTAATTTGTTATAATATTTATATAAAGCTTTTAAACTGGTCTGTTGATTTGCGCTCCAGGCGCTTCGCTTTCCGCGGG
>JAUZPL010000038.1 GCA_030705955.1 Bacillota bacterium | reverse complement strand
GGCAGTATGTGTAGCGATAAATGGTTTGTGTAGTGAAGCGGTGGATCTGTGTAGAGAAGAACAAGTTTTATGTAGCAAACACCTAGTCCTGTGTAGCAAACGAGGTAGTTTGTGTAGCAAAAAATAGCTTGTGTAGTGAAGCAGTGGATCTGTGTAGAGAAGAGCCATTTTTATGTAGAGAAAGCCAAGTTTTGTGTAGCAAACAGGGCAGTATGTGTAGCGAAAAATGGTTTGTGTAGCGAAGCGGTGAATCTGTGTAGAGAAGAACAAGTTTTATGTAGCAAACACCTAGTCCAGTGTAGCAAACGAGGTAGTTTGTGTAGCAAAAAATAGCTTGTGAAGTGAAGCGGTGGATCTGTGTAGAGAAGAACAAGTTTTGTGTAGCAAACACCTAGTCCTGTGTAGCAAACGAGGTAGTTTGTGTAGCGAAAAATGGTTTGTGTAGCGAAGCGGTGGATCTGTGTAGAGAAGAACAAGTTTTATGTAGCGAACGCCAAGTTTTGTGTAGCAAACGGGGGGATTTTATGAAAGCTGGTCTATTTTTGTTGTTTGCTGGTCTTTTAGATGCTCTTCTGACTCATCTTGGGATTTCACTTGGAAAAATCAGTGAAATGAACCCGTTTATGAATATCGTTATTTACAAAAGCTGGTTATTATTTTACCTCGTTAAAATTCTACTTCCACTGATTCTAATAGGTATCCTTTATCTACGTCCCTTAACTGGAAAAACCAAAGTTTTGTTAACCTCTTGCTGTACGCTTTATTTAGGAATTCTTTTATATCATTTAGCACTCATCTTCTATTATTTGGATTTATCAAATCACTTTTTGTAAATTGAAACTGGACACCAAAAGGGAATTCAGTTAGTATCAGTACGAATGTTATCACGAATAATAAGAAAAACGATGTTGAAAAAGGAGTCCGTATGTTGGAAAACGTAAAGTCATTTCTAAAGGAAGCTTGGGGAAAGTCAGGATTTGAAACCCCAACTTCTATTCAAAATACAGCAATCCCTATTATTTTGGAGGGAACAGATTTAATTGCAGAATCCCCTACAGGGACAGGAAAGACCCTTGCTTACTTATTGCCTGTTTTAAATAAGATTGATCTTGAAAACCAATCTATTCAGGCTGTCATTTTGGCTTCTTCACAGGAATTAGTCATGCAGGTTTATCAAGAATTTCAAAAATGGGCAGAAGGAAGCGGTATTCGCGGTGCATCTTTTATTGGCGGAGCGAATCTGAAGAGACAGTTAGAAAAATTAAAAAAACGGCCACAGATTATTTTTGCTACACCTGGACGTCTATTAGAGTTAATTAAACAAAAAAAAGTCAAAATGCATGAGGTCAAAATGCTTGTTCTTGATGAAGCAGACCAGCTTTTAACATCAGAACATGTAAATACAATTAAAAATATTATTAAATCGACACTTCAAGATCGCCAGGTTCTTTTCTTTTCAGCTACATTAAAAAAAGAAACTGAACAAATAGCAAAAGAAATGACCAAAGAAGCAGAGGTTATCAGGATCCAAAAGGATGAAACCATTTCTGAAGGGAAAGTTGAACATATCTATTTTTTAAGTGAGCAGAGAGAGAAAGTAAAACTTCTTGAAAAAATTGCCCGCTTAGAGGGGATAAAAGCCCTTGCTTTTATTAATGATATCTCAGAAATTTCTGTAGCTGCGGCAAAATTAAATTATAAAGACTTGGCAGTCGGTCTGCTTCATAGTGAATTAAATAAATTAGAGCGCCAAACTGCTCTTAAAGCATTCAGGGATGGGAAATTAAAGATGCTCATTTCAACAGATGTGGCTGCAAGAGGGCTTGATATTCAAGGGGTCTCACATGTTGTTCATTTAGATTTCCCAAAGGATATATCTCAATATGTTCATCGCTCTGGCCGAACAGGCAGAATGGGTGCAAACGGAACAGTCATTTCATTAGTAACAGAACGTGAAGAAAGAGAATTAAAAAATTACTGTAAACAATTAAATCTTCCTCTTTATAAAAGATCCTTTTATAAGGGACAAATTTCTGAAGAGATTCGATAATAAATGCCCAGCCTAAATGAAGTGAAACCAAAAAGCCGCTTGAGCAGTTGTTCTCCTATTCATTAAGATAGAATAAGTTCTCCCCTTTTTAATCATACTATCTTTGATTTTATGTAAAGGAGATGGGCGAATTGGGTAAAACAAAGCTCGGAAATCAGAATGCGCAGCGTAATAACAATGCGAAAAAGGGAAAAACAAGCTCTGAACTTGTTGAATTTGAAACAGGCGAAGACTTAAAACGGAATCGTCCGAAAGATAAATAAATTTAAGGCCTCCTTAATAAAGGGGGCTATTCTTTTGAAAAGGTTTTTTTCTAAAAAGATTGTTGCTTTCGATGAAGTATTGTTTTCGCTGATATCCTTTCTATTTTCACTGATAAATCTCAGATAGGGTTGGTGTAATGCGAAAAAAACCAACAAAGTTTACGAAAACTGTCAAAACGTTTTTATTAAGGCATATAGATAACAAAAAAACGCCAACTTGTATGTAAGTTAGCGTTTAACAAAAATTATTCTTTTGATAAATTTTCCAGAGGTTTTAATGCTGGCCCTTCGACAACATCTCCTTCATATGAGAAACGAGATCCATGACATGGACAATCCCATGTTTTTTCTCCGTGGTTCCACTCGAGCTCACAGCCAAAGTGTGTACAGGTGGTATCCACAATATAAAGCTTACCATTTTCATCTTTATATGCACCTGCCCGTTTTCCGTTATGCATCACAACACAGCCCTCTCCATTTCCAAGATCACCAGTGTCCTTTGGAACAAATTCCAGTTTGCCCTTAAGTAAGTGACCGGCTACATCTGCGTTCGCGGTAATCAATTTTCTTAATTCTGGATCAGCATGAAACCTTGCGGGTGAATAAAGCTCCATATATGGATTGTCACGATTTAAAACATAATCTGTCAGTAAATGACCAGCCAAAATACCAGTGGTCATCCCCCATTTTTTGTATCCTGTAGCTACTAAAACATGATGTTTATTTTCTGTAAACGGGCCAATAAAGGGAAGTTTATCAAGAGTAACTAAATCTTGTGCAGACCAACGATAGGAATATTCCTTTATGCCAAAGATATCTTCTGCAAATTTCGCAAGTGCCTCGTAATGAGATAATGTGTCAGGGCCTTGGCCTGTTTTATGTTTTTCTCCACCAATAATGATAAGGTTCCCGTCTTCTGTAGGAGTATAACGTATGGACCTGATGGGATCGTCTACACTGATGTACATGCCTCCAGGATATTCTTTATCTGTTTTTATTCCAATAGCATATGACCGTTCTGCATACATCCTTGCAAAATAAAAGCCGGGAATATTGCAAAAAGGATAATGAGAAGCTACAATTACAAATTTGCACTTCACTCGAAAACCATCATTTGTAATGATAGTAGGTTCCTCAGATTCTTCCTCTTCCATATCGTTAGCCGTCGTATTTTCGTATATCGTACATCCTGATTGGATAGCATCTTCAAGTAATCCTTTTAAGAATTTGAGTGGGTGATATTGTGCTTGCCCATGCATAGAAAGCGCTGCTTTAATTGGAATATCGAATGTAATACTATTAACAAAGTCCCCGGGGATTCCAAGCTTTTGATAAGCCTCCCATTCCGTTTTAATCTTATCTGCATATTCATCTGTTGTTGCATAAACATAGGCATCTTCTTCACTTAAATCACAGTTAATTCCCGTTTTTTTAATAAATTCCATAGCGCGTATATGTGATTCATAGTAAAGCTTAGCCTTTTCTTCACCCAGGTGTTGGATAAATTCGTCATAAAGAAGACCGTGTTGGGCTGTAATCTTTGCAGTTGTATGTCCGGTAGTCCCATTTAAAACACTACCAGCTTCAAGAATTGCTACCTTAAATCCTTGCTTTGACAATAAGTATGCAGCTGTAATCCCTGTAATTCCTGCTCCGACAATGGCAACATCCACATTTAAATCCCTATCAAGCTTATTAAATGATGGTAACTCGATTTCTCTCCAGTAGGTTTTGGGGAATTGTGGTGCTTTTTCAGAAAAGCTCATATTTGTTCCTCCCAATATTATTTACTTTCTATTTTTTCCAAAGATAGGTTATTCATTAATCCTTTTTTTCTGTTCAGAATAATAATCCACTTTCTTTATATTGACCCCAACAAATGTTTCAAGAATGGATTGTCCACCCGCAATTGAAAAAATTAAAATAAAGACGAATGTACCTTTTGGAAAAAGTAAGTAACAAGTTCCAATAAAAATGGCGCTCCAAACACCTGCACACCAATAGCATTTAAGCAAATATCCAAATAAAGACTTTGGAACTTCTTTTGGTTTTGGCCCATCTTCTGTTTCTACCATAACCTTTTTGATGAATGGCTTGCGGATAAATTCTGTAATCTTATCAAACACAATTAGATGTGTTAAACGATAGCTAGCTAAAATTAACATTATATAAGTCAGCCACGAAATGTGATTCATCCTAAATCCCTCCAAAGCCTAGGTTCTCCTAATAATGAATTATTTATTTTTCCCCGTATATTTTGAGCCTTTAAGAAAGAATATATAGTCGGAGGAGGCGAAAAAATGAAAAAAACCATACTCATTTGCCTTATGTTTCTATTTTCACTGTTGACTATTCCAAACGTTTCCTTTGCCCAGCAAATATACACTGTTCAGCCGGGAGATTCGCTTTGGAAAATTGCTGTTCGGTTTCAGGTAGGCTTATCAGAAATTATTCAAGCAAACCCGCAGTTTAAAAACCCAGCTTTAATCTATCCTGGAGAAAAAGTAACTATACCTGATCTAAGTGCAACGAAAAGTATTGAAAACCAAGTGATTCAATTGACAAACCAGCAGCGCGCTAAATATGGATTGAAGGCACTCAGCCCAAATTGGGAGCTTTCAAGGGTGGCAAGGTACAAAGCCATGGATATGAGAGATAAAAACTATTTTTCTCATACAAGCCCAACTTATGGGGATCCATTTACAATGATGAAGAATTTTGGTATTTCCTATCGTTACGCAGGTGAAAATATTGCGGCTGGTCAAGCCACTGCGCAGGAAGTGGTAAATGCCTGGATGAATAGTCCTGGTCATCGTGCCAATATATTGAGCACCAACTATACACAAATTGGTGTAGGATTTGCTCAAGGTGGTTCACAACGCTATTATTGGTCACAAATGTTTATATCTCAATAAGGAAAAGGCAAGGGTCAGTCCGAGTAGGGCTGACCCTTTCTACGTCTTGAGGCTGATATGAAAATCCAGCTTAAGCTCGTTATAAGAAAAATGGAATAAAGGTAAGATGATATCAAGATCAAGAAAGGAGGAAACAAAAATGAAAAAGTTTGGTTTACTTGTTGTCGGGGGAATTGCTTCGATGATCTTATTTTCAACTATTGGGCCGATTGTAGGTCTTATGCTAAGCCTGGTTGTTTTATATTTTATTTTAAAACAGTTTTTAAAGGCTGATTCAAAGAAAAAGAAAATCGGGTTAGCTATCCTCGGTTTTATCGTAATAATGGCTTCTATGCACAACATTCCTTCCCTTATTGGGGTTGGGGCAGCATATGTTCTATACCTAGTTTATAAAAAATGGAATGAGGATAAACACAAGCAGGTGAAAGATGAAACAGATCCATTCGTTAATTTTGAAAAACAGTGGAATGATTTGAAAAATTATTAAAAGAGGAGAGATATTCATGACAAACCTATTTACAAGAATTAAAAATGCAATTTCTGCTGATTTACATGAAGCGCTTGATCAAAAGGAAATACAAAACCCAATTGCTATGCTAAATCATTATCTTCGTCAATGCGAGCAGGAAACAGAAAAAGTAAGAAAACTTCTGGAGCGTCAATATACGTTAAAGGATGAATTTACAAGGGAACTTCATCAAGCTTTAGAATTAGCTGAAAAAAGAAAGCATCAAGCTGATATTGCTTTGAAGGCAGGAGAAACAGCGCTTTATGAGTTTGCTTTAGCAGAAAAAAGACAATATTCTGAGCGTGCTGAGCATTTAACGAAGGCTCTTGCACAAGCAAAAGATCAGCTTGAAGAGCTAGAAAGAAAATATGGGGAAATGAAGCATAAGCTAAAGGAAATGCAAATCCGCCGTATGGAACTAATGGGGAGAGAAAATGTAACACGCGCACATCACCGTATGGATCAAGTGTTACAAACAAGTTCCTATTCAAATCAATCTTATTCACGTTTTCATGAAATTGAAAATTATTTAGATCGCCTTGAGCAACAAGTAAACAGTGACTATTATCGCAGTACAATTGATGCCAAAATTGCTCAATTAGAAAAAGACACGAAAGTTGAACTTAGCAAGTCCATTTAATAAGACAATTAATTAAATATACTATATTTACCTTTGACCAAAACATGGTATTCTAAAAGGCGTAGAACTCTACGCCTTTTAGGCATAATAACAACCCCTTAAGAAAGGAGGAAAACCCCGATGTTTAAGAATTTGAAAAATGATTATATGGGCTGGATGATTATCATTGGAGGAATCATCCTTATACTAGAAATTTTATTTTTCAATAGAGGGTTAATTTTCTCTCTTTTTGTTTCAGGGGGCATGATTTATCTTGGTCGAAAGAGAGGAACAAAAAAGAAAGGGAAGATCCTTTTTTGGGGCGGAATTATCTTCTTTTGTGCAAGTGTATTTAATATGATTACCTTTAAATTTTTCCTGCTTGCTATTCTTTTTCATTTTTTGATTCAATTTGCTTTATCAAAGAAAAATCCAAAGAAACATTCACCAATTTTTGTGGAACCTAAAAAGAAACCCCACGAAGATTCTATCATCATGGGTAAGCCTCTTTTAGATAACGTGCTATTTGGTCAGCAAAAAACTCCTAACGGTGTATATGAGTGGAATGATATTAATATACAGGCGGGAATTGGCGATACAGTTATTGATTTAAGCTATACGGTTTTTCCTAAAGGAGAGACGGTTATTTTTATCCGAAATATAATAGGGAATATTCATATTCTTGTCCCATATGAGGTGGAAGTAAATATTCACCACTCCGTTATAGCTGGCAGTACCTCCGTATTTGACTTTCATCAATCCAAAATATTTAATCAAGTCTTTCATTTAAAAACACCTGGCTATGATTTTGTGGATCAAAAAGTAAAAATCTTCACTTCGCTTTTAGTGGGAAATATCGAGGTGGAGCGCATATGAGCATCATCCAACGTCAAGTTGTTTGGGCCGGAGCATTTGCCTTTTTGATTGCATGTGTAATGACTACTGTCTTTTTTATTGTTTTTCCACTTGCAGACTGGTCAGAGCTATGGGATAGGCATTTTATGGATATACCTTTTGCACTTTTTATTCTTGCTTCAAGTATTGTGATTGGAGTTATTTTTGGAATCATTTCAGGTCTATTTTGGAGAAATCAGCTATATTTTGTTGATCAGTCATTACATCTTCTTGAGGAAGGGAAGCATACCGATATTAAAGAGACACCCTCTTTGACAGAAGTTCAATCCATTGCGGGTAGAATAGTCAAGATAGGAAAACAAATGGCTGAACAGGCAAAGCTTTCCCAACGGCTTGCAACCGAAAAAGTAGAGGATCAAGAGTCGAAAATCCAAGAAATTATTTCGCAGGAACGAAATCGACTTGCTCGTGAGCTACATGATTCTGTCAGTCAGCAATTATTTGCGGCCTCTATGATGATGTCAGCTATCAATGAGACAAGAGAGCAATTAGATACGAATGAAACAAAACAGTTAAAATTGGTTGAAGAAATGATTCACCAATCACAATTAGAGATGAGGGCACTTCTTCTTCATTTACGACCAGTTGCTTTAAAGAATAAATCCCTTCAAGAGGGAATGGAAGAATTATTAACGGAGTTATCACAAAAGGTTACAATGGATATAAAATGGAAGGTAGAGCAATTTCCACTTGATAAAGGGGTGGAGGATCATTTATTCCGCATTCTGCAGGAATCTGTTTCTAACACTCTAAGACATGCAAAAGCAACGAAATTAGATGTGCTTTTAATCAAACGGGATGACTTAATCATTATGAGAGTAGTCGATGATGGGCAAGGCTTTGAAGTAAAGGATACGAAAGCAGGATCATACGGAATGCAAAATATGCGTGAAAGGGCCCTTGAGGTGGGTGGTACCCTAAAGGTTGTCAGTGTAAAGAACAATGGAACACGTCTGGAAGTAAAGGTTCCGACTGTCGTTAATAGGGAGGGTGTAAATTGATACGAGTTTTATTTGTTGATGACCATGAAATGGTACGGATTGGGGTTTCGTCTTATTTATCTGCTCAGGCCGATATTGAGGTGGTGGGTGAAGCAGGTGATGGAAAGGAAGGGGTAGAGCTGGCATTAAAGCTTCGTCCTGATATTATTTTAATGGATTTGGTTATGAAGGAAATGGATGGTATTGAAGCAACGAAGGAGATCATTGAAAAATGGCCAGAAGCAAAGGTTATAATTGTGACCAGCTTTTTGGATGATGAAAAGGTGTATCCCGCACTTGAAGCAGGTGCAACAAGCTACATGCTAAAAACCTCCAAGGCCAGCGAAATTGCCAATGCCGTCAGAGCTACTTACCATGGGCAATCTGTGCTTGAACCCGAAGTGACAGGAAAAATGATGATGAAAATGCGTCAAAAAACCCAACACCTCCCACATGAAGAACTGACAAGTCGTGAATTAGAAATTTTACTTCTCATGGCACAAGGAAAAACGAATCAAGAAATTGCGGATGAATTATTTATAGCATTAAAAACAGTTAAGACCCATGTAAGTAACATTCTAAGTAAATTGCAGGTTCAAGACCGAACCCAGGCTGTTATATATGCATTTAAACATTCATTGGTCGAATAATAAAGCTTGCCTAAAGTGGTAGGCTTTTTTGCTATTTTAGCTAATCAGAATTTAAATCCATAAATTCTGAACGCATCAGTGCAACTTGGCAATCGCCTGCGCTAAAGCTTGGTGCTAGCCAAGTTTTCTTTAGAGTGGAAAAGATCTCTTCCTTAAAATTTTACACTTTTCATACCAATCCAAAGTTTCTCTACTATTCCTCCAACTTGTCTCATAACCTTTTAAAGGGAACTCATTTAAAAGGAGAATGGACAATTGACGATTTTTTATAGAGGTGTCTTTTTTTTAGCCGCATCAGCATTTTTGGGCGAAACGATTGAGTTTTTAATTAATATGATTTTAACAAAAGAGTTGGGGAAGCATGGACTTGGCCTTTATATGTCTATTCTTCCATCTATTTTTTTAATTGTCTTATTATCAAGCTTTGAATTGCAGGTATCTATTTCAAAATTTATTGCGGAGAAAGATGAAAGATTTCATCGCAGTATTCTTCATCATGCTTTGACTATAGCAATTATTTTTACAAGCATCTTGTTTGCGATGGCAGTTGCAGTGATACCCTATGTATCAGTTTTTAAATCATATCATCCCTATACTAGATGGTTTCTCATGATTTTAATTCCGGTAATTACGTTCACATCTGTGGCTAGAGGATACTTTATGGGCAATCACCAAATGGGGAAAATTGCTATTTCTCATTTTTTAAGAAAGGTTTTTCAGTTGGCTGTACTTTTTTTAGTCTTTCGCTATTTCCAATTTAATCAGGAAAAAGCGATATTAATTGCAATTGGAGCTCTTATTGGAAGCGAAATCGTTGTTTTTGTTTATCTCGTTCTTACGTTTCTTCTTCAATATCAACAAATGAAGCGCCTTCCGTTTTCTAATTTAAATCGAAGTATAGTTCGAAAAAATTTAATGTCTGTTTCAGTCCCTACGACGGGATTGCGTTTATTTGCTGCTTTAACGAATGCTATCCAGCCTTTTTTGATTAAAGCTGCTCTTATTCGCTCAGGGCTATCTGCTCATGTTGCAACTGAACAATTTGGTATGTTGGCGGGAATTGCTATTTCGATAGGTTTTTTTCCAGCCTTTATCGCGCACTCCCTCCTCACAGTCATCATTCCAACAGTCTCTAAGGATTATTCCAATGGGGATTATCATTCATTGCAAAAAATGCTTCAGAACGTAATAAGAATTACCTTTTTTTATGGGGCACCAGCAGCTGTTATTTTCTATTTTCTAGCCCCAACACTAACCACCTACTTTTTTCATACACCTGCTGCTGCTGTGTTTTTACAGTTGCTCTGGCCATTTTTTCTTTTTCACTTTTTTACGATGCCCATGCAAGCTTTTCTCATTGGACTAGGCCTTTTGAAAGATATTTTTTTTCAGGTTATATGGTGTACCATTCTCTCTTTTTCCATTATTTTTTGGCTGGGAGCCCTACCGGAGTGGAGAATGGAAGGCATTATTATCGGAATGAATACGGGCGCAGTTTTATTAGCATTTATGCACTATTTGACGATTTGCAAAAAAATTGGTGTCTCTATTTTTATGAGGGTTCAGGAAAGTTAAAAGACTTCCTACATAAAAGAACCCGGAATACGATGCCACAAAGACCCCTTCTCAACTGAGAGGGGATCCTTCTTTTTAAGAATCTTTGGTTAAGTTATTTTTTTATCAATAATAGAAGAGCTTTCATCTCTTATGATTGGAATTTGTTCATCAACTAAAAGAAGATTAAATAGTAACTCTATTGAAAAATCAAACAGATTCATTTCTGACTCAATTGAATGATTGGCACTATCTTGCAAATGTTTTTGAATGATTGGCCATTTTTTAACGTTTGGGGCTTCCTGTACCTTTAGTATTTCGATACCTTTTAAAATGGGACTTTCAAAAGCGGTAATATTCTCTAGATTGTGGTTGATGAGGATTCCCTCAAATAATCGATCAATTAACATAGGCTGATCAATAAGGGCTCTGAAAAAATCACCTTGGATAATCGAATCTTTAACAGGCATGTCCAAATCAGAAAAGACCGATTTTAGGAGCATCAGATCTTTGATACCCCATTTTCCTTTGGTTAAATGGTAAAAATCATTTATAATGCACACGACTTTTTCAAAAAGGGAAAGGGCCGTATATTCTTTACCGTTAAATAGGGAATATTGAATCGTCGATTTCCACAAAATAAGGTCCATATTTTTTTCTAACGTTTCAACACGATGATCCAATTGAACCATTTCATAACATGTTTTTTTGGTAAAAGAAACAAGGGAATCATAGATTACAATAAATTCACTTTCAATCAAGTGGGCAAAACTATGGAGTTTGTTGTGAATGGTGGTCATTAGTTCAAATGTAAACAAATTTTGTTCCTGCAGTTTCTCCATTGTTTTCATGGCAACATATTGGGATTTGAAAAAGTTATCAGTCATTTCATACCTGAGCTGATTATTTTCCCCAGTCATTTCACTGATGAGCCTTTTAAACAATCCTTGTTCGGATAATTCACGGCCACGGGCTTCACTAGAAGTTAGTAAGGATACACTTTCAAGTGCAAGCTTGGCAATGATGACATAGTTATTTTGGTACCTTTCCACGATTTGCTGAACAATTTCGTCTAATTGCGGGAATTTCTCTTCATGAAGGCTGTTTTGAAACTGGATTAATTCCGTTTTCATGTTATCGCCCCTTATGAATATATTGTTGTAGTTCTTCTTTTAAAAGCTCCTTTTCTTCGACTAAAGTTTTCCTCTCATCAAGAAAGGCTTGTTCCTGAAAAAGCTGAACTTGCTGAATAAATTCATGTTGAGTTTTCATGAATTGATAGAATGGCTGTAAGGTTTGTTTGGTATCATGATAACCCTGTTCCATTCTCCTTTTAACGCCTTCTATGCTGAAATCCAATGTTCCAGAAAAGAGACCGCCCTGGTTTTCCATTGGGACAATTTCAATTAGTTTTGTGTTTTGATATGCCTCTTTATTGTTAATAACGCTATCCCGGCTTAGATGAACGGCAATAATTATGTCTGCACCACTTTCATAGACTGGCTGAATCGGTAAGTTATCTCCAATTCCGCCATCACAATAATCGTTTCCTTTTATGATGATCTGATCAAAAATGAGGGGGAGGGCAGATGAAGCTAGCAAAATTTGTTCTATTTCTTTGGGCGTATGGGTGTTTAACTGAAAATATTCTGTTTCCCACCTTGAAATGTTAAAACAGGTAGCGTAAAGATCAATAGGAGAAGAGGAAACTGCTGATAGATTAATATTTTCTTTAATTATCTTCTGGAGACCGGCGTGACTAAACCAACCGTGCTCTGCGATTCGATCCAAGAAAGAAACCACCCATTTTAAATAGTTGTTCGGAAGTTTAGTAATTGCATGTGTTTTCTTCCAATTCAAATTAAGTGAAAAAATTTGATCCTCGCGAATCGACTTCCAAATTGTCTCTGCCAATTCCAAATTACCTTGTGCAAACAATACCGCGTTCAAAGCCCCTATTGAAGTACCTGAAACACAGCAAATATAAGGCTCAAGCCCAAACTCCCTTAAAGCCCTCCACACCCCAATCTGATAACTTCCTTTCCCTCCGCCTCCTGAAAGCGCTAGTCCAATTTTCATTGTTCCACCACCCTTATATAATATACTTCCATTATACTAAGGGGGTTTGGGGGTTGTTATGTACTAAAAGGAGGATTTTGGGTAGGGGAAAAATGAACTTTTAGTGTCAAACAATTACAAAAATCCTAATTTTGAAAAAATATGAAAAGACACCGTACAATGACGGTGCCTCTACCCTTTACATTTAACAACTTTTTACGTTTTGTACCTCAAAACACAGAATCCGGTAGGCACATGCCGACTTTTAATCTTTGCTTGAAAAGATCCCAAGAATTCGAAGAATATCAAGGAATAGATTAATAAAATTCAAGTATAGGTTTAATGCCATTAATGGCACTTCTTCAGCTCTAACTCCATTGCGTTTCATACGATTAAAATCAAATAATACATAGCCGCTGAATACCATGACACCAATAAAGGAGTATGCGAGCATTCCAGTGGAGCTTAGCGGCCAAAACATATTAAAGATCGAAATGGCGATAAGTGCCAGTAAGGCTGCCATGAGAAATCCACTTAAAAAGGTGAGGTTTCTTTTTGTTTTTGTCGCATAGACGGCAAGGCCTGTAAATACAACAGTTGTACTGGCAAATGCAAGGAGGACTATATTAGCACCTGCCGTTGCAAAATAATACGCTACAATGGGGTATAGTGTGATCCCAGAAATAAAGGTAAAAATATAAAGAAATGAATAGGAAACCATTTTCCTCCGTCTAAATAGAAAGGCTGAAAAAATCATCACCATTTCTAAAATGGCCAACGGTAAAAATAATCCTGATGGAACATAAACACCTGCTAATGTGCCAAGAACAGAAAAGGCAAGGGCAACTGCAAAGGTTCTTAAAACAGATGGCATATATTCACTTGATGTTTGTGCGTACATTTTTACTTCACCTCATTCAAATTAATTTCTTAATAAATGTATACGATAAGTTGGTCAAGATGTTTCATTTTTTCTCAACAAATCTTTTTCTTCCTTCAACAAATCCCGAATTTCCCTTAATAATACTTCTTTTGGATCTATTGCTGCAGCTATTTCTTCTTTCTTTTTAAAACGATTGATCCCTTTGATAAAAAGGAAAATAGAAAAGGATATTATAAAAAAGTCTACGACGGATTGTATAAAAAGTCCATAATTTAGTGTTGCCTCTCCGATTTTAATAGAAAGCCCAGAAAAATTAACGCCTCCCATTAATAAGCCAATTATTGGGATTAGTACATCCTTTACTAGGGAAGTAACAATTTTACCAAAGGCTCCTCCAATGATGACCCCGACTGCAAGGTCAATTACATTTCCTTTCACGGCAAATGCTTTGAATTCATTCCACATGGATTCATCCCCTCCTCTTAGTTGCCCATTGTACCTTATTTTCAAGAAAAATGAAAGTTGACAGGTAGGTTGTTTTTATCTATAGTAACAGTGTTATTAAAATTCAATTTACCCGTTATGCAAAGAGGTTCATAGCGAATACCCTCTATAAAAAACTATGGATTGGAGAAATCAACCATATCCTTAGGGTATGGTTTTTTGTTCTCTATTGGGTATAAAGGTAACTAGGTATAAGACTTAAGCCATACCAAGTTTTCTTTATGCTCTTACGTTTCGGGTCATATAGGAGGATTTTTTATGGCAGGAAGAACAGAAAAAGAATTAGAAGGTGTTACACTTTTAGGCAATCAAGGAACAAAGTATTTATTTGAATACACACCAGACGTACTAGAGGCATTTGAAAATAAGCATCCTAATCGTGATTATTTTGTAAAATTTAATTTTCCTGAATTTACGAGCCTTTGTCCAAAAACGGGACAACCTGATTTTGCGACCATTTATATCAGCTATATTCCTGATCAAAAAATGGTGGAAAGCAAGTCACTTAAGCTTTATCTTTTCAGCTTCCGAAACCATGGAGATTTTCACGAAGACTGTATGAATATTATTTTGAATGATCTAATTAAGCTAATGGATCCAAAGTACATTGAGGTATGGGGGAAGTTCACTCCAAGGGGTGGTATTTCTATTGACCCTTATACGAACTATGGCAGACCTGGAACTAAATTTGAACAAATGGCTGAATATAGATTAATGAATCATGATCTATATCCTGAAAAAATTGATAATCGTTAAAAGTAAAAAGGGCAGCAATCCAAATCGGAACGGATTCAATTTAAAGGTGGAAATTTAAATTTGGCAATAAAATTGGTAAATAATTTTGAATAGAAAAAGATCACTAAAAGATGTCATTTGACATCTTTTTTGTATTTTGATAAACACACCTATAAACGAATCGAAAAATAAAAGGGAAAGAGGATTTTTCTACAATTAATTTAATATTTTGTTAAAGTGTAATTAAAAATTGGGGAAGAATATAACAAAGATTGGAGAAGGAAGAAAGCATAAGGAAGGTGCTCTGTCATTTTTTTTGCTAAAATGAAAGTAATATTTATTTAAAGGTGTGAAAATAATGAAAATAGTCGTAAGTAAAGAAGCAATTAAATGGTTTAAGGATGAGGTTGAGCTAAAAGACAGCGATAAAGTTAAATTTTACGCTCAAATATATGGAAATAGCCCGGTACAAGAAAATTATGCACTTGGTTTTACCATTGATAATGAACCAGTTGATATGTTTGTGAAAACAGAAATAGAAGGATTAACCTTTTATGTTGAGGAAACTGATTTATGGTTTTTTAATGGACATGATCTATATGTGGAATATAATGAGAAAAAAGATGAACTTGAATATAATTACGTGAAATAGAATTAGGATGAAAAATAGGGCTTTCCATTGGAAAGTCCTATTTTTCTTTTAAAATGCCCAATTTCCATTGCGGAATACAGCTTCAGTTTTTCCGTCTTCTGTGATACCGTCAATATCCATTTCAGCTGAACCAATCATAAAATCAACATGGGTAATGCTTTGGTTTAGTCCGTTTTTCTCAATTTCTTCTGAGGACATTGTTTTGCCGCCTTCAATGCAGAATGCATAAGCACTGCCGATGGCTAAGTGATTTGAAGCATTTTCGTCGAATAATGTATTAAAGAAAAGGATGTTCGACTCTGAAATCGGTGACTTGTATGGAACAAGCGCAACTTCTCCTAGATAATGTGAGCCTTCATCTGTATCGACAAGACGTTTTAGAATGTCTTCGCCTTCTTCTGCTTTTACATCCACTATTCTTCCGTTTTCAAATGTAACAGAGAAACGATCAATAATGTTACCGCCGTAGCTTAGTGGCTTTGTGCTCGAAACAGTACCATTTACTCCAGTTTTATATGGGGCAGTGAACACTTCTTCCGTTGGCATGTTGGCCATAAACTCAAATCCATTTTCATTCATACTTCCTGCCCCTACCCAAAGGTGGTTTTTAGGAAGCTCAATGGTTAAATCAGTCCCAGGTGCTTTATAATGAAGCTTTGCATAGTGTTTTTCATTTAAATAGTTGACCTTTTCATGTAAGTTTTCATCATGTTTTTTCCATGCCTCAACAGGGCTATCAGTATCTACACGTGTCGCTTTAAAGATAGCATCCCAAAGCTTTTCTACTTGGTTTTCAGCAGGTTCATCAGGAAAAACCTTTGCCGCCCATGATGATGAAGCAGCAGCTATAACAGTCCAGCTAACTTTATCGGATTGGACAGCTTTCCTATACTTTTCTAATGCTTTACCAGCAGCCTTTTGGAAATTCGAAATTTTTTCTGGATTAACTCCCTTTAATAAATCAGGGCTAGAAGAAACGATAGACATAAAGGCAGCACCTTTTTCAACCAGTTCTTCTCTTTCTTTTGCTTGCCATACAGGATATACCGTGAAAACCTCGTCTGGTGCTAGCTCATATTTTGTGCGTGAAACAGAGTCATCGTTCCAATTTACAATAACATCTTGTGCACCGACTTCATATGCTTTTTTCACGACGAGTCGGACAAGTTCAGCTGCATCTATAGCGGCGTAAACTACTAAGGTCTGGCCTTCCTGTACATTTACTCCAACCTTAACAGCAAGCTCTGCGTATTTCTCTAGGTTCTTTTGGAAATTGGTCATTATCTTGTCTCCTTTGTCAGAATCTTCATGTATATTTTAGCCTTTCTTCATAAAAAAATAAACTTTAAGTCGTTTTGAGCAAGAAAAAACGGTAGGAATAAATTCCTACCGCAACTTGCTTCCGTATATTTTTATATTGAAAAATACCCCTGCAGAAAAAAGAATGATAAATGTAATGATACCTGAGACTGAAGTTGGAGACATAAATTGAGACCAATCCATGTAAATCCACCGCCTTTGGAATGAACCTTTTATACTATCATTATACTACTTATGTTATGAAATTCGAACATTTTATAACAATTTTTATAAAAAGATTGACAAGATCTTTTGAATTACAAAAAGAAGTACGCTACTTAAATAGCATGCTCATTTTGTTTTTTCTGTTGTTTATAAAATGAATGGAACATAACCCAATATAATGCAGCACTGCCGAAGGCTAGAATAGATAGAACTAGGAATGTCCACCCATACCCAATCCAAACGGTCATTGGAATAAAAAGTGGGGCGATTGTTCTACTGATAGTAAACCGAAGGCTTCCAGCAGCAAAATACTGTCCTCTCAAGTGCTGAGGGGCTAATCTTGAGATAAAGCTTTGCTGCTGCCCTGCTGATACTAATTCTCCAAATGTAAAGATAGCCATGGCAATAATAAATCCCAAAACAAGATGGGTTTGACCAAAAATTATAATTGAAATGGCATAAAAGATAGACGAAAGGACAAAACTCAATCGCTCACTGTATTTATTCATCCACTTCGTAACAACTACTGTCAATAATGCAACTAGTAAGCCATTTTCAGATAGAACAATTCCAAATACCTGCTCAGCTTTCACATTAACTGACCATGTACCAAAGGTAAATAAACTTTGGCTTTGTTTAATTACATCCTTTATAAAAATGGGGATTAATAAGTCCAATTGCATAAACGTTTGACCTGCCAGCACTCCAGCAATAATAAACATTAGAAAGACTTTATCTTGAATGATGAGTGCATAATCCTTAACCTGATTCCGCAAAAAATAATACCATTTTCCATTTGTTTCGAGGATTTCTGTCTGAATGGGGGCTGTTTCCCTTGTCCATTTTGTAAGAATGAAACCTAACAAAATACAGATAAGACCGGCCACAAGTAATAACTGAAAACGGTAGTGGACATAAAAAATGGATCCTAAAATGGGGCCAACTACAACGGCAATATTGATGGAGGTATAAAAAATAGCGAATACATGACTTCTATTCTTTTCATCTACTACATCTGCCACCATTGCCTGGCTTGCAGGCCAATAAAAGGAGCCAAATACACCTGACATGGTATAGGCAAGAAAACCAAGCCAAGGAGATTCCAGCCATGGTGAACTTGAAACACCAAAGATTAAAAAGGAAAGTCCCTGCCCAATGGCAGAAAGAACCATCATTCGTTTTCTACCAAATCGGTCAGCACAGTAGCCCCCCATTAAATTGGCTATAACCGAAAAGAATTGTGAAAATATCAGTAATATTCCAGCCTTGCCTTTCCCAAACTCTTCAGAAAAGTAAATAGTTAGGAAAGGGAAAAACATCCAAAAGGTAATATTCATCATGGCCTCGCCAAACAGGCGAACCTTTAAATTCGAGTCCCAATCTCTTATTTTCATATGGGTGACCTCGTTTCTTTTCATTTCAGCTATATCATCATACTATTATTTTGCAAATAGTTTCAATAAAAAAAAGGTAAGTGCATCCTTTTATGCACGTACCTTCCATTTTAATCGTTATCTTTTAATGCCTGTTTCAACAAATCTCCCAGGCTTGTTCCGAAATCTTCTTTTTGAGTATACTTTTGGACAAGCTTTCTTTCTTCTTTTTTATTAATGGCTTTTTTCTTTTCCTCTGCTTTTTCTACCACATTACAGGTTTTACACTGAAAATATGTCCCTGCTTTTCCATCGTGAATTTCCATTTTCTTGTGGCATTGTGGACAACGGCGATTTGAAAGCTTTGGATCCTTCCGTTTACGGTAAGAACATTCTAAATTAGAGCAAACAAGAACTTTGCCTTCTTTCGTATTCTTTTCTTTTAAGAAGGAGTTGCATTCCGGACATTTGGCCCCGGTTAAATTATGAGCCCGATAGGATTTATCACTTGTTTTAATTTCAAAAACGAGCTGTTCTGTTTGCTTCCGTATTTTCTCTCCGAATGTTTTTGGATCTGCTTTTCCTTTCGAGATCTCTTCTAGCTCTTTTTCCCATTTTGCTGTTAATTCTGGAGATTTTAATTCATCATTTACAAGGTCAATGAGCTGTTTCCCTTTTTTCGTTGGAGTAAACCGTCCATTTTGCCTTTCCACTACTTCTGTTCCTACAAGTCTTTCAATAATTTCTGCTCTTGTTGCAGGGGTCCCAAGACCGAACTTTTCCATATGTGCCAAGATATCAGCTTCAGAGAAACGAAGAGGTGGTTCTGTCCATTTTTGTGTGATCGTTGTACTATTAACCGGTAAAGTCTGACCTTCGTTTAGCCTTAGAAGACCAGCCATCTGTGTCTTACTTTCTTTTTTCTCTACTATCTTTTTGAAGCCTAAGTCAATGACCATAGTTTCTTTTGCTGTGAACGTTTCATCTTCTACTTTAAAGATGGCTTGAATGGTTTCGTATTCATACGGTGGATAAAATAGGGCAAGGAACCGCTTGGCAATTAAATCATAAATTTTTCGTTCATCTGAATCTAAATCACTGAGATGAAGCCTTTCTTCTGTTGGAATAATGGCATGGTGGTCTGTTACTTTTTCATTATTAAATACACGCTTTGCCAGAACCAATCCTTTATTGGCTATTAATGGCTTAACATCTTCCTTATATCCTGTAGACATTCCTTGAAGTCGATCTAACATGGTAGAAGCCATATCAGTTGTTAAATAACGTGAATCAGTCCTTGGATAGGTGACAAGCTTATATTGTTCATATAGGCGCTGCAAGACTGTTAAGGTTTTTTTTGCTGAAAAACCAAAGCGTTTGTTAGCATCACGCTGGAGTTCAGTTAGATCATATGGAAGCGGCTGTGCCTCTGTTTTCTTTTTACGGTCAATTTTATTTAGAACAGCTTTCGCACCTTTTACCTTTTTTTCAATCTGATCAGCCGTCTCCTTCTGAAAAATTCTTTTCTCGTTATTCATTTCCCATTGGGCCAAAAGAGGGCCAATTTCTGCTTGTAGTGTCCAATATTCTTTTGGAACAAACTTTTGTATTTCCTGCTCCCGTTCAATGACCATTGCAAGGGTAGGGGTTTGCACTCTTCCGGCAGAAAGCGGATCATTGTATTTTGTTGTTAATGCTCTTGTGACATTAAGACCAATCAGCCAATCAGCCTCGGCTCTGCACACTGCAGAGTGGTATAAGTTGTCATAATGTTTGCCTGGTTTAAGCTGTTTAAATCCCTCTTTAATGGCCCGATCTGTTTGAGAAGAAATCCAAAGCCTTTTAATGGGTTTGTTCCACCTGATCTTTTCCAAAATCCAACGGGCTACTAATTCGCCTTCACGTCCAGCGTCCGTTGCAATAATACATTCACTGATATCTTTTCTTTTTGCCAATTCTTCAACAGTGCGATATTGATGACTTGTCTGTTTAATGACCTTTAATCCCATTTTTGAAGGAATGATAGGGAGGTCCTCTAATTTCCATGTCTTATATTTAGTGTCATAATGCTCAGGCATTTTTAATTCAATTAAATGACCAAGCGCCCAAGTCACAATATAGTGACTGCCCTCAATATAGCTTTTATGTGCTTGTGTACAGCCGAGCACTCTAGCTAGCTCACGTGCAACACTTGGTTTTTCTGCAAGTACAAGTGATTTCATATGTTCTCCTTCCTTTAGGCAAAAGCTCTCCATACAGTATAACGGAAAAAGAACGGAATTTGTAATGTGCTAATTCACTAACACTCTATTGTAGTAAAATTTTGGAAATATTAATTGACAATAAAGATTTTCCAATTATACAATAATAAAAAGTATTAAGAATGGAATGATGGGTATGAAATGTCTCATCTGTTTTGAGAGTGAAATAATGTTGATAAAAGAGGCGGGAATCCAACTTTAATGGAATCTAGCCTCTTTCTTTATTTTATTAATGTGGTAGAGGTGAGAAATCATGGTCAAGTTATATGGTCAGAATTTGACATTAAAAGAAGTAAAAAAGATTTTATTTAAAAAAGAAAAGGTTATCGCATCAACAGTAAGTATGGAAAGTGTTCAAAAGAGTAGGGAAGCTGTAGAAAGGATTGTACATGAACAGAAGGTTGTATATGGTATAAATACTGGGTTTGGAAAGTTCAGTGATGTTTTAATAGATAAGGAACATGTACGGGATTTACAGATTAATTTAATTCGATCCCATGCTTGTGGTGTAGGGGAGCCCTTTCCTAAGATAGTGGCAAAAGCAATGCTATTGTTACGTGCGAATGCTTTGTTAAAGGGATATTCAGGTGTGAGGCCTGTTATTATTGAAAGGCTAATTGAACTTGTAAATAAAGACATTATCCCAGTTATCCCACAGCAAGGCTCCCTGGGTGCAAGCGGTGATCTAGCACCATTATCCCACCTTGCATTGGTATTGGTAGGGGAGGGAGAAGTGTTTTATAAAGACCGTCGAATGGATTCTATGGATGCCTTTCAAATTGAGGGTATCCAGCCTTTGAACTTAGAGGCGAAGGAAGGCCTTGCATTAATTAATGGAACACAAGCCATGACAGCGATGGGTGTGGTAGCTTATTTAGAGGCTGAACAGCTGGCATTTGAAAGTGAATGGATCGCTTCCATGACCATAGAGGGCTTAAATGGAATTATGGATGCATTTAGTGAAGAGGTTCACCTTGCTAGGGGATATATTCAGCAAGTGAAAACGGCAGAAAGAATTCGAACTTACTTGAACGATAGTTTGTTAACAACTGTTCAGGGGGAGCTAAGGGTACAGGATGCCTATTCAATACGCTGTATTCCACAGGTGCATGGAGCCACATGGCAAGCTCTTGATTATGTAAAAGAAAAGCTTGAGATTGAAATGAATGCTGCTACGGACAATCCCCTTATATTTAATGAAGGAGAAAAGGTGATTTCTGGAGGGAATTTTCATGGGCAGCCTATTGCTTTAGCAATGGATTTTATGAAAATAGCTGTTGCAGAACTAGCCAATATATCAGAACGTAGAATTGAAAGACTCGTAAATCCACAATTAAATGATCTTCCGCCATTTTTAAGCCCTGAGCCGGGTCTTCAGTCCGGAGCCATGATTATGCAGTATGTGGCGGCTTCGCTTGTTTCGGAAAATAAAACATTGGCACATCCGGCTAGTGTTGATTCTATTCCATCATCAGCCAACCAAGAAGATCATGTAAGCATGGGAACCATTGCAGCAAGGCATGCCTATCAAATTATTCAAAATTCAAGAAGGGTATTAGCAATTGAGTTTATTTGTGCGATGCAAGCTGTTGAAATCCGCGGTATAGAAAAAATGGCAAGCTTAACCCGCAAACTATATGAAAAGGGTAGGGAAAAGGTATTGACCATCACAAAGGACCGTATTTTTTCAAAGGATATTGAAGAGGCAGCACACTTGTTAAAAACAATAGATTTATCATGGATTATGGAAGCTATAGAAAAATTGTAAGGCGTGGAAATAACCCACGCCTTTTCTTTATTCTTCTTCAACCCTATTTTTAAATGCTTCCTGTGTAACAATCAATTCTTCGTCTTCCTGTGCTTCTGTTGTATGTCTCTCTGTTATGCTATTTTTGGGGAAATCACCTGAATGATTTTTCTTTTTATGATTGAAATGCTCACCACGTGCCAACTTCAACACTCCTTTCATCTTCATAAAGTAGCATCTCCAAAAAAGGATGAAATAATTAATATTCTTCGAATGCTCCAAACAGGATATAATAAAATAACCATAAGGGGGAATATAAATGGATATGTTTCAAATCATTTCAGAGGATAAAATTAAAAAAGCCTATCAAGATGGGGAATTTGATAACCTTCCTGGTATTGGAAAGCCGCTGCAACTTGAAGATATGTCCGGTATTCCCGAGGAACTGCGAATGGCGTACAAATTATTGAAAAACGGAGGGTTTACTGAAGAAGAATCGAACTTAAAACGTGAAATGATGACGATTGAAGATTTAATTAAAAAGTGTGATGAAGAGGTGGAAAAAGAAAATCTTAAGAAAAAATTAAACGAAAAGATGTTACGCTTTAATGGCTTCATGTCAAAAAGAAAAGTAAAAACCAATTCATCTATTTTTAAAAACTATGAGCATAAGGTTTTTAAGAAAATTGGTATGTAAGGTGGAGATACAGTTCTCTGTAAATCCCCACCTTCCCACTAGTTTAATCTAAATGCAAATACAAGAATATATCCTAGGATAGATAACATAATAGACCCCGTTAAGCCTGCTAAAAATGATTTGACTCCAAATTTTTTAAAAGTCATGAAATCTACATTTAAGCCAAGTCCAGCCATAGCCATTCCAATTAACAAATAGGCAATTGTGACAATCTGCTGTGCGACGGTGGGGGGAATAATTTGAAGAGTATTCAATCCACTGACGGCAAGAAAGCCAAGAATAAACCAAGGAATTGGTAGCTTCGAAAAAGATCTTGCTTCATTTCCTTTTTCCTTTGATACAAGAAGCCCAAGAATAAAAGCAACTGGTACTAATAACGCAACACGGGTTAGTTTTACGATTACAGCAAGATCTACAGCCTTCGGTCCACCTGGAGCTGCAGCAGCAATAACATGGGCTATTTCGTGTAATGTACCTCCAGTGAAAACCCCATAACCATGTGCTGAAAAAGATAAAAAGGGATGTAAAAGTGTATATAGTAAGGTGAAAATAGTTCCTAATACAGCAACTGTTGCTGCACCTATGGCTGTATCTTGCTCATTTGCTTTGATTTGTGCCGAAATGGCCACAACAGCGGCCGCCCCACAAATGGCTGTTCCACAAGCGGTCAAAATCCCCAGCTTTTTCTCGACACCGAACCATCTGGATAATAGGTAAACAACAAGTAAAGTGAAAGTAATATTTATGACTGACAGAAGAAAAACCTTTGAACCAGCATGATAAATGTCAATTAAATTTAACCTCATACCCAGCAAAATAATTCCTAATCGGAGTAATTTTTTATTTGAAAAGGAAATACCTGCAGAATATTCTTTTGGCACCGTAATAGTTGCTCTCCAAACCATGCCTAAAAGTATGGCTAGGACGAGCTGACCCATAATGGAAAGGAAGGGTAATCCAGCTAATACCTTACCAACAAGTGCTATTACTAATGTAAGTAAACTTCCTTTTATAAAGGACAAGACTGCCCTTTTTTCTTGCTGACGTTCTTGCTCCATCGTTTGTTCCTCCTCTATATATCTACATCTTTACCTTACATCATGTTAAATTATTAGTGAAATACATATTATTAATAGTTATTATTAATATTTTTAATGATGAGGAGGCGAATATATATGTATTATGATGCGCTAAGGACGTTTATCGCTGTAGTAGAGGAAGGGAATTTTACGAAGGCAGCAGAAAAAAGACTCATTTCTCAACCAAGTGTCAGTGTTCATATTCAAAACCTAGAAAAAGAGTTTGAAACGGCCTTATTTATTCGATCTCCGAAGAAGTTACGATTGACTTCAACTGGGGAACTTTTATATGAACGAGCAAAGCAAATAACACAAATATATGAAGCTACAAAGGAGGAAATTAGTCAGCACCTTCATGAGCATCAATTAGAATTAAAGATTGGAGCAAGTTTTACAATAGGAGAATATGTTCTCCCTCCCCTTCTTGAAGAGTTATTTAAAAGAAACCCGGAAATTAAGCTTGAGGTCATAATAGGAAATACGAATGAGATTATCGAATATGTAAAGCTCTTCCAAGTAGATTTTGGCCTTATTGAAGGTCAATGTAATGAAAAAAGCCTGCATGTGAGCCCATTTTTGAAGGATGAACTAAAAATTATAGGTCCTTTTCAAAAAAAGAAATCAGAAGAGATTACCTCAATAGAACAATTGCAAAATCGGACCTGGGTGACAAGAGAAAAAGGATCTGGAACAAGAGCGTTCATGGAACATGTCCTACGATCGCATGGACTGAAGGCAAAAAATGTTATAACCATAAGTAGTACACAAGGTGTAAAAGAAGCGGTAATAAGAGGGATGGGTTTCTCTCTTATTTCAAACTTTGCAATATCAAGTGAGTTGCAAAACCAGCAATTATCGATTATCCCAATTCAAGATGAAATTTTTGTAAGGAAATTTTCCTATATTTATTCCCCAATATTAAAAAATAAGAAGCCACTAGAGGTATTTAGAAAAGTGCTGGAAAGAGAAACCATTTAATTAGAATTCAAAAATTTACAATCACTATTAAAATTAAGGGATTCCTGTCGAAATAAATAGAAAGGAAGTATGTTAGTTCAACAAGATAGGTGTGGGACACGTGGATAAAACATCGATATTTGGAATTATACTTGGAATTCTTGCAATTGGTGTGGGGATGGTTTTAAAAGGCGTAAAGTTGATAGCCCTAGCAAATCCAGCTGCATTTTTAATTATTATTGCAGGTACCATTGCAGCTGTAGTAATTGCTTTTCCGTCAAATGAGATTAAAAGGGTTCCAAAATTATTTGGCATCCTTTTTAAAGAACAAAAATTACCGAATTCTGGTGACCTTATTCGGATGTTTTCAGACTGGGCACAGTTGGCAAGAAAGGAAGGCTTACTCGCACTAGAGGCTAAAACAAGTGACATTGATGATGAATTTCTTAGAAATGGTCTCTCCCTTGCAGTCGATGGGCAAAGTGCTGATTATATAAGGGATGTTCTCTCTGAGGAAGTGGATGCAATGGAGGAACGCCATTTATCTGGTGCTGCTATTTTCTCACAGGCAGGTACGTATGCACCAACTCTCGGGGTGTTGGGAGCCGTATTAGGATTAATTGCTGCTCTAAGTAATATGAATGATACAAATGAACTTGGGCGTGCCATTTCAGCAGCATTCGTAGCCACTCTCCTTGGTATTTTTACTGGATATGTCTTATGGCATCCATTTGCAAACAAGTTAAAACGTAAATCAAAACAGGAAATTAGACTTAAGCAAATGATGATTGAAGGGATCCTTTCTATCCTTGAAGGTGAAGCACCAAGAATTATAGAGCAGAAGCTTTCCTCATACCTACCTTCAAGTGAAAGGAAAAAATTCCTTGGAGAAAGTGTTGTGAATAAGGATGAGTAGACGCAAAAAAAAACATCATGACGATGAACATATGGATGAGACATGGCTTGTCCCGTATTCAGATCTTTTAACACTGTTATTAGCATTGTTTATTGTTATGTTTGCTATGAGTTCTGTTGATGCACAAAAATTCCAACTTCTTTCAAGAGCGTTTAATCAAATGTTTACTGGGGGAACAGGTTTATTAAATTACCAGTCTCCTACTCCTCAAGGTCAGGTAGATGCCCCTGATATAAAGAAAAAGGATCAAAAACGGGACCAATATCAAAGTGAGAACCCAACAAAAGTAACGAACCAGCAGGTAGATCAGCTGGCTAAACAAAGAGACCAAGAAGAATTAAAGGCTTTGCAGGCAAAAGTAAATACCTATATTCAGAAGAATAATCTCATAAATAAGCTACAAACCTCCTTAACGAATGAGGGGCTTCTTGTAACAATCCGAGATAATGTTTTGTTTGATTCTGGTAGTGCAGATGTTCGGAATGTGGATATAAAAACAGCGAATGAGATTGGTAATTTGCTCATTATGAATCCTCCAAGAAATATTATTATCAGTGGACACACTGATAATGTTCCTATCAAAAATTCCCAGTTTGAATCAAATTGGGAGCTAAGTGTAATGCGTGCAGTTAATTTTATGAAAATTGTATTAAAAAATGACAAACTGGATCCAAGATGGTTCAGTGCTAAAGGTTATGGAGAGTACCAGCCAGTGGCATCAAACGCAACAGCAGATGGAAGGTCAAAGAATAGACGTGTAGAAATATTAATATTGCCGAGGACCGGAAGCTGAGCTTTTTAATGCTCAGCTTTTTTACTACTTAAAAGGAATTATGGAGTTTTTTATCGAAATAGTAATGAAAGCGCTAATGCTTTAGCTCATTAATGGTGAGGGATGGCTATGAACAAACAAGATGAAATGATCCTCCAGTTAATAAAAAACAATACATTTATCACGGAAGAAGAATTAGTTCGGAAAACTGGTATAACCCCTTTGAAAGTAAATGAAGTTATTCTTTCCTTAGTACAATCAGGTCAAATTATCGGCCGAAGCTTTGTTCTTCCTGAGGAAAAACAAACCCTTTGTATTGGTGGAGCAAACGTTGATTGGAAAATACAAACACTTAAAAGCCTTAGTTATAAAACTTCAAATCCCTCAAAAAGCTCTAAATCCTGTGGAGGGGTGGCTAGAAATATTGCCGAAAATCTAGGCCGTCTTGGGAGTAAAACTTCTTTATTATCATTTGTTGGCTCTGATTCAGAAGGAGAATGGGTATTAAAACATACAAAAGAATTTGTAGATGTAAGTGCTACCCAAACCATTCAAGGCAAGTCAACAGGAACCTATACAGCTGTTTTAGATACTGATGGTGAAATGGCTGTAGCCCTTGCTGATATGGCAATTTATGATGAAGTGGGAGAAAGTTGTATTGATTTCATATTACAGCAGGTCACAGAATCTAGGATGGTCCTCCTCGATACCAACCTTCCAGTGAATATAAATCAACAAATTATTCGTTGTTGTAACGATAAAAAAATACCTTTATGTATTGCTACTGTTTCAGCTCCAAAGATAGATAGACTACCGGATTCTCTTGAAGGTGTATCCTGGCTAATCGCTAACCAAAAGGAAGCAGAGGCTTTATCTGGATTTGAGATTAGAACTGAGGGCGATTTTTTTCGAGCGGCTGAAGCAATTTTAAAAAGTGGTGTTGAGAGGGTAGTCATAACTAGAGGCGATAAAGGCCTTATCTATTTTACAAAAAAAGGTGAAGCAGGTGTTTTATTACCACCTGAAATATTGATAACAGATGTGACTGGTGCAGGAGATTCACTGGTCTCAGGGATTATTTTTTCCTTTTTAAAGGGATTAGGGACAGTAGATGCTTGTAAGGTAGGGATATCCTGTTCAATCATCACCCTTCAATCCAATGAAACTGTTAATCCTTCTTTTAACCAGCAAAAATTAATGGAAACCTTTCAAACATTTTTCTCTAAAGGAGTTTTTCAATGATGAAACATGCATATTTGACTTACTCAAAAGAGGTACTGGAGGCAAGTGAGAAAAACATGCCTGTAGTTGCGCTTGAATCAACGATTATCTCTCATGGAATGCCATACCCACAAAATGTCAAAACGGCAAAAGAAGTGGAGGATGTAGTCCGGAAAAATGGAGCAGTTCCAGCTACGATTGCAATTTTAAATGGAAAAATTAAGATTGGCCTGTCCCATGAAGAGCTAGAATTTTTAGCGAAAAGTAATGATATTATAAAAGCTAGTAGGAGAGATCTCCCCTATTTAATTTCGCAAAAGAAAAATGGGGCGACAACGGTTGCTGCAACGATGATTTGTGCTAGAATGGCTGGAATTGAGGTTTTTGTTACGGGTGGAATTGGAGGAGTTCATCGGGAGGCAGAGAACACCATGGACATTTCTGCTGATCTACAGGAGTTAGCAAAAACAAATGTTGTAGTTGTCTGTGCAGGTGCAAAATCGATTCTTGATTTAGGACTCACATTAGAATACTTGGAAACTCATGGTGTACCTGTCATTGGTTATCAATCAAACAGTCTTCCTGCCTTTTATACTCGTACAAGTCCTTTTGAGGTGAATGTTCGTGTTGAAAACCCGGATGAAGCAGCAGCACTCATTCGAACCAAATGGGAGCTAGGTTTAGATGGAGGATTGGTTATTGCTAACCCGATTCCTGAGGAATATGCCCTAGAGGAAAACTATATTAAGGCTGTAATTGAAAAGGCATTGAATGAAGCAAAGGAAAAGCATATTTCCGGTAAAAATGTAACTCCATTTCTTTTAGGTAAGGTAAAGGAACTAACCGAAGGTTCAAGTCTTAACGCGAATATTGAACTAGTAAAAAATAATGCAAAAATTGGAGCACAAATCGCCGTTCGCCTAGCTAATCAACGTTGAATTATTTCTAAAAGTATTCCTTTTTAGGCGAGGAATGCTTTTTCAATTTTACAAAAAAGATAGTTATTTTGATAAAACAACTTTTTTTCGTTAATATAAAGCATATAAATAGGTTAAAAATGAAAAGAGGCAGTGAAAAAATGATTGTTTTAAAATCAAACCGAGAAATTGAAATGATGAAAGCAGCAGGTGAAATTTTAGCTGCATGTCATAAAGAAATAGCCCAACTAATTAAACCAGGTATCACAACTTGGGAAATTGATCAGTTTGTTGAAGGCTTCTTAAAAAAGCATCATGCAACACCCGAACAAAAAGGTTATAAAGGATATGAATATGCGACATGTGCAAGCATTAATGATGAAATTTGCCATGGGTTTCCAAGAAAAGAACCGCTAAAAGAAGGAGACATTGTCACAATTGATATGGTTGTGAATTATAACGGTGCCCTTGCTGATTCTGCTTGGTCATATGCTGTTGGGACTATTTCAGAGGAATCAGAACGATTACTAAAAGTAACAAAAGAATCTCTTTATAGGGGCATCCAACAATCAATCGTAGGAAATCGAATAGGTGACATCGGCCATGCCATTCAAGCCTATGTGGAGGGAGAGGGTTTTTCAGTTGTGCGTGATTTCATCGGCCATGGAATTGGTACCGTTATTCATGAAGAACCACAGGTTCCGCATTATGGTTTGCCAGGCAAGGGCCCAAGATTAAAAGAAGGAATGGTATTTACAATAGAGCCAATGGTTAACGTAGGTAAATATCAGACCAAAATGGATTCAAACGGTTGGACGGCACGAACGATTGATGGAAAATATTCTGCCCAATATGAGCATACAATTGCCATAACAAAGGATGGTCCAATCATTTTAACAGATCAAGAATAATTAAAAAAACAAGGCCAATTTAGGCCTTGTTTTACTGTTTTCGTAAATTTCCGAGCTCTTCAGCAATGGCTTGCATTTCATTCGGGCTAAAGGAACTTTTCCTCATCACCATTTCATATATTTCCTTTAATTCCTCGTACATGTTTTCGTCAAAATGGGATGGCTTAATTGCCCCAAAATTGAGTACTCTTAATTTTTCTTTTATTTTTTCAATCATAAATTCAATATTTTCAGCCGTATTTTCTGATAAATTCATGAATGTTATCCCCTCACTTTTTCCCCCATCTTTCCACTTTCCTAAGCAAATGTCAATATATCTGTTATGAATGATAGAAATGTTTGGTGTAAAATGAAAGTGGGAAGGATAAACAATAGAAATTTAGCCATTCTACATATTGACTAAGGAGAGGTAGAAATGTCGAATAAGTTTTGGAAAGGGATGTTTTTTGGAGCCCTTGCTGGAGGAGCTCTAACCTTGTTCAATCGTGAAACAAGAATTGTAATGAAGGAGAATTGTCAAAAAGCTTCAAAGCTTATTAAAAATCCAAAGGAAACGGCATCGAAAATTTGGGATACTGTAGAATCTATTAGTGAAGATATCTCTTATATTACGGAGAAGGTAGAGGTACTAAGGGAGACTACTCCACAGGTTACTAAATATTTCAAAAAAAATAAAGAAGAGGACATTGATCAAGAAGAGTGGGAACTTTAAAGCATTAGAGGTGAAGGAATGGAAAAAGTTGGAGAAATAAATTCTTCATTGTTAAAAAAATTATGGCACCGAATTGGTGAAGATGATTTGCCGGGCCTATCAGCACAATTGGCCTATTTTTTTCTACTTTCCTTATTCCCGTTACTCATCTTTCTTTTTACACTACTGCCTTTTTTACCCATAGAGCAACAGGATTTACTAGGGATTATCAGGGGATTTGCTCCTGCTGAGGCAATGGATTTAATTGAAAATAATCTAAATGACATATTAATGCAACGGCGTGGCGGCTTGTTGTCATTCAGCTTTATTGGAACGATTTGGTCTGCCTCAACAGGATTAAGTGCAATCGTTGATGCATTTAATAAAGCGTATAATGTAAAGGAAAGCCGTTCCTATATTGTATCAAGGGGAATGGCCATCCTTCTAACCTTTGGGATGATTTTGGTCATTCTTGTTGCAATCATTTTACCGGTATTCGGAAAAGGAACAGGCTTATTTCTTTTTACACAACTAGGCTTATCTAAGCAATTTCTAGTCTTATGGAATGCGATTGGCTGGCTAGTTAGCGCGATCATTTTATTTTTAGTTTTTACAGCCCTTTATTGGATAGCACCAAATATTAAATTGAAGTGTAGAGCAGCTTTTCCAGGCGCAGGCTTTTCAACGATAGGTTGGATTATTTCTTCGCTTGCACTCTCTTTCTATGTTGGAAATATTAGCAATTACTCCATTGCTTATGGAAGTATTGGGGCTATCATAGTATTAATGATTTGGCTCTATATAACTGCCTTCATTATTATGCTTGGTGGAGAAATTAACGCATTCTATAGTGAAAAGAGTAAAAAAAATTGCTAACTTAATTTACCTTACTGAAAAAAAACATTATGTAAAAAATAAGTAAGGGGAAAACTCCAACATTAAGGGAGGTTTTGAGCTTGACAAAACATACGAAAAAAGACGGTGGAACAAAGCAAAAAGGGAAAAGCCGTCCAAAACATAAAACTTCTGGGTCGGCAAATGGCTCTAACGGATATCATTAATAGAAATTCCCATTCCTTCAGTGGAATGGGGATTTACTTATTTTAAAAGCCTTAAACTATTCAAGATAACCAGTATGGTGCTTCCTTCATGTCCTATTACCCCAAAAGGCAAATCAAGAATTTGAAAGAAATTTGATGAGATTAATACCATAATAACAAGGATAGAGAAAACAACATTTTGCTTAATAACTCGATTCATTCGTTTAGAAAGCTGGATTGCTTCTGCAATACGAGGCAGGTCATTTTTCATTAAAACGACATCAGCTGTCTCAAGGGCGACATCTGTGCCCTCACCCATTGCAATTCCAATATTAGCGGTAGCAAGAGCTGGTGCATCATTAATCCCATCCCCAACCATTGCCACAGTCTTAAAACGAGTTTTTAAATTCCTCACCTGATCCACTTTTTCCTCTGGAAGACATTCTGCAAAAAATTCATCCACATGGCTTTCGGCTGCAATGACCTGTGCCGTTTTTTCACTGTCACCAGTTAGCATAACGGTGAAGATCCCTTCTTTTTTCAATTGATCAATGGCAAGCTTTGTTTCATCACGAACAACATCCTTTAAAGCAATAATAGCAGATAATTCACCGTTGATTTCCACATAGACAAGGGTATTTCCGAGACCTGCCAAATCTTTAGATATACCATTAGCAAACGCTTCTGCGACCTCTTTACCTACAAAATCAGCTTTCCCAATTTTCCACTGTACACCATCTAGTTCCGCTTTCACACCCCACCCTGAAACATCTTCAAGCCTATCCGGATGGAGGAGCTCTTCTTTTACTAGGTTCTTTGTATATTTTACAATTGACTGTGCTAGTGGATGGGTAGAATAATTTTCAATAGATGCTGCTTTCCAAAGTAAATCGTCTTTGTTTAAACCGTCCTTAACAATGACTTCTGTTACCTCGGGTTTTCCTTTTGTTAATGTTCCCGTTTTATCAAAGGCAATAGCTTCTAAGTGACTAAGATTTTCCAGATGAACTCCGCCTTTAAACAAGATTCCATGCCGTGCTCCCCTTGAAATAGCAGACAAAGTTGCGGGCATAATGGAAGCAACGAGTGCACAAGGAGATGCAACTACTAATAAAATCATGGACCGGTAAAAGGATTCTTGCCAAGACCAGCCAAGTAAGAAATGAGGTAAAAACATCATCAAAATAACAACAATCAATACTGTCTTTACATATCTACCTTCAAACTGCTCAATGAAAAGTTGGGAAGGTGATTTTTCACTTTGGGCAGACTGTACTAGTTCGATAATTTTATGGAATAAAGTTTCAGTGCTTTCTTTTGTAATTGTAACAGTAATGGACCCTGTCATATTGACAGTTCCGGCAAATACTTCATCCTTCTCACCTTTCGTGACGGGAATAGACTCGCCGGTGATCGTTGCTTCATCGATGTTGGATTGGCCTTTCAATATGACACCATCTGAAGGAACACGTTCTCCTGGTTTAACAAGAATTTGATCCCCAACCTGCAGTTCGGAAACAGGAACTCTTTTTTCTATTCCATTGTTTATGAGCAACGCCTCTTCTGGCTGTAACTCCATAAGAGAAGATATTTCCTTGTGGCTTTTGTTCATGGTATAGGTTTCTAATGCTCCACTGACAGCAAAAATAAAGATTAAAATGGCACCTTCTGTCCAATAACCGATAATGGCAGAACCAACAGCAGCAAAAACCATAAGCATTTCTACGTTTAGGTCTTTTGTTTCATATGTTGCCAGAATCCCTTCTTTTGCTTTGGCAAAACCGCCAATGATGAAAGCAAGCAGGTACGCGATTATGGATGTTTCATTAAAATGATTTTTATCAAGGAGCCAGCCTGCAGCAATTAAAACCCCACTAAGTCCAGCTGCCAGTAATTCAGCAAAGGGTTTTATTTTTTCAAGAAGTCCTACCTTCGGCCTTTCTTTTGTCTTTGCCAATGTATTCATAAAATCTCCCTCCGTTATGTTTATTGAGAAATAGAATCAGAATCACTGCCTATAAAAAACACGAAAGCTGTCATCCAAAGATGACAGCGTGGCTGCATAAATTAAATTTTCTTTTTAATCTTACCATATATCTTATTCACTGAGAAAGAAAACAGTCACACTAACTATTAATTTTCTGAGAAAGTGTTTTTTTCCCAAAAATAAAGAGAATAAACGTGATCATCATTAAAACCATACTAATAATATAGAAAAAACTTGTATGCTTGAAAAACTGAATAAACAAGCCTCCAATGATCGGGCCACATAAACTACCAAGACTAAAAAAGATTCCGCACATTAAATTCCCGGCAGGCAATAATTCCTTTGGCAGTAAGTCAGACATATAGCTGATTCCAAGCGAAAAGGTTGATCCAACAGCCATTCCGGAAATAAGAAAACAAAGGACAAGCCCAATAAAGGAGTATTCCAGAAAACTAGCCGTTGTAAAGCTTATAAATCCTAGAAATAAAACGGTAGTTAATACGCTTTTTCTGCCATATTTATCACTAAGAATTCCTAAAGGTAGCTGGGTGATAATACTTCCAATAGCAAATCCGGATAAAATAATTGAAACTTTCGACACATCCATACCAATTCTTAAGGCAAAAACGGGAAAGCTGCCATTTAACGATGATTCTAAGAAGCCATAGGATAAGGGAGGCAGAAATGCTATCCACCCATATTTCCAAGCCTTTGAAAAGCGCTTAATATTTTCAAGAAAAGAATTTATTCCTTTGGATTGTTCCGGGATGTCATTCTTTACCGCTAATAGGAAGAACCAGCCAACTAAGCATAAACATCCGGAAACAATGAATGGTAAGGAGGGGCTAATATTGACTAATGGTGTCATGAGCGGTCCGGCTGCAAATCCGATTCCAAAGAAAAGCCCATAAAGAGAAATATTTCTACCACGTTTATTCTCTGGTGAAAAAGAGGTAATCCATGTCTGAGTAGCAAAATGCAGAGAATGGTCCCCAATTCCAATAAATAAACGAAGGATGAACCAAAACCAAAATGATTGCCATAAAGGAAACAGGAAAAGAGAGAATATGACTGTCCCCGCTCCAATTAAAATGATCGGTTTATAACCATATTTTCGTAACGGCAGCTCCATAAAGGGGGAAATCAGCAAAATACCAATGTATAAGGCAGTAGCATTTAACCCATTTAAGGATGAGGAAATTCCACTTTTTTCAAAAATAACTGCAATTAAGGGAAGAAGCATTCCCTGGGAAAAGCCTGAAAGAGAAACGATACTTACCAATATCCAAAATTGAACATTACTTTTTTTCATCTTTTAACCTCGGGAAACAAATAATAATTGACGCTCCTAAATGATGGTAACGCAATTGTATAGATTTGCAAACAATTTTTTTTGTTGGATAAGCTAAGTTAGATGGACATGAAAAATAGTTAAAAAGAATAGAATCGGTATAAAGGATGGATCGGAGGGTGTATGGTGACGAACAAAATTTTTTTTCTTTTGCTAACCGTGGGTGTTCCACTTTCTATAATGGGTACATTTCTGAACTGGTCAAGTATCGTGATGTTTGTTATTTACTGTTTAACTATTATTGCTTTAGCAAGTTTTATGGGAAGAGCTACTGAAAGCCTGGCCATTGTCGCAGGACCTAGAATTGGGGGACTTTTAAACGCTACGTTTGGAAATGCAGTGGAACTTATAATTTCAGTATTTGCATTGAAGGCAGGACTTTTAGCTGTTGTTCTTGCATCCTTAACCGGGTCAGTTTTAGGAAATCTTTTACTTGTTGCAGGATTATCCTTTTTTGTAGGTGGTTTGAAATATAAGCGTCAGGAGTTTAATGTGTATGATGCCAGAAATAATTCGGGGCTATTAATGTTTGCTGTTATTGTGGCATTTGTTATTCCTGAAGTATTCTCATTAAACATGGGAGCATCTGAGAAATTGACCTTAAGTGTAGGCACAGCTGTCGCATTAATTATTCTTTATCTTGCGGCCTTATTTTTTAAATTAGTGACCCATCGAGGTGTTTACCAGCACGAAAATGAAACAGAGGGACATCATGAAGAGGAGCCAGAATGGGGAAAAAGAAAAGCGATTTCTATTCTTGCTATTGCAACCCTAATTGTTGCTTATATATCTGAGCATCTTGTTCATACTTTTGAATATGTAGCAAAATCATTTGGTTGGACTGAATTGTTTATTGGGGTTATTATCGTAGCGATTGTTGGAAATGCAGCAGAGCATGCATCAGCTGTTATGATGGCTTATAAAAATAAAATGGATGTAGCAGTTGAAATTGCCATTGGATCCACCCTTCAAGTGGCCATGTTTGTTGCACCGGTCCTCGTCATTGCTTCCCTCTTTTTTAGCACTTCTATGCCGCTCATCTTTAGCTGGCAAGAATTAATAGCCATGGTTTCTTCTGTTCTTCTTATGGTTGTCATCTCTAACGATGGAGAATCGAATTGGTTTGAGGGACTTACCTTAATAGCAGCCTACTTTATTATGGGGCTGGGCTTCTTTTTACTATAATCAAAAAAGACTCTGTGCCAGTTGGCCCAGAGTCTTTCATAAGTGTCATATTTAAGTATTTAAAATTTTATAGGGTAAATCAACTGCTTCACTTATTTGGGACCATCAACCACCAACCTTCATGTTTAATTATAATGTGGAAAAACACGACTGTTGAATATCATATAAGACGAAATCCCAACCTCCTTATTAATAGAACTTTCGCAGATTGATTACTGCCCTCCTTTTTAAAAGGTTAAGTTCATTATAATAGAAATCTGTAGTTTTGTAAATGTTCAGATTATTACATTTTTATTACTGATTTCCTATTATTGTAAAAAACATATAGTAAAATTGTGAATTGAATGGATAATATTCTGCATCTCCGAAAAGAATATGGAGGGATAAACAGATATATGAAAGGGGTTCAAACTGTGAAAAAACTTTCTTCCATCATATTAACCTTTTTTCTTATGCTTTCTTTGCTACCAACTGCTTTTGCAGCTCATCCTGTGAAAAAAGAACCAGCAAAATACTTGGTACCTTCTTCTGTTCGAAATATTACAAAGGAAAATACGTATCCGAATCCTACACAGGATCTACCTTTATTGCAGCCAAGTGAGTTAACCAAAAAATTAATTGACTCATCTAAGGTGAAAATTGAAAACCCGGATTTAATCCGGATGCTAAATGAAACTAGTATTAACAGCACACCTTTTGCTATAGGTTACCGAGCAATTATCTATCTTGGGCAGTGGCCATTGAACTATGTTTCAACTGAAACCTCACCAAATTGGGAATTTCAAAAAATTAACACCAATTTCTATGATAACCGTGGGGGCAAAGTACCGTATCAGATTCATTATGTCCAGGAAGTACAAAAGATTATTAGAGGCGGTCTAACAGCCAAAATTTCTAATACAGAAGATGTTAAGAAAATGATGCTTTTAAAGGCTATGGAAAAGACAGAACTACCTTTATCATTTGAAACCGTAATTGGTGGTGGAACAAAAAATGATCATGTATACAATGTAGCTCCTAACCGATTAGGCTATTTATATGCCTATGCTCCAGCGGTCAATGAAAAGGGAAAGGTTACGTATGGAGAGGTTTATTTAATGTTAAAGGGAAATAAAAAATTTATTGTGATTAAAAATGTTACCTCACAGGGTATTGGTGCATGGATACCTGTTCAGGACTATGTATCCTTTGGCTTTTTAGCAACTGAACGTCCAAGATAAAGAAATGGCTCCTACTCGATTTAAGGGTAGGAGCCTTCCTTATTGGGGTTGCGAAAAATAGTGGATCTCGGTAGGATGAATACGGTAGTGGAAAGGAGAGATTATTTTGGGCACAGCCATAAATGATAAAAATAAGCAAATTGATTTTTTAAAGCAAAAGTTAAACATGTTTTTAGACATGCTGGATGCCATTGATCCAGAAGATACAGGTCTTGAAGATATAGATCGAATGATTGAGGTTGTAGATGAACTAGAATCAAAATGTAGGGAATTTAATCATCGGGAGAGTGAATGAGTCTGTTTTTAAACAGACTCATTTTTTGTTATGTAAGGTGAAAACGGTTTCTTGTTATCCTTTTAATCCCCTCATTATAGGAGTATAATAAACTCTGGAAAAATATTTGTAATATTGAAAATAGACAAATGCTTTACGAGCAAAGGGAAGGGGAACAAAAATGAATATCACTCATTTTGAAGAAAGCATGTACAAGCTGATTGTTGAGGCCTCTACACATTTACCAAAAGATGTTCGCCGTGCTGTAAAGGCAGCAAAAGAAAAGGAAAATGCGGGTACAAGTGCTGCCATGAGCCTTGCAACCATTACGAACAATATTAAAATGGCAGATGATCAGGTATCTCCTATTTGCCAGGATACAGGACTGCCTACCTTTAAAATTAAAACACCTGTTGGCGTCAATCAATTGGAATTAAAGACAGCTATTAAAAACGCAATTGCACTTGCCACAAAAAACGGAAAATTACGTCCGAATTCAGTAGACTCTTTGACTGGAGAAAATAGTGGGGATAACCTTGGTGGGGGAACTCCAGTCATTAAATTTGATCAATGGGAAAAAGACTACATTGAAGTGCGTCTCATTCTTAAAGGAGGCGGCTGCGAAAATAAAAATATTCAATACAGTCTTCCATGTGAGCTTGAAGGGCTAGGTCGTGCTGGCCGTGATTTAGACGGAATCCGTAAATGTATCATGCATTCTGTTTACCAAGCACAGGGCCAAGGCTGTAGTGCTGGATTCATCGGTGTAGGCATCGGTGGTGACCGTTCATCAGGATATGATTTGGCAAAAGAACAATTATTCCGCTCAGTAGAAGATGTCAATCCAAATGAAGATCTTCGCAAACTTGAAGAATATGTAATGGAGAATGCCAACAAACTGGGAATTGGCACAATGGGCTTTGGCGGGGAAGCTACTTTGTTAGGCTGCAAAATTGGTGTCATGAACCGCATTCCAGCAAGCTTCTATGTTTCTGTAGCATACAATTGCTGGGCATTCCGTCGTCAAGGTGTTGCAATTGACCCGTTGAGTGGTGAAATTCAAGAATGGATGTACCAAGAAGGCGAACTCATTGATTTTGCCGAGAAAGACGAAGAAGGGGCTTCCGCTAAAGAAGCCATTACTTTACAGGCACCGATTTCAGAAGAACAAATCCGCTCACTAAAAGTGGGGGATGTAGTGCAAATCAACGGCATGATGTACACTGGGCGCGATGCCATTCATAAACATTTGACAGACCACGAATCGCCGGTTGATTTAAATGGCCAAATTGTATATCATTGCGGACCGGTTATGCTGAAGGACGAAGAAGGAGTATGGCATGTCAAAGCAGCAGGTCCGACGACAAGCATTCGTGAAGAACCATACCAAGGCGATATTATGAAAAAGTTTGGTATCCGGGCAGTTATTGGTAAAGGCGGTATGGGACCAAAAACATTGGCTGCTCTATCGGAATTTGGCGGGGTTTATTTGAATGCCATTGGCGGTGCTGCTCAATATTATGCAGACTGTATCAAATCGGTTGAAGGTGTGGACCTCATGCAATTTGGTATTCCAGAAGCCATGTGGCATCTAAAGGTGGAAGGCTTCACGGCCGTTGTAACCATGGACTCTCATGGAAACAGCCTCCATGCAGATGTAGACAAATCATCCTTGGAAAAATTGGCTCAGTTTAAAGAGAGAGTCTTTTAATATGGATTTGGGAACCAGGTGCCTCATTGGGGTGCCTGGTTTCTTATTTGTGTAGTTTTGTGTAGCGAAAGCTAGGTTTGTGTAGCAAACGGAGTAGTTTGTGTAGCGAGTGCCAATCTTGTGTGGCAATCGAGGTAGCTTGTGTAGCAAAAAATAGCTTGTGTAGTGAAGCGGTGGATCTGTGTAGAGAAGAACCAGTTTTATGTAGCAAAAGTCTAGTCTTGTGTAGCAAACGGGGTAGATTGTGTAGCGAAAAATGGCTTGTGTAGTGAAGCGGTGGATCTGTGTAGAGAAGAGCCATTTTTATGTAGCGAACACCTAGTCTTGTGTAGCAAACGGGGTAGTTTGTGTAGCAAAAAATAGCTTGTGTAGTGAAGCGGTGGATTTGTGTAGAGAAGAACCAGTTTTATGTAGCGAAAGTCTAGTGTTGTGTAGCAAACAGGGTAGTTTATGTAGCAAAAAATAGCTTGTGTAGTGAAGCGGCGGATCTGTGTAGAGAAGAACCAGTTTTATGTTGCAAACATCTAGTTTTGTGTAGCAAACGGGGTAGTTTATGTAGCAAAAAATAGCTTGTGTAGTGAAGCGGCGGATCTGTGTAGAGAAGAACCAGTTTTATGTAGCGAACACCTAGTCTTGTGTAGCAAACGAGGTAGTTTGTGTAGCAAAAAATAGCTTGTGTAGTGAAGCGGTGGATCTGTGTAGAGAAGAACCGGTTTTATGTAGCGAACACCTAGTCTTGTGTAGCAAACGGGGTAGATTGTGTAGCGAAAAATGGCTTGTGTAGTAAAGCGGTGAATCTATTACGAGAAGAACCAGTTTTATGTAGCGAAAGTCTAGTGTTGTGTAGCAAACGGGGTAGATTGTGTAGCAAAAAATAGCTTGTGTAGCAAACAGGGTACGTTGTGTAGGGAAAAATAGCCTGTGTAGTGAAACAGTGGATCTGTGTAGAGAAGAGCCAATTTTATGTAGCGAACACCTAGTCCTGTGTAGCAAACGAGGTAGCTTGTGTAGCAAAAAATAGCTTGTGTAGTGAAGCAGTGGATCTGTGTAGAGAAGAGCCATTTTTATGTTGCAAACATCTAGTTTTGTGTAGCAAACGGGGTAGATTGTGTAGCAAACGGGGTAGATTGTGTAGCGAAAAATGGCTTGTGTAGTAAAGCGGTGGATCTGTGTAGAGAAGAACCAGTTTTATGTAGCGAACACCTAGTCTTGTGTAGCAAACGAGGTAGTTTGTGTAGCAAAAAATAGCTTGTGTAGTGAAGCGGCGGATCTGTGTAGAGAAGAACCAGTTTTATGTAGCGAACACCTAGTCTTGTGTAGCAAACGAGGTAG
>JAUZPL010000037.1 GCA_030705955.1 Bacillota bacterium | reverse complement strand
GCGAGGGAAGCGGCTCGGCCCCGCCCGCGGAAAGCGCCACCCGCAGCGGAAATCAACCTTCTCTAATTACCTCTTTCTATTTTAAAAGAAAAAAGACTGTAGGCAAACTCGAAATTTTTCGAGTTTGTCTACAGTCTGAAACAACAGCATTTTTAAGATGCTGTTGTTTTAATCTTTTTTATTCATGCATCATTTTAAAAAACATGAATGATATTAACCCCATGGCCATTGCGAACAAACCAAAAAGTACACACATGTTTATTCCGTTATAGTCCATTTACTTTTCACCCTTTTTACTCTTTCATCATTTTATTAAACATAACTGAAACTGTTATCATACATGCGACAAACAATCCCAAAACAACATATAGACCGTAATCCATGCTTTCACCCTCGTACCCTTTTTCATTGCTTTTGTTACAGCGCAGAAATTTTCATATTTAGCTTGTGCATAATTTGTATAACTGCACTTAACTTTTTCTAAAATAATTATAACATTCTACCATCAAGAAAACTACATTAACACCTTGAAAATATTATTTTTCACGAACTCAATATATTTAAAATCGCTCAGCTTAATTAAACTGAGCGATACTATAAGGTTTACATTAATTTTTTTCTATTTTTTGTTTATGTTCTTTATTATAACTTAATTCATTCAAATATTGAAAACCATATAGAAGCAATGCTCTGAAAAAGTCGAGAACTAAGTATTGGAACTTTGTTAGTTTTTGTAAAGAGAATATTTTATAACTTTTTACAAATTTCAAACCACCAAAGTAAATAAAAAATATATGAAGTATAAAATTAGTAATCAAATATAATGGAAACTTCCGATAAGTCATTTTTAATATCCACAGACTTGAAACTAAGTAAGGGCCTAAGTTAAAAAAGTTCATACTATCTAAAGGAGGTATGCCTTTGTAAAATTTCCACCACTTTTTATTTTCACCGAAAATATCAATTGCTTTTGTGAATGTACATATAAAAATTGCTGCAGGTGCGTATTTTTTAATTGCATTCCGACCTAGTAAAGGTATAGTTAGCCAAGGAAATATTAATAGGCCTAAATAAAATTTTTTTGAATTTTTCATTTTTTACACCTCCTAAACGTAGGATGTGTATTTTTTAAAACAATTAATCGGGGTCTTATTGACAACTTTCAAATTTTCTTTTTAATTTTAAAAGGGTAGCTCCTTAGAGTAACCCTTTTTAGTGTTTTTTTTAAGTAGTATTGGTAAAGGAGCATTACCTATTGGCAATGGTAATGGGGTCAAAATAACCTTCTTATTAGGTAAAGGAAGCAAACCATTTTTTAATACCGTTGATTTTAAATTAATGTTTAGGTTAGAATGTTTAACATTTATTGGTGAATGTTCAGTTTGAATATGATATGCGAATAATAGAGGTAAGGCTATGATAGCTAAAAACTTCAAAGTATCATCCTCCTAGCTTCTATTATTATGATGTTCCTAGTATGCATTATTTATTTAGCATTCCAACGAATTCTTCACTCAAAAATGAACATATTGTTATTTTAATTTTGAGTACGAGTTTCACCTTTTTTTCGCCTATTCCTTAAAATTCTTTTTTCTATATAGTAGGTAGGAATAATGATGACTGCCCAGATTGCAAAATAGTTAAGAACAACCATCCATGGATTGCTTTTTCCACCATGTCCACCTTTTCCATGGAAATCCCCATTTGGAGGTCCTTGAAATGTATTCGTTGTATTCCCAGTATTCCCTCCCTTATTAAATGGCGGCTGATCGCTACTTTGCTGGACCTGTTTCTTATCGAAACCACCTTGGTTGAAAGTAGCTGTTGAGGAAAACCATTGAATCCCCCCTGCCAAAATGGCAAGTGATAAAACGACTGAGGCAATAACGCCATTCCTAAATTTCCCTTCTTTGGTTTTAAACGTCCTTTTACAAATACTCATAATCCATTGCCAATGTACCCCAATATGGAGGCCCTCTAATGCAAGTGTCGCGTCAGCAGAGAAACTATGGAGCCCTCGAATCGAATGATTTCCTTGAACTGCAAGGTTTGGGAACACAACTTTTGAAATTAAGATACCTGTTATAATCACCATTGCCATAAATAGTAGTAACAGAACATTTAACAGATAACTAAATCGAGTCTTTTTAGGGAGCTTTGGATTAAAAATCTTTTTTGTTGTATGAATAACCCATTGAAAGTTCAGCCCTATGTGTACAAGAACTGCAATCCCAATTACCAGACCGGCGATTTCATGAAACGGTAAACCATTTAAAACCCTTGGATTCATCAGCAGTACAAATGTTATGGCCATCATTAAATCTAGTACGATTTTTGTATAATTTTTTTTCATGTTATTTCCCCCTCATGCGAAATCTCTTCAAGTATTACTTCACTTAAATCTTTTTTGTCCATGACCACATTGTGCACTTTTAACCTGAATTAAACTTGAAGTTAAGCTGAATGTTTCCTGAAAATCAAAAAAAATAAAAAAAATGACGTTATTGACCTACGTCATCTTTTTTATAAAGGTGTCGGAATATAATAAAGGTACCCCAATGAGATTTCCCCATTCCCTTTGGGTTTGTGAAATTTGTAAATCTATTATGAACATAGTCTCCCCTGGCTGTGTTCTTTTTTTATTTGAAATGTTCGTTTGCATAAGCCCCCTTTTATCAAGGCTTCTAAATATGACATTCATTACCTACCGTTTAGTATATTTGGCAAAAAAAAAACCAACATTTACTGTTGACTTTTTTACGTCATATTTAATTAAAACTACCTATTACCAATCCAAATGGGCTTACATTTTATTAGTAATTAGATTTCTATCCAGATTTATTTGCGGATGGATTTTTCTCACAACCGACGGTCTTGCAAGTACGAGAACAGAACCAACTAGTAAAGAAGATGAAAGAATAATAATCCATTGGGCCGGAAAAACATCATATAAATACCCATAAAGCAGCATTCCTAATGGCATTAATGCCATAGCCATCATTTCTAGAATAGAAAAGATTCTGCCTTTGTAATCATCATCAATTTGCTTTTGTAACATAACTTGCATAGGTGTATTGACTGTAATAATTAAGCTTCCTAGTCCAAACGAAAGGCCCATATAATATATAAATATGAGCTGTGGCATTTGAATTACTAGAGGCAAAGCCACTGCTCCCATAATAAAGCCCATTCCAATAATTCCTCTTTTCGAAACGACAAATGGAAATTTAACTTCATTTCGAACAGAGAAGTAAAAAGACAATAGCAGCATTCCAACAGCAAATGCTCCTTCAGTAAAACCAAATTGCTGCGAAGTCATCTTAAATTTTTTAATGAGGATAAAGGAATAACCTACCTGGTATGCACCAAAAAGAAAATTAATAAACAGGGATATCGAGATTAGAGTTAAAAGCAATGGTTGCATTTTCAAATAATTTAATCCTGCTTTTATACTTTCCTTTAATGACTCTTTATCTTCCGGCTCTTTATTATTCCGATGGGCAAAAAGATTAAAATTCATAGTAGATTCAAGAATAACAGCAATACTAGAGGCTAACATATAAATCATTAAGAATACTGGCATGGAAACTACACCATATAATAGTCCACCTACAGCAGGACTGCCAATAGATGCAAAGGAAATAGACATTTGATTTAGCGACATTGCTTTTTGTATTTTTTCTTTGTTAACAAGCCCTGTGATGGATGATGTGAATGTAATGCTAGAAAACATGGAGGTAAGGGATAGGATACAAGAAGTGGTATAAATAGCTGCTAAAGATAAACCAAACTCTAAGCTGACAACAAGTAATCCCCCAATTGCCATTACTGTTACTATTTGTGCAACAATCACAATTGTTTTCCTAGAATATTTATCAGCAAAATGTCCTGCAATGGGAGCAGCGATTGTTCGGGGCAAAATATTACAGATTAAATTTGTCGCAAAACTCATTGCAGAACCTGTTAACCGTAAAATGTAAAAACTGAGAGCAAATGAATATACTTGTGCTCCAAAAGATGAAATGAGTTTACTAGCTGTGAACGTCCATATATGATAAATTGCCTTTTTAAATTTCAAACTTTCATCCATTATAATCCTCCTTACCAGCAAAAGTTTAATTTAATTAAACAAATTATAACACATACACTCTTCCCTCTCAAGAAAAAGTTTAATATAATTAAACTATCCGCAATTAGGAGTGAGCTACTTATATGTTAGGGCAACAGATAAAAAAGCTGAGAAAACAAAAGAAAATGACACTAGAGGAAGTTGCAGGTAAAGAACTTACAAAAGGCATGCTTAGCCTTATTGAAAATAATAAAGCAAATCCTTCTATGGAAAGCCTAGCTTATATTGCTAAGCGGTTAGAGGTGGATGTAACCGATTTATTAGGGGAAATAAGTTTAACCGAATTGCGAGAAACACTTGAAAAAGCTGAGAAGTTCTATAATTCTGAGGCGGAAGAAATGGCTGATAAATACAAACAGATTACTGCTCTCATTGAACCATTCATTCCAAAGCTTTCTTCTGGATATGAGTCAGCACGTTTATTAGATATTTATAGTCAATGTCTTTACCATGAAAGTAATAAAAACTGGCATCACTTTTGTGACCAAGCTGCGACAATATATGATGAAATGAATTTGACATCCAAACGAGCTGATATCGGTATTTTTAAAGTTATGGTGAAATTTAAGGATCATGATTATAAACAGGCGTTAGCTATTTTTTTAAATGAACGAAAACAGATTGAAACTCTTCATGTATATATCGATCCTATGACTCGTGTGGATCTAGATTATAATGAAGCCATTTTATATTTTGCCGTTGGTGATTCCAAAAGTGCGATACATGCCATGGAGAATGGACTCAATTATTCAAGAGAGCATAGAATCTTTTATCGCATTAATGATTTGTACAGACTTGCAACCGCGCAGGCTTTGATGTCTAATGACGAAGAAAAAAAAGCACACTATTTAATTAAATTAAAACAATACGGTGAATTTGCAGAAGATAAAAATTCAATTCTAGCGTATGAAATACTAAAAAATTTATCTCTTTCTTTAGATAATCACAATAACTCCAAATTTATGGATAAAGTAGATCAATATTTGTTGGACCCGGAGCTTAGAAAGCTGTATGGACCTTGGTTGTATCTTGAAAAAGGAAAGGCTTTATATTGTCTTAAGAAATTTCATGAGGCAATTGACTGCTTAGAAAAGGTAGAAATTCCTTCTTTTATCCATCATCCATTTGATTTTTCTATCCTTTATATTAGGGATTCAATCAAAGCACTTTGCTACATGCAACTTGGCAATTGGGATATCGCACTTCAAACATCAAAAATAGCAGTCGAACACTTTGAAACACTTCCAGACTCAACATTTAAAGATTTCGCAATTGAAATATCTAGAACTGTTAAAAAGGCATCAGATATTCATAAAAATAAACAACATTAGACATTATATTACAGTTAATAAAAAAGCGTTTCTGTCCAGAAACGCTTTTTTATTTTTTCAATGCAAAGTATGCAGATAATGGCGGCAAAACTGGAAAACTGAAGATGAAGCAGTTCTGTGACCATTTAATAGCTGTTTAGGGGAGCTGAAAATATTATTGATTCTACACTAAATGCTGACCTATTTATTTTAAAGTAAGATCAACAACTGACAATTCAGCCGTCGTTTGAAAGCCCAGCTCTTTATATACACGTATAGCAGGTAGATTCTCAGCAAATACGCCAAGATAGACATACGAGGAAGGGGCATTTCTCTAATTCACTCCTCGTAAAAAATACAATAATTGGGGAATAATTTTCAATATTCTTTGCGACTTTATATAATTTTTGAAAAATCCTACACATTTAGTTCATATTCACATAGAGAATCCTTTCATCTCACATAAAATTTTTGCTAAAGAACATTATAAATATTGAGGAGTGAAGATATGAAGGATAGAAAAATATTAAATTTAATTACATTATTTTCAATGAGTGGATGGGCCTTTTTGTTCCGTAAAAAAGGAGAGATAAAAGACTGGTTTCTTATTTATTTTTTAAAAACATTAATTTCAACCTTACTTGATGAACCCGTAACAAAGAAAAAATATGTACAATATCCAAATCGCTATTTCCCCAATTTATTTAACTCAAATATTGTATTCCTATACGTATTATTTCCTTTATTATGTGTGGTTTACAATCAATTCACTTATAAAATGAAGCCATTAAAAACATTTTTTAGTGCTTTTCTTTTTAGTGGTCCTATGGCTCTTTTCGAAAGCTGGCTTGTAAAGAACACAAACTTAGTGAGATTCCGTAGAGGCTGGAATGGATTTTACTCCTTTTCCGTTCTTTCATTAACGTTTTGGTTTGTTCGAATATTTAGTGAAGGAATTCGATTATTAGATAAAAGAACTTCACAAAAATCACCTAGCTAAATCGGATATAATATAAAATCCCTTTAGAACTAAAGGGGTTTTTTATTTATTGGTTCTTTTTCAATTCATCTTATAAGAAAAAGCTACCAAATTAAAAAGATTAAAGCGCTTAACTTATGGATGTAAAACGCTATTAACCCAAAAAATTGCATTCTCCGAGTCTTTTTTCTTAACAGATATGACATATTGTTTTTCGTAGCTTTTATTCATTCCGATACTTCCGAAGTTCCCTCTAAGAGTCCCCTGCCCCAACCATTGTTCTGATTGATTAATAACTTTGTAGGTGTATTTAATGCCCTTACTTTCTAAAATTCCTCTCACTTTTGAAAATTCATTTATCGAATATCCAATATAAATGTCTTCTCTACCAAAAAACAACATATTCATCCTCCTTTATCCTTCACAATAAATTTCCTTTTAGTTCCATTTTAAAATACAATCTAGTCCTACCGAAAGTTGAATTTTACATATTAAAGTGAAGATAAAATAAGGGGAATATTGAACTAAACTATGGAAGTAAAATGCACCAAAAGAACAACTTGAATTCGTGTGACTTTTATCACAAAAACACATTCCTTTTTGTCGTATGCTTTAAAAGAAATAATAAGAGCCATCACGGATTATAAGAATCCCGTATGAATGGTGAGGGAAGGGTTAGGAGGGATTTTGACGATGGAAGCTCCGAATGTATTAAGTGCTCCACTCCAACAATTAAAGGACGAGCATGTGTCACTGCGGACAGATATGGATATTTTCTATGAGATCACTGAAGAGATAGAATTCGATTCGGGTCCTGTTGTGGTTCAACTGTTCGCAAAATTATATCAGATGATTTCGGATTTTACAAATAAATTAAAGGCACATTCCAAACGAGAGGAAGAAGGGTTATTCCCTATAATGTCCCGATACCTCGGAGAGAATGACAAAACAATCGAAATGATGGAATGTGAACATGAGAAGGCGGAGCAGCATCTACAGGATTTTCTAACTGAAGCTGACAAGTCAGGTTTGACCATGGATGAAAACGATGTTCAATGGATTACAGTATACGCTGTCCAAGCTCATGCAACCCTAACACAACACTTTGCTAAGGAAGAAAAAGTACTGTTTCCGTTGGCAGAGAAAATACTGTCCGTTGACGAGAAAGCGGAACTTGAACGACTAATTCAGGCACTATAATAGTTTCCCCCCAATATGTTGAATGATTTTCGAGCTTTTACTAAGAATGGCATAACCTTAGGTTATGCTTTTTTACTTAGGTTCTTTTCTAAAAGATTTTTGCTTTCTATAAAGTTATCGTTTCGCGGATAAATCTCAGATTTGGTTGGAGTAATGGGGGAAAACAACAAAGTTTGCGAAAACAGCCTTTATAAATAGATAAAAGGAAAACCGCATGGAAATCTGCCATGAAGGCATTTCTCTAGGGCTTAGAAATCATAAAATATGAAATATTAACATTAGCAATGTATTAAATTTAGAAAACTTCAAATAATATTCAAACCTTTTTGAACTCTTTGTGAAATTATACACATAGTTATACCCCCCTCAGAAAAAAGAATTATAATTACAGTGTAATCAAGTTACTAATACTATTTTCCAAAAAGGGGTCCTTTATATGTTTAACAAATTTTTAAGAGAGAACAAAGTTGCAAGCTATCTTCTTACACTCATTCGCTTATATGTCGGGTATGAGTTTCTGATGGCTGGCTGGGAAAAACTAACCGGTCCTAAACCATTCGATGCCACTGGATTCTTAATGGGAGTCACCCAACATCCAGTTCTCAGCCCAGTAAAAGCAATTGAATATCCTACTTACCTTGCTTTCTTAAAAGGATTCGCTCTTCCAAACGCACATCTTTTTAACACAATCGTTCCTTTAGGTGAATTTTTAGTAGGATTAGGCTTAATCCTCGGTTGCCTAACTACAGCTGCTGCATTCTTTGGCCTAGTAATGAACTTCTCTTACGTCATGGCTGGTGTTGTTTCTAGCAATCCATTAGACATTTTACTTGGTGTCATCATTCTCGCTGCCGGATTCAATGCAGGTCGAATCGGTTTAGACAGTTGGGTGGTTCCATTCATTCGCAAATATACAGCTAAAAGAAATAATATTGATGCTATTAGACAACGTGCTTAACTGTAAAAAAATATTAAAGACAAAACATGTTACCCAAAGATCCAAAGGTTAATAAAATCACACTATAAATCTAGGCCAGTGGATTTTGAAAAAGGAAGCGAGAGAGATTTCGCTTCTTTTTTTGTTTTTCCAAAAAAGCTTTAAGTCGCTTAAATTGTTAACAAGTTTTGACTTTTCTGTGTCATATTGACAAAAAATAACCTTTAAATATTTTCCAGATAAGACTTTATGTTACTATTGTCATAGCATTGGAGGGAACAGATTATGATGAAATTAAACCAACTTTTTCTCAAATTCAAAATTATACCTTTTCCTATTTGGATTTTAACTTTATTCATCTATTTTGTTCCATTCCTGTTGGACAGTGCTGACGGTGATTCCGAGCTCATATGGTTTGTGTATATCATCCCTGCCTTTATATTTTCTTATTATTTAGGGGTGTGGGGCGGATTGTCCTCTGCCTTCATATCATTTTTAACAGAATTATTTTGGGAATTAATTTTGGAACATCACCATAGCCATGACTTCAACCATAAAAATTATTTTTTTGTATTAGTAGCTGCAAGCATAAGCTTCGGAATTGCTTTGACCATAGGTTTGTTAACCAACAAAATTAAAAAAATAAATCTGGAATTAATTAAAGCTGAAAAGACTCAAATTGTAAGTCATTTAGCTGCATCATTTGGGCATGAAGTGAGAAACCCCATTTCTGTTACAAGAGGTTTTTTACAATTGCTATTAGAGAAAGAATTAGACTCCGATAAGAGATTAGAATATGCAAAGACTGCCCTTTATGAACTAGACCATGCTGAAGCAATTATTCAGAGTTACCTGACTTTTGCAAAGCCACATTTTGAAAAGAAAGAAAGGTTTGGCCTTAAGGAAGAAATACAAAAAGTTGTTGAAATCATATTACCAATGGCAAATATGAATAGCGTATTTTTAGAGTTAGTTTTTCCTCCTGAAACAGTAAAAAAATATAGCCTTGAAGGGAACCGTAATCATTTACACCAATGTTTACTTAATATTTTAAAAAATTCTATTGAAGCCATGTCAAAAGGTGGAATACTAAAAGTAGAAATAGTTTCGTTAAAAGAAATAGTTGCTGTACGTATATCCGACACTGGTGATGGAATGACTAAGGATCAGATTAGACGTCTTGGGGAACCATACTTTTCCTCAAAAGAAAAAGGGACAGGCCTTGGGATGATGGTTGTTTATAGTATTATGAAGGCCATGAACGGGAAAATAAAAGTAGAAAGTGAAATCGGAAAAGGAACAACCTTTACACTTTTATTTCCAGTAGCATCATACACAGTAATTGAGAAGGGAGTAATTTAATTGGAATAGAGATGTTCCATTGGGTTCAGTTTTGATATTTCAACTGAAATGCTCTATATTGGTAATACTTTTATATTTTATGTTTCGAATTAAACTGTTATAATGGTGGTTATGAAATAATTAGGAGGATGCCTAATGACCACATTTGAAAAACTAAAACCTATTATCGCTGACAAACTGGGTGTCAAAATGGATCAAATCAACCTAGAAGCATCATTTAAGGATAACTTCAAAGCAGATTCGCTTGATATGGTAAACTTGACCATGGAGATTGAAGACGAATTCGCAATTGAAATCAGTGACAAAGTTGCTGCGACGCTTCAAACTGTTGGTGATGTTGTAAACTATATTGATAAGAAATAAAAAAAGAACGGATAGCCATGATTACATAAACACTTATGTGAATGTAAAGAGATGGCTTCCGTTTTTTACATTAATAAGGAGTCTTTAAGAAAAGTTGTTAAATAATCGACATTGGATATTTTTTTATTGCATTCGCTGCTATCGGCACAAATAAGATTACCGATAGACTTGTAGTAATCCGGATTGTTAGATTTTTTTGCTTTTGTTACGGTAGAAAAATAAGTAACTTCACTAAAAGAATTACAGAAGGAACAAATATTTTTTTTGCTGGTGGTTATAAACCTGCATTCAATACCAACCATTTTTCCATCTAGCTCATATACAATAAATTTTTTATTGGATCCTAGATCGTTCCAGCTTAAATAGGTCAAATGGCTAAGGTCTATTTTTGATAAATCTGGAAGCTTTAATTTTTTATTTTTCGGAAACATCTTTTTCAGTTGAGGCTCTGTGAGTTTCGGAAAGGGTAATAAAAAGCTTGAAAGACGCTGAATATATTGCACATACTCGTTATCTGTTTTCAGCCTGGAAAGATCCAGTAGTTCTTGTTGATCCATTGATATATTTGGAAAAAGGTCCAAGATTTTTGCATTGGCTAACTCAATCACAGCTGCCAACACGGTTGGGGGTACATTTTTTTTGGCACTATCTTTAATCAAGGCAATCTGTTTTTTTATAAAATTTAAATGTTCATTTCTAATAAATTTTTCTGTCATCAGGTGGTGTCTCTCCAATCTGCAGTCGTCTCTTTACCCTTATTTTACAAAATACAAGGAGCTTCTAAAATGTAGAAGATGATTTAGAAATGTTTTTTACACAAAAAAGCATTGATGAAGATTTTCATCAATGCTTTTTGTTTACCTTTTATGTGAATAAATAATCTTCTTAATAGTTTCAGTTGAGAGGTAATATTCCTGAGCTAGTTGATGGATACTTTTGCCGCTAATAAAAGAATTTCTAATGGCAGCATTACGACGATCAAGCAGCCTTCTCCCGCCACTTAATGTTCCCCATTTCCGATATTCCGTTTCTAGTTTAGGAATGTAAAGAGTTTCCCCCTGGACATATTTTTGGATTTCCATGATTAGCTTTTCAGGTAAAACTTTATTTGCATTAATATATTTCAATTTTGCCCGCCCCTTATTTTGAGTTTTAAAAAATAAGGTACAAAGCCAAAGATTAGAAAAGCTTGTTTCAGCGATAAACTTAAATGTTTCGCCCCATGCAAAGTATCGCCTTTCCAATAATAGGCTTTGCATGAGTGGAAGAAGTACCAGACAATCTTATATGATTCTCCATCTGTAAGCACCCCCTTTAATTTATAATTATACATAAAATTTCTATTCTTTAAAATCAATTTATCCTTGATTTTTATGGTGTTTTTTCTAACAGGTTCCTTGGGATACCTAAATATTTTTGTGTAAATAATAAAGTGATTAAACAATAAATTGAGGTGGGCTTATATGCAACAAGACCAAAAAGCAAAAGTGAATTTGAGTTCAATTACGAAACCAGAATTTGCTGGAACTAATGCGCAAAAAGTAAAAGAGGAAATTCAAAAGGATGTAAGCGAAGGACAAGGATCAATGACTTCCCGAGAGGCAGGAGCAATGCGCGATTAAAAAACCACTCTAAGTGGTTTTTTTTCTTCACTAACACATATAATCAATGTGGGTGATTAATATGGATCATAATCTCAAACAAAAATTCAACATCCGTTTTTTGAAAATCGGTATTATATCCAATACTGGTGTTTTGCAAATTGGTGTGGGTGCTGGTAGTATTTCAGAGGCTCCTCCAGCTGGTTATACTACAGTAGGAGAAACTCAAGTTCATCTTTTACAACCACCTTCTGTTCCAATGCAGGCACCAGTACGTAATCTCACAAAAAATTAAATAACACAAAACGAAAACCCTCTTAACCAAACCTAAAGGAATTAATTTGTCGCCATCCCACAGCCGTTGATCAAAAGAAAATTTTACTTTTTTCTCCGAACCTTATGAGTGCATGAAAAGGGCGGCTCTTTTCTTTAGCCCATCCACCAAAATTTTTTAGGAGCCCTGCCAAATTTGGATTTATATCATAGTATGTAGAGATAGTTAAAGTAGGGAGGTTAAAAAAATGGATGGTGTCGGATTTGGTGGCGGCGGTGGATTTGCTTTAATCGTCGTGCTCTTTATTTTACTCATTATTATCGGAGCATCTTTTGTAGGCGGATTTTATTAAGTTATAAACTAAAAGAAAGGAGCAATTACTATGTATGGTTGTGGTGGATTTGGATATGGCGGCGGATTCGGATACGGAGGAGGATTCGCTTTAATCGTAGTATTGTTCATATTATTAATTATTATCGGAGCAGTTTGTTTTTATTAAGATCTAAATACTCGCCCAAAATAAAAAAAACCCTGAAAAGGGTTTTTTTTTCATATTCCTTTCTTAAATTTGAAAATCTCATCAACAGCCCTGCGATATCCACCCGACTTTTGAAAGGATTCACTTATATTTGCAACAGATTCATGGAAAGATTGGTCGCTTAACACATGATCTACTGCTTCACGTAGCCGATTTTCAGTCAAGCTGTGCATATCTAGTTTAATACCGGTTCCCAGATTGGCTACTTGCTCCGCAATAATCGGCTGATCAGCGTTTTGTGGAATTACAATTAATGGAACCCCGTAATAGAGACCTTCATTGGTACTGTTCATTCCGCCATGTGTGATAAAAACCCTAGTGTATTTCAGCACCTCAGTTTGTGGAACATAATTTTTGACAATGAAGTTTTTAGGAATCTCCCCCAAATCAGATATTTGAACCTTTTCCCCGATAGACATGACAATGGTATGATCTGTGTTTCCAAATACCTTAAAACAAAGCTTATAGAAATCCAAAGCTTGGTTAAAAACAGTACCTAATGAAATGTAAATTAGGCTATTCCTCCTTATTGCAGTAAGGTCAAGGTTATTTTGCGTTGATCGAAAAGTGATAGATGGACCCACGAATTTATAAGTTTGGTCAAATGTTTCTCCAAATGGTTGAAATTCCCTCGTTGTATAAACAATTGTAAGTGGTGCGGGGTTACAAAAAACTTCATAAGGAGTATGGATTTCAACGCTATATTTTTCTTTTATTTTTGCTGTCAGGTTTTGAAAATCATCATTCATTGTTTTAACAATTTCTGATGGAATATTTTTTGAAAGATGTTCCAGCATTTTATCAAATGTTGTTTTTGTTTGTGCAAAAGAAGTGCAAGAATTAATGGCCGGAAGGTTAAGTATTTGTGCAAGTAAGCGTCCACACCCAAACATGGAATCATGGATAATATAATCAAAATGTTCTCCTTCAATTTGCTCAAGAACACTAGGTATCATGATATCTGCAGTATGCAATAGACCGTTGATTCTTTCGAGTAAATAATTTCTTCCACCTAAGATAAACGCTTTTATAAATTTTTCACGATCAATTGTTCTTACAGTAGCTCCAGTCTTCTCCATACGTTCCCGAAAATCCGCTATCGTAAAGTACACTACCTCTTCTCCACGCGAAATAAGCTCTTCGACAACTCCAATAGTTGGATTGACATGTCCTTCTGATCCACCATTAATAAATAAAACTCGAGCCATAATACCACTCCTTAAGTGAAATGTTGTCTAGAATGTGCTTGTCTGCTCCAAACATTGTATAAAAGCAATTACTATTTCCGAATCCCATTGTGTTCCACTTCCATCCAAAAGGATTGCTACTGCTTTCGAATGTGGCATTCCTTTTCGGTAAGGTCTATCAGATGTCATTGCATCATATGAATCTGCAACAGCTATAATACGCCCAAACAATGGAATTTCATCACCATTAAGCCTATCGGGATATCCTTTGCCATCTATACGTTCGTGATGGGACCTTACACCTGGAAGCAAGTTTTTTATCTCACTTTCCGGATTTACCTGCTTTAAAATCTTTTCTCCTATTTCCGGATGGGCCTTGATATAGGCAAATTCTTCGTCCGTTAATTTCCCATCCTTTAACAATACACGGTCAGGAACTCCAATTTTTCCTATATCATGTAACAATGCGGTTTTAAACAACAAATCAACTTCACTCATTGGTAGACCCATTTCAACTCCGATTTTGTGAGAAAAATCTGCAACTCTTACGGAATGACCGGATGTGTAGGGGTCTCTTGCATCCAATGCTGTGGACAAGACAGTTAAAAAACTATTAATTAATAATTTATTCTTTTGTTCTCTTTCATTTATTTCTAAAATCATATGGTTAAATCCCTGAAACAAGTTTGAAAATTCATCTAAATATACATTATTCTTTTCTATTGAATAATTTTGCCCTTCTACCTCTTTCATTAATTGTTCTAGCCTATGTATGGGCTTTTCTATATCTTTTGCCATTAAGGTTGAGATAACGATAGAGAAAAATATCGTTATGATCAAAATGGCTGCTGCCCATTTTAGAAAACTCATAACATCCATTCCATGGTATGCAGTCAATTTTACTAAAGCAGCAAGAAGAAACAGAATGATAGGAAAAATTCCAGTGAGTAAAATTGTAATTCTAAATTTGATTTGAATAGGGATAAGTTTGTCTTGAGGCTTTACCTTTGACTTAATAAGGGACTCGTTACTATTTTGTATATATTTTATTTCCTCCTGAATGGTACTTGACGTTAAGTAAAACTCAATGAGAGCATGCAAGGAGGCAACAATAATAGATGCTATAAAAGCAAATAGTATATAAATCAGTGGAATCTTTAAAATATTGTTCTGAATTAAATAATATGATAGGATACTCGCTGTTAGTGAAAAACCTAAATAATGAGGCCCTAAAATCCTAACCACGGTTAATTTTGGGAATTTATATAATTGTAGAATTGCTCTTTCATTGAATTCTTGCTTAAAAAACTCTAATTCATATGCCCTTTTAATTGGTTTTAAATGATGAATAAAGAAAATAGACTCAGCACAAAACATGACAAGTGTGGAAACCATTAATATGAATAATAGTAGCTGAAAATCTTTAGAACTTATTCTTAATGACATAAACATCGGGATTGCTCCAACCCCAAACACTGCCACCAAAGAACCTACAGTGTAATTCATGTACAAGCGTTTTAAAAACAAATGGTATTTTTCCATATATACACCTTTAATATATTTATAAACTTGTTTTTTATTTTATCATTTTAAACATATAAAAAATAGGTTTTGGAAACTACAACCTTGGGTCATTGTCGTAACTAGAGCAATCGGTGGTTCACTAATTGCATTACAATAAATCAAATGACCATTTGTTCCTCCCCTTTTATACCTTCAAACAAAAGAGGAGTTCATTTTATTTATCAACTCCTCTTTTGTTTCTTCCTATTGGAATACCCTTTTTATTTCATGATGGTTAATTTTTGTCCGATATAAATAGGTTGATTTGGGTCAAGGTTGTTGGCTTTAACGATTGAATCAACTGTTACACCAAATTTTTGAGCAATTTTCCAGAGTGAATCCCCAGAAACCACTGTGTAAACAACATAAGACACAGTTGGTAGTGTTACGATATATTTAGCTACATAGCCTTGATCTGTATAAATGGTGTCTTTCTTGTATTCAATTAAATACCAGTCCCCTGATGCGGAAATAATTTTAATATCCGTGTTCATCGGGATCATCGCCTTTAAAGCATACTGCGTACCAGCAGATGTACGAACATTCGCATTGCTCCTTGTTTTGGCACTATCAATGCTGTTAATCTCTTGATTGGAAGGTTCTTTGATTAACGGCTTATAGACATATCCTTTCATCACAGATGAGATAATGCTGTATTTAACCTGATACCAATCACCTATTTCCCCTGTTATGGTCACTTCCGAACCAGCCGGAATAGTCCGTAGTACAGTACTTTGTGTATCAGCTGAACTACGCATGTTTGAATTTTTTAATGTTAAGCCGAATCCTTCCGTAATCTGAATGACTTTGTCCATTGCATCATACACATTCTGATTTCCCGCAAGATCTGTCAGCTTTACAACTGGATGATAATTTCCACGATTTACATTAAAGCCCCGACTATTTTTTCCATCCCAATAAAAAGTAGATGTTCCCTTCAAATATCGCCCCGAACCAATGGTTTGAACCTCATAGCCGCTTTCATCGACAATTGTTACGTTCATATCGGCATCTTCACTGGTGGTAATTGGAATTTGGATTTGATTTTTCCCATTTTGTACGGATAGTTGGCTCACTCCCGGCAAAGCAATTGTTGCCGTTGGTTTTACTGTATCTGGTTGAATAGGTTTTGGTACTGCATACGTGTAAAGGATTTGATTTGATTCGGTTACAAAAACAGTGTCCTGAATAACTCCAATTGGCCGCACTCCAACACCTCCAGTAGGGGTGGAAAGCTGCAATGAGGAAGAAAGGTATTGACCAGTAGACGAATTATAGAACTTAATTTTATTGTTATTTTCCAAAATAATTTTGTCAGATGCTACGAGCATTCCGTCTGATCCTTGAATAGTCTGAGGTCCCACAGGACCCATTTGGTCAGCATACATGGTTTTCCATTTTTGTGTTCCTGTATTTTTGTCAAGCCCATTGATGCTGGCTTCATCAAGGACAATAACTGTATCACTTGTTACTGAGAGAGGCTGTGTAAAGGTTCCGGTCGGATTAACCTTCCATAATGTTTTTCCTGTTGAAGCATCAAATGCAAATATCGTTCTTGTTGAATTTTTCCAATCTACATAAAGGTTTTCATCTTTATATACAGGTGCACCATTGATGGATGTCCCGGAAGGAAAATCTAAAGTCCAAAGAACAGTGCCAGAAGACGAATCAAAAGAATACATTTTTGATGTCATTTGAACCAGATTTAGTATATTTGCATACAGTCGGGTTCCGCCAGCTGCAAAAACTCCAGCAACTTGTTCATTTGTCTTCAAGTTATATTTCCATTTTTGTTGACCGCTTTTTGCATCTACAGCACCGATTCCTTCTGTGTTGTCAGTATTTCTTGTGTAATAAAACAATGTCGTTTGGTCAATTAACAGCCGATTCGAAAAAGTATCAATGCTCCAAAGTGTACTTGGGGAGGTACCGTTATCCTGGATTGCATAAAGTGTGTTCATGGTTGAAGCATATACCACTCCATCTTTTGAGATAAGATCAAGAATTACATCTTGATTTGGGGTAGAAAAATCCCATTTCTCCAGGTTGGTGTTCAAATCGGTGGCAGAAAGAACTTTTTTCTCAATTCGTTCAACTGAATATAATTGATTCTGATCTACGCTAAATAAAGAAGAAGCATTATGAAGTGGATCTTTACTTAACGTTAAATCAACTGGCACTGTGGCATCCGTATACTTTGTATTTCCCTGATCCCCGTAATGCATTTGCCAATTAAGTTCATTTGCCCTAAAGTTTCGAATGGCAGTCCTCTTCTCTAATTCCACTATCCTTTGACGTAATTGTTGGTTTTGAGCCTGTATGAGATGATAATCACTTGATACTCGAATAGCCGCTTGATTTTCATCCCAAATAACCTTAGCTCCTAGCCTACTAAACTCTGATATTGGAACATACAGAAGTGGGTACTGTGCATTCCTCATTTGAACATTTAGAACAGGATAGAACCCTGTATTGATAACAACCCCATTTACATAAATGGGCGTGTTTGCTGTGTACGCTGTAACAGGACCATATTCTCTATTGGTACTTTTATAAGGATTGTAATAGACCATTTTGAACGTCACACCTCCATAATGTTGCACTACCCATTTTATGCACATGCACCTATGGATGCTAATATGATTAAAATTGGTATTGTATCTGGAGGGCTTTTTTACTGTTTTTTATTCCTTTGATCCTTTCCTTATAATTTTAAGGTGATACTGAAAATAAAAATCAAAAAAGTAGTCAAAACTACTTAAGAGAATGCTTAAAGGAGTGTTTAACATACTTTTTCTTATTGCATCACTCATAACATTTTATGGAATAGCAATCTGGATGCCTAAGCGTATCTCTAAGCTACAAATCTGGTCTACTTCATTATTCTCACTTGTAATCGAATCTATGTCAGATATGACTTTAGATTTGAAATTAAACCTGTTTGGCTATATTGCCCCAGGTGATCAATGGTCCGGGTTTCTTCCTATTTTTTTATATCCACCCATTAATGCAATTTTTTTAAATTATTTTCCTTATAAAAAAACAAAATTACATAAGATGTTGTATATTGCGAGTTGGACGGTATTTTGTTTAGCCTATGAATGTGCTGCCTTACGTTCTGGATTTTTTTACTACTCAAAATGGAAATTGTGGTACTCAGCATTGTGCTACCCGGTATTACTTCTAATGGTACTTGGAAATTATAAATTTACTGAATGGCTTCGTCATGATGCAAACAAAGCCTAAACTTTAAAAGACCAAATCCTTTTTAGATTTGGTCTAATTCTTTGTACTATTTCATTATGAAATCATTTCATCTACTCTGGCAAAGGTGTACCCTCGCCCTTTTAATTCCTTGATCACGGTTCTTAAAGCTTCGATTGTAAATTGTGGGGCATCCTCATCCGCACCCCATGTTTCACCACTATCATGCAGGAGGACAATGTCTCCAGGTTTAGTACCTTTTAAAAGCCTTTTTTCTATTCTCCGACTGCTGCCCTTGCTTTTCCAGTCACCAACCATTAAAGACCATAAAATAATGTGATATTTTTTATGAGCAAACAGGTCAAAGAAGTTCATCATTCCCCATGGGGGGCGATAATAGGCCGGCTTCACACCAATGATATTTTGAATTACTTTGGCTGTTTCTTCTACCTCACAGCTTACCCTATGGGGTAACATAAACCAATTCGAATGGTGAACATAGTTATGAATACCAATTAAATGCCCTTCGTGATGCATCCGCATAATAATGTCAGGATGTTGTTTAGCCTTTGAACCTACAACAAAGAAACTCGCCTTAATCTTATGCTGCTTTAACAAATCCAATAATTCATTTGTGTATTTTGGACTTGGACCATCATCAAATGTAAGGGCAATATTACTAGATACATTTCCTTTTTGGTAAACAAAAAAACCGGCCCATCTCGTTATCATATAAGGAACAATGGTGTAAAGAATAACAAGTAATAGTAGAATAATGCCGACAGATACCAATGAAAACCTTCCTTCCTTTTATAATTGGAAAGCAGATTCAATATATAAATGAAACATCAATTGCTTTGTGAAAACATCAATGATTTCTTTATTTGCCGATGTGATTTAAACGTATCAGCTGTAATAAATTCCTTTGAGAATAGAACACTGTTTAGCATTGATTGATGGATAACTCCCAACGCATTAAAAGCAGCCTGCTTTGTTTGAATCATTCCGGCATTTTCTTTCATCCTTGCAAGAATCATTGGATTTTCTAGCATTTTGGACAATTCGTAGAATAACTCAGATGAATCCTTTGCCTGTACGGCTACCCCCGCATTAACTAAATACTGGGCATTATCCTTTTCTTGGCCTGGCAGTGGTTTAAATAAAAGCATTGGTAATTCCATTGCCAGTGCCTCTGATGTTGTAACCCCACCTGGTTTTGTCACAATGATATCTGAAAGTGCCATTAATTCATCAACATGGTCAGTGTACCCTAAAATGGTAATAGAATGCTTCGAAAATAATAGTTCACTTTTTAGTTGTTGTCTTAATTTTTCATTATGACCGCACAAAATTAAAAGCTGCAATTTTTTAGGGTACTCTTCTAATTCTTTTGAATTTAAAATTCCTTTACCAATTAGACCTTCTCCCCCACCCATAATTAAAACAGTTGGAAGTTTAGGATGAAGGTCATATTTTTTAAAAAGATCACCGTGATTTCTATTTTCAAGAAATCTTTTTCTAATTGGAATGCCTGTACAAGAAATAATATGACTAGGTATGCCCAGCTTAATGAGCTTTTCCTTAATTTCATTTGATCCGACTATAAATTGATCTGTATTTGGGTGAAGCCAATAACTATGATGGGTATGATCAGTAATGACGGTAACCAATGGGATATTTGTTAACCCATATTCCTTTAATTTTGAGATAATACTTGAAGTAAAAGGATACGTACTGACAACCACTGAAGGCTTTTCACTTTGAAGCAATGAAAGCATTTTTCCTATTCCAATTGAAAAAAGAGAATTTAATTTTTTAGAAAAGACATTATCTCGATACGTTTTCTGATATATAAAACCATAAACCTGTGGAAAGGTTTTGATTCCTTTCATATATACATAATGACTGATAGGAAAAAGGGAAGGATAAGCCCATTCAAAAAAATCTAAAACGATTGTCTCAACATTTGGAGCTTCTATTCCCGCAGCCTCTTTAATGGCATTTGCTGCTTGTAAATGTCCTTCCCCAAACCTTCCAGAGAGAATTAGGATTTTCCCTTTACCATTTATCATCATTTCATTTCTCCTCACAATAAATAGCCCGAAAAATGAGCCTTTTTCTAATTTAAAGGATACGATTGAAAAGACGATAGCATTCTTATAAAAGTTCATTTTGGAAAAATTCTTTTTTAGATGAACTTTTCTTATCTAAGAGTAGTCCTTTTACTTATGTAGCAAAAAATTTAATGGAGGTTTAAAAATGAATAAACCAGTACTTACGGTTGTTGTACCCTGTTACAACGAGGAAGAAGTACTTTTCGAAACGACGAACCAGTTAACTTCCATGCTATCATTCCTCATTAATGAGCAATTGGCATCAAAAGAAAGTAAAATTTTATATGTAGATGATGGAAGCCAAGATAAAACGTGGGCTATAATTGAAAATCTAACACTAAAAAATCAATCAATTAAAGGATTAAAATTATCCAGGAATTTTGGTCATCAAAAAGCTTTATTGGCGGGTTTAGAAGTAGCAGAAAGACAGTCGGATTGTGTTATTTCTATTGATGCAGATCTTCAAGATGATATTTCAATTATGAAGGATTTTATGATAAAATTTTTTGAGGGTAACGATATTGTCTATGGCGTTAGAAAAAGTCGTGAAACAGATACATTTTTCAAAAGATTTACAGCACAAGGTTTTTATCGTTTCATGAATAAAATGGGTGTTCAAGTCACCTACAATCATGCTGATTATCGTCTACTAAGCAAACGTGCCCTTCAAGAATTATTACGCTTTAGGGAACAAAACTTATTTTTAAGGGGAATTGTATCTTTAATTGGATATAAGTCAACAGTCGTTTATTATGACCGAAAAGAACGTTTTGCGGGTGTTTCAAAATACCCACTAAAAAAAATGCTTTCATTTGCATTTGACGGAATCACTTCATTTAGTATTAAGCCAATACGCTTCATAACATTTATTGGTTTTTTATCCTTTTTTATCAGTAGTTTAGCAGGAATTTATGCACTTATTTCAAAATTTACGGGTCATGCTGATTCTGGATGGACCTCAATCATGATTTCTCTTTGGATTATTGGCGGTCTTTTACTAATGAGTGTTGGCTTAATTGGCGAATATATTGGTAAAATATATGAAGAAACGAAACAACGTCCACGCTATTCCATCGATTTAGATTTATATTCAGAGCTAGACCATAAAAGGGCGAGCCATTTTATAAAATAGGGAGAAAATATGAATGAATAACTCCTTTTTCCGATTTCTAGTAGTTGGTGTCATTAACACCATAGTAGGGCTTTCCTCTATGTACCTTTTTTTGCATCTTTTTTCCTTTTCCTATTGGATTTCAACCTTCCTTGGAAATATAATCGGTGCATGTGTTAGCTACTTTTTAAATCGGACATTTACCTTCAAAAGTGATGCTGCTATGGGTAAAAGTATGATTCGATTTGCAGCAGTTATTTTGGCCTGCTATTTCATTTCCTATTATCTTGGAGAAAAAATAGCCTACTTTATATTTGCTCATCTTTCATTCCTATCAGAAAAATATGCTCAAGACGGTGCAGTCCTTTTTGGAACTGGATTTTATACCATCCTTAATTATTTAGGACAACGCTTGTTTGTTTTTCAGAAAAAATACAGTACACAATCCATAATAGAAAAAGGAGATCCTTCATGAAAGGTTCTCCTTTTTTTGGTAATTTTTTATGGATATGAATTGCCCTAAATTAAAAATAGACAAAATAAATGATAATGGAGATTAAAATTCGATAAATTGCAAAAGGAATAAGCTTCACTCTATTTATAAGTTTTAAAAAGAAACGGATGGAGATTAAAGCAAAGACAAAGGCACTGATGAATCCAGCAAGAAAGAACGGCAAATCAGCAGCCGTTAAGTAATGCCAATTTTTCAGCAATGAAAGGAAGCTTGCCCCAGCCATAATCGGAACGGCCATTATAAATGTAAAATCAGCAGCTGCCCGGTGAGTCATCCCTGCTAATACTCCCCCTGAAATAGTTGAACCGGATCTTGAGAATCCCGGCCATAGGGATAAACATTGGAAAAGACCAACGGTAATAGCTTGTATATATGTAATTTGATCCACTGTTTCCGTTTTCGGAGTTTTCGGGCCTAAAAGATCTGCAAAAATCATTAGAACAGCACCTATTACTAAACCGATTAAAACTGTAGTAGTTGAAAATAAATGGTTATCAATATAATTGTTAAAAAGCACTCCTAAAATGCCAGCAGGAATTAATCCAACAATAACAGGTAATAGCTTTAACCTTCCATTTCCTTGAACTCCTTCTTTACCTAGCGGTCCTAGCCCCAGAAACCCGATAAACCTGTCCCAAAACGTAATAACTACAGCTAATATAGAGCCTAGTTGAATGACAACTTTAAAGGTATTAGCAGCATGCTTTGTTAAATATTGGGCAGATTTAATCCACATATCATCTACAATAATCATATGTCCTGTTGAGGATACCGGCGCAAATTCTGTTACCCCTTCTACCAATCCCAAAATAATCGCTTTTAAAATAATAAAAAAATCCATTCGTTATTCATTCTCCTACTTCTAATGAGGTTAGTTGGCAGACAGAATCTGCCAACTGAATTGTATCAAATATCAAATACAAAACAAAATCTACAAGGAAAAAAGTTTCCCAAATGTATTATTTCAAAAAGACATGGAATGACCTATTTGTAAACGTTCACTAACATCTTGTATTACAAAACTAGATATCATAATCCCGTTCAAAATTTATAATTTCTTAAAGACAAAAAAGCAAGGCTATTTTATCAACAGCCCTGCTTCCCAAATGAATAGAATATTATTTTCCTAGAAAACTCTTACAACACGTCCATTAAAATGTTCTTTCCAATAACCGCTTGTCATGTCAGCAATTGCTACACCAGTTGTATCTTGAGAACCAATAAATTGTCCTCCACCAATATATATCCCAACATGACCATCTTGTTTGTAAGTATCAAAGAATACTAGGTCACCAGGTTTCATATCACTAGGAGAAACTTGGCTTCCAGCAAACCTCAATGAATCAGTACTATACCCTACACTAACACCAGCTTGTGATAATGCCCAATGAACAAATCCAGAGCAATCAAATCTACCATTTGCAATATCAAACTGGGATCTTCCTCCACCAAAAACATAGACAGAATTTCCGATATACTTATATCCGGCACGAATTGCTGTTCCTGCATCACCCTTAACATTAGAACTTAAATTTATTGTAAATGATGAACCAGAATTATCACTTGCCGCTACCTGAAGTGATGCCTCCTGTGAAGCAAGAGCGTGATCTTGCTGCTGCAAACTAGATTTTTGATTAATGCCCGCCGTTTCTTGAGCTTTAAGCTGTGCTTTTAAAGCATCATTTTGTGTTTTTTGTTCAGCGATTTGTGCCTGCATGCCTACTAATTCTGTCTTCATTTCATTTAAGTCAGCAAGCTTTTTTTCAATAGCTGATTGTTTCTTTTCAACATTTTCTTTGTCTAATTCATGCTGTTTCAATAAATCCTGATCAGCCTGGACCATTGTTGAAACAGCACCAATTCTTTCAACTAAATCACTAAAACTAGTAGCACCGAGTAATACATCTAAGTAACTAACATCTCCACCTGTTTCTTGGAAAGAAAGAACCCGTTGTTTTAAAATATTATTTCGTTTAGCAATTCTATCTTTTAAAATTGTAATTTGCTGTTGAAGCTGTGTTACTTCATTTTTAGTATCTCCAATTTTCTTTTCAGTTGAAGCTATCATATTGTTATTATCAATAATTGCTTGATCAACGCGTTTAATTTGCTCGTTTAATTTTGCAAGCTGTGCTTGAGCTTGAGAAATAGAACTGTTTGCTTTTGAAATTTCTGATTGAATTCCAGACCTTTGGGCTTGCAAATTATTATATGTATCCGCTTTTACAGTTGGAATAGCTATTACACTTCCAAGTCCAAGCATGATTGTCGTACTAAGTGCAGCTACCTTCTTTTTCATCGAATCTCCTGCTTTCCTATTACGCCAAACTACAAATTACCGGAATATATGAAAACCCCATCATTTTATTCATGCAATTTGACACGTTTTATTATGTAAACAAGTCATTCAAATAGTTATTATTTAATAGTTTTATGACAAAAATCACAATGATACTTCAATTTATCCTACTTTTTAGCTAGTATATCATCTAAATTTGTCAGAAAAGTTATGACAATATTACAATTATATTTCAAATGTAAAAAACAGCACTTTTTTAACAATTTGTTCAATAATAACTTTAAAACTAAAATAAAGGTAAATACAAAAAAATCCTGGTTTCCCAGGGGTTTAATGTGAAAGTTTAGTTTCAATCATTCTTAGTCAATTATTGTCGCTCACTCCAACATACCAACTTAATATTATTCTATCAAGAGATCTGGGCTTTCCTATAAATATTTTTAGAAAAAGACAAAAGCCCCTCCAATTTTGAAGGGACTTTTCCTATATCAGCCTGTGTTACGGAGTCCAGCTGCAATACCACTTATTGTGAGTAAGACCTCTTTAAGAAGTTCTTCATCTGGTTCCTCTTGTTTTCTTAATTGGTTAATTAATTCAACCTGAAGGAAATTAAGTGGATCAACATATGGGTTGCGTCGGTAAACAGATTCCTGAATGTTAGGGGTGTGATCCAGCAATTCACTGTCCCCTGTTATTTTAAGAAGAATAGCTTTTGTCCGTTTATATTCCTCATGAATATTGGTAAAAATTCTTTCTGCTATTGATGCATCCTGTACAAGTGATGAGTATTCCTTTGCTGTTGTAATATCAGCCTTCATCAATGCCATTTGCAGGTTATCAATCGTAGAGCGGAAAAACGGCCATTCAGCATGCATTTCCTGCAACAGCTTTACATTCTCTTTGCTTTTTGAAACAAAGCTTTCTAAACCTGTTCCAGCAGCGAACCATGCAGGTAAAAGCTGCCTGCTTTGTGTCCAGGCAAATACCCAAGGAATAGCACGTAAATCTTCAAACTTACTTTTATTTTTACGGCTCATTGGTCTTGAACCAATGTTTAAATCCCCTATTTCTCTAAGTGGGGTTGCTTCGTTAAAATAAGTTAAAAAATCCGGGTCCTGGAAAACAAGTGATTGATATTTTTTTAATGATACGTTGGATATCTCCTCCATTGCTTCCACCCATCGTTGGTCACGAAGATGGACCTGCTCGGATTCATTTGAAACATTCGTAGCTGCCTTTAAAAGAGTAGAGGTTGCTTGCTCTAAGCTTCGGTATGCAATATCCTCAAGCAGGTAGCGTGAAGACAATACCTCGCCTTGCTCGGTTATCTTTACTCCATCCCCTAATGTTTCAGCCGGCTGGGATAAGATACTTTGATTTAATGGGCCGCCGCCACGACCTAAAGATCCGCCACGTCCATGGAAAAACTTCAAATGTATTTGATATTTCTTTGCCATTTTGTGAATTTCCAGTTGAGCGTTGTACAGCTTCCAGTTTGCCGTTAAGGTTCCTCCATCCTTACTACCATCAGAATAGCCAAGCATAATTTCTTGCTGATCCCCTAAAATCCTTAAATGATTTCGGTAAAGTGGTATTTGGAAAAGGGATTCCATAATTCTTGGTCCTGCAGATAAGTCATCTATCGTTTCAAGCAATGGTGCTATATTCAAGTGACTTTCGATAGTTCCATCAGCATGTAAGCGATAAAGCCCAGCCTCTTTCGCTAAAACAAGGATTTCTAGCAAGTCACTAGCGGATCTTGTCATACTAATTAAATAAACTGAAATGGAACGTTTACCGAATTCTTCATGAGCCTTTTTAATCATTTGGAAAACATGAATCATTTCCTGAGTTTCTTTTGAATAGTCTTCATTTAAAAGTAAAATTGGACGTGGATCCATTAAAATACCCTGCAATATCTCTAATTTTTCTTCTTCAGGTAGCTTGCTGTAATTTTCCGTAATCCTTACTTTACGTAAAATTTCACTAATAGCGGCCTCATGTTCCCCACTATGGTTCCTGATATCGAGTGTTGCTAGATGGAATCCAAATAATTGGACTTGTCTAATTAACTTTTGAAGCATTTTTAGTTCATGTGATGAAGGGTGATGTTGGACTAAGCTCTTTTTAATTACGAGTAAATCCTCTTGTAATTCCTCTGCTGTTTTATATCCTATTTCTGATTTCCCAACATTCTTCAATCGCTCAATGATGATAGCGAATTTTCGACGGTATACTTCTGTTTCAACAGGCCACCTTTTGTCAGGAGTTAAAAATCTTACTTCATCTTTATCAATGGAACGGATAAGCTCTTCACTAACCCCTACTCTTGTAGTCGAATGGCTGTACCGTTTCATTAATTCTACTAAAACATTCTTATATTTTTTTAGGATTAGTCGTCTTTGTTTGTTAAGAGTTTCCCATGTAATATCAAAGGTTACATTTGGGTTCCCATCTCGATCCCCCCCAATCCAGGATCCGAAACGCAGAAAGTTAGGAACATTCCAATGATTGTCGGGGAAATTATTTATTAAACAATCTTCTACTTCCCGGTGGATTTCCGGCAGCACATCAAATAAGGTGTGGTCAAAATAATACAGCCCATTACGAACCTCATCTAATACTGTTGGTCTATGGTACCTCAGTTCATCTGTCTGCCAAAGAATCGTTACTTCATTAAACAAACTTTCTTGGAGCTGTGTTTTTTCCTTATTCGTTAAAAGCGGATTATCCATATTTTTTAAGATGTTTGCAATCCGTTTTTGAATTTCAAGGATGGAACGCTTTGTTGCTTCGGTAGGATGTGCAGTAATCACTAACTCAAGTGACAGTGTATTCAATACCTTCTGGATAATATCCCATGAAACTTCATTTTCCTTTAATGAGTTTATGGCACTTTCGATGGAATCAGGCTGTACAGACCCATCCTCCTGCAGCTGGTATTGACGTCTGCGGCGGATTCGGTGATTTTGTTCTGCCGCATTAATTAAATGAAAGTACATAGAAAAGGCACGGATAATTTGACTTCTAAGGGGAGAACTAAGATTTGAAACTTCTTCTTTTAAAGCGTTATATGTTTCCATATCGAATTCATTTCGAAGTGATTTACATATAAGGCGAATTTTTTCTACCTTTTCAAGAAGTTCATTTCCGCCATGGCTTACAAGAATTTCACCAAGCATTTGCCCAAGTAATTTGACATCTCGACGCAAGGGAAGATTACTGTCATTGTTTTGAACTCCTGTTGTCATACACCATCACCTTCCTAAAACTAAATAGTCTTTAAATTTTTATATATAAATATACCATAATACTTATAATATTGCAGAAAAAAAGTACTAGGTTTTTACCTAGCACTTAATTAAATAATGACTTAATGCTATTTATTAACCGTCCCCACCAGGATGTGGACTGTGTGTTATTCCTTCCGTTCCATGAATTTGAGGAAAATGGTGTTCTGTCTGTTGTAGTCGACGTAGTTGTAGTTGCGCTTGTGGCAACGACATCACTTGTAGTAGCTGTTCCTACATTTTCTTTTACATCCTTGTCAAATACCAAAACATAGGTTTTATGTTCACTGCCTTTGGTAACAACAATTGGAACAATGGTTTTCTTATTGTCACCTAATTGAATCGTATTGCTCCCGCCTTGAACTGCAACAGTAGCCCCACTATAACTTGGATTTAAACTTAATGTAACTGAGGTTGCATCGGAGGCTTCCGTAACATGATAAGTAAACTCATCTTTGGAAAAGGTTTTGTTCCAAGTCCCGTTTGATACAGTTACCTTACCTAAAGTAGCCATACTCACTTTTTGTACAGCAGCAGCATTCTGTTGTGATGTTCCTTGGCTTGCTCCAGACCAACTAACATTCCCAAAACTCCCTGTTGAACCCTGTGAACGGCCGGCACCATTGCCATACTTATTTGAATTTTGTGTTTTGCTTGATCCACTCGAGTTTGGAGTGCTCCCCGACCCATTTGAATTAGTTGGATAAGTAGGTGTCTTATTCTCATCCCTATTTACCTCTAAGGTATAGGTTTTCTTGTCCCCATTTTCTGCCGTTACTAGAATAGTAATTTCCGATTTTCCAACTGGAATCGGTACAGAAATCTGATTATTTGTGACGAGCTTGTTATTTACCATAACCACAGATGTCTTCTCAGCAGATTCAGCTGTAATCATAAGGCTTTTCACATCATTTGTTTCATGAATCTGGTATTCAGTTACCTTAGAGTCAAAGGTAGGAGTAAGCTTTCCTTTAGACAAGAGTAGACTTTTAAGAAGATTATTGTTGTTCTGTTTTCTATTTACGGTAACAGTGTAAGTATTTGGTGTGTTTTTTCCATCATCCACCGTTATTATAAAAATATTTTCTCCTGTTTGAAGCTGATATGGAGTAGCCTCACCATTTGTTACAGCTTTACCATTCATCATAATGGTAATTTGATTATCATCTGTTCCTGCCAGTAAATGAATGTTATCAATATTATTTTCAACGGTTGCTGTGTATTGACTCGTTAATTGTGAAAATGACTGATCAAACTGAATCCCGTCAATTTCAAGACGAGATAATAAATTGGCTGAAGTGTCTTGAACTGATTGAAGTGGAGGATTTCCATTATCAGCAGCATATGCTGCTGGTATGTACAGTGATGATCCCGCTCCAAGCATTGATATTGTTAGAACTAAATTCACTCCTTTTCTAACTTGCACCTTTGTACGCATTAGAATTCTTCCTCTCTCTCAAACTCTTGAATTTACCATAAAGAATAGTATAGCAAGCTTAATTTTTGCTTAACTTTTTAAGGTGCCAATCTACAATGGCACCTTACCCTATTTCCAAACATCTGTTATTGGATTTACTGATTTACTTTTATCAATATGGGATAACCCATAAAGATCTTCAAGCGTTCTAAGAAGATTAAAATGATTAACATTTTCAATATATTGCCCTGTTTTTACCATAGGTCCAACTAAAAAAGTTGGAATTTTATTGTTTTGTGATCGATCATCTTCATCCCACGTTACAATTAAAAGGCTATTATGCGTTTTTGCCCATTGTACATATGAATCTATATGTTTTTTTAACCAGTTGTCACCTTCTTTTATTGTTCCATCATGCATATCGTGTTGAAGATTTGGAATGACAAAAGAGATTGTTGGCAATTGAGAAAAATCGCTTGGAAGACTACTTAATGGCTGATTCCATTTTTTCGGTATATTGTTGAAATTCACCCAAGGATTATGTTTGCGGGCATACCCTCCGCTTCCAGTTGAAGCTCCGTTAAAACCTACTTTAGGTAAACCCTCTGAATATCCAGTAAAAGTATATCTTTTTTTCATTAATTCGTTTGCTAAATTATTTGTAGAGAATGTGGTTTTAGGAACCCAATCATTTGTTACACCTTGATTAGAACCTGAGAATATATCCAAATAGTTAGGTTGGCTCGGATGTTCTATTGCATAATAATTTGTAAAATTTGCACCGTTTTGCATTAAAGAATTGATATAAGGGGCAGAATGGTTATGTGTAATAGCTTGCTTGGATCGATTTTCTTCAACCACAATCAAAATATGGTCAATCTTCGGCATTTTAACCTTTACTACTGTTTGCTGGATTGTTTTTTTCAGTGCAGGAGCTGTTTCCTTCTTTTGTGCCTGAGAACATCCACTTAAAAATAATAAAACTGAAAAAAACAGCAACCCATATTTATTTAACATGCGGATACCCTTCTTCCCATTTATTTAGAAAATGTTGCAAATTGCCATAACCTCTGAAAGGAAGTATGACACCTATTATGAACAACATCAATGAATTACACAAAAATGTCCCATTTATTTTAATCAGTATGCTTGGCGGCTTTATTTTATCCTTAACCGGTGCTCCTATTGCATGGATGGTAGGCAGCTTAATCTTAGCGTGTATTTTATACTCCACCCCATTTAAATGGCTAAAAGAAAACAAAGGATTACATCCAATATGGCGTCAAATTGGACAGGCCATCCTTGGAATTGAGCTTGGACAACATGTTAAATTAACCGTTATGAGTATTTTTGAAGCACATTATCTTTTAATCGCGTTTATGCTTGTTTCCTCTATCGCAATTGCTATACTTTCTGGAATAATCCTTTGGCGTTTTAGTAATGCCAGTATGGCTACCTGCCTCTTTGGCACAACACCTGGGGGAATTTCTGCTATGCCAACAATTGCTGAAGAAGTCGGGGCTAATTCCATTATTGTCAGCATCATTCAGACACTTCGTATTTTACTTGTCGTTGGTATTGTCCCCTTGGTTGCAAGTTTGTATCATAAACCAATAAAAAAAGCGACGCCCTTTGTTCATCAAGACTTATTTGATATTCACTCATTAGCTTGGACTGCAGTTATCGTTATAGGGGCTTATGCTGGAGTAATCATTGGTAAAAAAATTAAAATGCCCGCACCTTGGCTTGTTGGAAGCATGTTGGGCACCATGATGATCCAAATCCTTGGTACGTTGTTATTTGGTAATACAATAACACCCTTCTGGCCCCATAAGCTAATCATCATTTCTCAAATATTAATTGGTACCAGCATTGGTTCACGTGTTCATAAGGATATGTTCAAAGGCTTAAAGCGAATTATAATCATTGGCCTTTTCAGTTCCCTTTGTCTAGTTTGCCTTTTGCTGTTATGTTCAATTGCTGTTGCAAGACTTACTCATATTCCCCTCGTGACTTGTATATTAGCTTTTGCACCAGGTGGTGTTGCCGAAATGGCAACAGCTGCAATTGCTCTTCATGCAGATTCAACCTTTGTCGTAGCCGTCCAATCCCTTAGATTGATTACCATACTTATCCTTTTGCCACCAATCTTCCGGCATTTAAATAAAAGAGTGACCCTTATGTAGAAAATAAAATTGCTGCCTTTGACAAGTTAGGAAAAATAGTTAGTTAACCTAAAAAAACGATCATTCAGAAAACAGAATGAACGTTTTTTTCTATTCTATATAAATTTCTTTTTTTAAATAATTTGTAACCTTTTCTGAATCCAGTCTCACCGCCACATATGGCGGATCTGCACCCAGTAATCCTTCTAATGGCAAACCAAGCCATAATAGATGATCATCTATTATCACGAAGGGAAAAGTAATTTCTTTCTCCAACAGGATGGTTACCTCTACTTTTTTATTTCTTTTCTCTAGCATATCCATCCACTGATCGGATAGTTGTTTTTTTTCAGGGATAGAAATGATGATAGAAGATCGTGCTAAACAGATATCTTGAAAAACCCTCACTAATTTTTTTGCATGCATCCATTGAAGTTTTGGATGCTGATTTTTAATCCATGCCCCTATTTGACTGTTTCGTATGGTTTGATGATGTGCTTCCTGATGGTGAACAAGCTGGGCAAGTGTTTTTCTTTGAAAAATATGTTTTCGAATGAAACCTTGATTTGATACATGAATGAATTTTCCTTTTGTTCTAGTAATGGCAACATTGATCAGTCTTTCACTGTCCTTACCAGTTAGTAGCATCCCAGCTCTATTCATCGGAAAACTATCAACTGTATCGAAAATCATGATATCTTGTTCACTTCCTTGGAACCTATGAACCGTTGCAGCCATAATACTAGCTGTCTCACACTCTTTTTGATATAGCTCATCCAATAACATTTCCATTAAATTAGCTTGGACACGGTATGGTGTAACATAGCCAATTGATCTTGCACCGCCAATATAGGATTCGTGAATTAATTGAAATGACAATAATAACTGCCATAGATTGAATCTTGAATTTGAGGTTCGTTCATTCATACAAAACATTCCAGTATTACTTGTATCTACTAGAATGGAAGCTTGATCTGGAAAAGGTGCTTGTTCAACAATCTGATTTCGGCTATTTCTAACACTTTCGTGATCAGTGACTAAATTTTTATAAATATAACAGTTCGTAAACGCTGAAATGTCAGGATGCATTCTTCTTTGTTCTTTTAATAAAAATAAATGTGGATGAAGTCCTCCCTTTTCTACCCAATCTACAACTCCTGCCCAATGAAAAATATCTTCTTTTAACCATTTTGTTACGAGAGTATCCTTCGAGGATGCAATGGGGGACAATTGTTTAAAATCTCCACAAATTATAATCCGTTTTCCAAGTGTTGAAGCAAAAGCCGCTTGTGGTACATAGGCCATACTTGCCTCATCTAGAATGACAACATCAAATTCTCTTTCAAAAATGGATGAATCACTTGCAGCTTTTGCCAGTGTAGTTCCTACAATAAATGCATCCTTTGCAAATTGAACTTCCTTTTGCCTTATTTTCTCGCCTATTTTTGAAATTTTATTTTCAATCTCTAACAAGTACTTAGAGTCTCTTTTGCTAAATGATCTAGAAATATCGTATTTTAATCCACGTCTTTCTTCTATTAATTGATTTAAATTTTCCACAAGAATCGGATCCTGTTTTTCAATGAGTTGATTGGCTGTTAAGCCTTCATGTGCCAAAAGTGCCTCACCTGAATTAGAGCCAACCCTTAGGATATCTCCTTCACGAAAACGATCCTTCTTTTTAAGAAAGGTACATATTTCTCCAAGGAGTACATCAACGGCCTGATTGCTATGGGATAATAGTAAGACACGTTTATCTTGAAAATACTTATTTGCAGCAACGCGTGCTAAAGTATACGTTTTCCCTGTACCAGGGGGTCCCCAAACAAATGTAACTAGATTGTATTTTGATCGTAAAATAAGATCATGAATATTACTTTTAATTTTTTCAGTTGGGTGCTTTGAAGGCATAGAAGGGTCCATTAATTTTTTTATCCGTAATCGTTTAATCTTTCTTTTTTTTATTTCATCAAAACGCTCGATAAGCTGTTCCAAGAGCTCCCATGGGTCATGAAATAAATAAGCTTCTGGAATCAAATCACCAATTGATTTGTCTAAAGCAAGCAAAATCCCATTCCCTTCAGAAGAAAGGATCCTTCCTGTTTGTTTGATTCCTCCCCATTCAAGTCTTGTTTGTGCACCAACTGGTATTTTAATGTTTCCTACTTTTTCAAAATAATAGGTGTAGGTACTGTCTTCTTTAATCAATCTTCCATTTATCACTTTTAGTTTGTTACTTCCGTATTTTTTCAAATAAGTCAATTCATTCTGTAGAGCCTGCTGCCATTCTTTTATATAGGTAATCGTGTTTGTCATGATTTCATTCCTTAAAGGAAAAACCGGGATTGACCCGGTCTTTCCTTTTCTTATTAAAGAGAAGTCTCTGTTTGTTTTTCCCTAAATAGCTTCCTTCTTATTTTATCTAAAATAGAATAAACAACCGGCACAATCACAAGAGTTAGTAATGTAGAGGATGTTAAACCAGAAATAACAACGATTGCTAATGACCTGGAAATTAAACCTCCTTCAGTCGATAGAGCCAAAGGAATGAGCGATCCAACTGTAGCAACAGCTGTCATCAAAATTGGCCGAATACGTACTGAGCCTGCTTCCATTAAGGAATCTAACGTACTCATTCCTGATTTCTCGTTTTGTTTTACCCTGTCCACAAGTACAATGGCATTGGTAACAACGATTCCGATTAACATTAAAACCCCTACCAGCGCGGGCATACCAAGTGATTCCCCTGTTAACAATAATCCAAAGATAACACCAACAAATATGAACGGTAAAGAGAAAAGAATTGCAAATGGAGCAAGCATTTCACTAAATGTCACAATCATTACTAAGTAGACTAGAATAATACTTATGCCAATTGCCAAGAACATGTTAGTAAAGCCTTCATTTATTGATTTGGCTTCTCCTTCAAAATAATAGCTTATCCCTTTTCCTACTTTTATGCCGGATACCTTTTGTTTAATCAGCTTCTGAATTTGAGTACTATTGTTTGAAGTAAATTTACCGTTAATGGATACGTACTCTGTTTTATTTAAGCGTTGGATTGACGTTGGACCTGTTGTTTCTTCTACCGTTGCAATATCCTTTAAGGTCACATCATCTCCAAGGGCATTGGTGATCTTTTGGTCCCCAATTTTTTGTAAGGAATCTAGCTTTCCGACATCAAGCTCGACATCCACATCTGTAGACTTATCATGTAAGTTTACCTTCGAAACGGTGGAGCCGCTAATCATATCCCGAACCGCGCCTGCTATTGTACCTTGATAAAGGCCATGTTGAACAGCCTTGTCATTATCAACATTCACCTGAATTTGCGGTCTCACAGCCTTCACATTGGAGGTAACCTCTGCAACACCTGGAACTGTTTTAATAGCATCTTCATATTTCGCAGCTGCTTTATTTAGGGTATTTGTATCTGCCCCCTTCACAACCATCACAAGTCCACCACCACCAGGGCTCATACTTGTGGCATTAACTGTTGTCACAAAGTCTTTTCCATAATTGTCTGTGTGTTTTCGTACATAGCTTTCGAACTTATTCGTGTCAGCATTTTTCTTCAGAGTGACTTGGATAGATGAACGGCCAGCTGTAACGGTTGTTTGGTAATTTGCTACCTGCTTTGTATCCTCAAGCACTTTTTCTACTTTTGTTGCAACTGAATTTGATTTATCCATGGATGTACCAACTGGCATATCAGTTGAAACATTATAATATTTTGATGCCTCTTTTGGGAAAAAGTTAATAGGAACCTTTTTCACACATAGGATAGAGGCTGCAAACAATAAAATACTTATTCCAATGACAATCCGTTTATGGTGCAATGACCAATCAAGTACCCTTTTATATACTTTCTGAATAATAGATTCACGATGTTCCACAGGCTTTAAATTTAAAAGGAACAATTTTGATAAAACAGGAATCACCGTTACAGCTATGATTAATGAAAATGCAATGGAAATAACGACACTCCAGGCAAATGGAGCAAAAAATTTTCCCACTATACCGGGTACAAATGCCATTGGAATAAATACTCCAATGGTTGTAAGGGTTGAAGAAGTAATCGCTGATGATACCTCTTTTGTAGCACTTAAAACAAATGAGGCATCCCGCTCTTCCTTCTTGGAAGTGAGAATTCTCCGGTATAGGTTTTCAATAACAACAATACTGTCATCAACCACACGTCCTACCGCAACAGCAATTCCGGCGAGCGTCATCATATTTAAGGAGTAATCCATCTGTTTCATAATAAATATCGTTACAAAAATTGATAATGGTATAGATAATAAGGCAATAATAGTTGTTCGAATATTACGCAAAAATAACAATGTAACCAATGCCGCCAAAAGTGCACCAAATGCGGCCTCGCGAAGCATAGATTGTACAGATTGGTTAATGTCGACTGATTCATCCCGTAAGGTGGAAATGGTGTATCCTTTTGGAAGGTTAACATCTTTTAATTGTGCTTTAACATTTTTTACGATATCTACAATATTAGCACCAATGTTAGGCTGTATAGCCACGACTAAAGCTTCTTTTCCATTTAACCTTGTAATGTTTGCCTGGTCACCAGGTTCATACGCAACTGTTGAAATATCTCCGAGTTTAACTGCTGAAATCGTGACTCCTGTTTTCGTACTTGTTGATGGTGCAGATTGAATGGATGCGGATTTTCCTCCCTTTTCCATAGAGGAAAGATTCTCTTCATTCATTTTACTAATTTGGGCAATTCCTGTTTGAAGTTGTTTTAGTGTTCCTTTAAGCTGTGTAAGCTTTGCTTGTTCAGCTTGCATTTTTCCCTTTAATGCCTGGGCCTGTTGAGCAGTATCCTGTGAAGGTGCTGGATTACTCATCATTGCTTGCAGCTTTGCTTGATCCGCTTGTAGCTGTCCAGCCAATTGGCTAATACCATTGGTTACTAGAATTTCCTGTTGCAATAAAGTAGTCTGCTTTGATGTCATCCCTACAGATTTCCCAAGATTACCAATGGAGCCTGCCATTTGCTTAAAGCCGTCTCCAATAGAAGAAAATGCATCCTGCATACCTTGCGTGTTCTGAGTAATATTCATAATTGAAATATTTTTAATTTCATCTAAGGAAGAGAGCTGTTTTCCTACTTGAACTGCCATCACCTTATCATTCATAGACACTTGACCAATTGGAGCTGATAAATTGCTTGCTTGGATAGCCTGCTTCACCTTATCAAGCGTTAAATTGTATTGTTTTAGTTTATCGGGATCAACCTTAATATTGACCTGCTTATCTGTTGTGCCAAAGACTGTTACATCGGCTATATCTGGAACAGTTGCCAAGTTTGGTTTAATTTTATCTTCTATAAAAGATTGAACATGGTCAAGAGTATCCCCATTTCCATTTACAGCAAATAAGTAAATGGGCTGAGCAGTAGGGCCTTGTTTTTGAACACCAGATGATTTTGCTGTGTCTGGTAGCTTTACCTTCGCAATTGCCTCATTAACATCTGACTCAGCCTTGTCCATTTTTGCCGACATTGAAAATTCCAAAATGACATTTGCATTGTTCGCGGAAGAAATCACATACATATTATTTAAATCTGCGAGCTTTGATAGCTCATCCTCAAGCGGTTTACCTACATCCTCTAAAACTTGGGAAGGGGTGGCACCCGGATATATGACATTAAATGAAAGATAAGGAATATCTACATTCGGATACTGCTCTAATTTCATGGTAGATGCAGAATAAATTCCTCCCCCAAATATTAAAGCAATAGCAATAAAGATTAACCCAACGTTTTTCAACGAAAACTTTGTAAAAAAATTCACAAATACACTCCTCCATAATAACTTTCTATTATTTGAAATCAATTTATTTATAAGTAATCAAACCAAAAGAACATACAAATGAGTTATACCTTATTTTAAAAGGGCTTGCAAGAAACTTTTCAAAAAATTTATTTCCATTACAAGAGTTGCCTTACCATTCATTTAAATTGCATACAAACTGACATATTTTCCTCTCCCTTACTAGTTTCATCCCTTCTATATTGATAATGAAAATTCAAATGGGAATACTTAAAATATGAATGTTTTAATTGGGAGGGTTTGAAAATGGAAAATCGATTATCTATTTTTGCCTTAGGGGGCATAAATGAAATTGGTAAAAACATGTATGTTATCCAGTATCTGAATGACATTGTAATTGTTGATTGCGGAGGAAAATTTCCAGATGAAAGCTTATTAGGTATTGATTTAATTATCCCTGATATTACCTATTTAGAAGAAAATAAAGATAAAATTAGAGCTTTGATTGTTACACATGGGCACGAGGACCATATAGGCGGTATTCCATACTTATTAAGAAAATTAAATGTCCCCATTTATGCCACACGGTTTACACTTGGTTTAATTGAATTGAAACTAGACGAGCATAAATTAAAGCGAGATACCAAACTAATAACCATTGATTCGGAATCAAAGCTTGAGTTTGGAAATGTAGAAGTATCCTTCTTTCGAGTAAGTCACAGTATTCCTGATTGTCTTGGAATTGTTCTTCATACTCCTGAGGGCAATGTCGTTCATTCCGGGGATTTTAAATTCGACTTAACACCTGAAAATAATCAACATTCAGACATTCATAAAATGGCTGAAATCGGAAATAAAGGTGTCTTGGTCCTTTTGTCTGAAAGTACAAACGCTGAACGAAATGGGTTAACGCCGACCGAAAGAACAGTAGGTGGCCATATGGTTGAGGCATTCATGAGAGCCACCGGGAAAATTTTCATATCAACCTTTGCCTCCAATGTAAATAGAGTACAACAGGTTGTTGAAGCAGCTTTAAAGACAAATAGAAAGCTTGTATTACTAGGAAGAAGCATGGTAAATGTAGTTTCTATAGCAATTGAACGAGGTTATTTAAATGTTCCAGAAGGAATGATTATTGAAGCAAATGAAGTCGATAAACTAGATCCAGAAAAAGTTGCAATCCTTTGCACCGGAAGTCAGGGCGAGCCTATGGCAGCCCTTGCTCGCTTGGCCAGCGGAAACTACCGAGATGTTGCCGTATATCCTGGTGACACCGTCATTTTAGCAGCCTCACCCATCCCCGGGAATGAGAGAGATGTTTCCAAAATAATAGATAATTTATTCCAACTAGGGGCCAAAGTCATATATGGTTCCGGAAGCTCGACAGGTATGCATGTTTCTGGACATGGCTATCAAGAAGATCTAAAGCTTATGCTGACACTAATGAAGCCAAAGTATTTTATACCGATTCATGGTGAATTCCGAATGCTTCATCATCACCGTTCATTAGCTGAATCTGTTGGGGTAGAAAAAGGAAATACATTTATCATTAAAAATGGTTATGTAGTAGATATTGAAAACGGGATAGCACGCCAAACTCGAGAAGTACCTGCTGGTGATACATATATAGACGGTATGGGAGTTGGCGATATAGGGGATATTGTATTACGGGATCGTAAACAGCTTTCAGAGGATGGGATGGTTGTTGTTGTTTTAACACTTAGTAAAAGAGAAAGAAGGATTATTCAAGGACCTGATACAATCACACGCGGATTTGTTTTTGTTAAAAATTCCGAAGATCTCCTAAAAGATATTAACCGTATGGTTAAAAGAACTATAGAGGATCTACAGGAAGCGAATATTTACCAATGGAATATTATGAAACAAAATATTAAAAAATCCGTTGGGCAATATTTATACACGCAAACAAAGAGAAAGCCCATGATTATTCCTATTATTATTGAAATTTAAAAGGACAAACCAAAAGCATTCCTTGCTTTTGGTTTGTCCTTCTATATTACGTTTACTTGCTGCTCCTGTAGCTCTTTCAATATTTGATTGGACCATTCTTGTGCCTGAAAATAAAAGCTAAAAACATCATTTGGAATTAAGGCTAGCTCACTTGATAATTCTAAAATCCGGTTCATTTCCGCCTTTTCTAATGCCTTTATTAATAATAATGTTTTACCAAAATCAGTATTTTGATTTAACAATCCATCTTTAATACTATCCGCAAATGGCAATTCTTTTAAAACCTCTACCATTGGACGATGCAGTAATGTATCGATCAAGGAAAACAATCCAAGTAAAAAGTATTCGGATGTAGACTCTACCTTCATTGCACCAATTGACTCACCCAACTTGGCTCTGGCCAAGCTTAGCCGAAAAGCTTCCTCGGAATATGAACTAGATGGATTAGAAAGCATCATAACAGTAATCCACTTTTTCATTTCTTGCAGGCCAATTAAAACAATGGCTTGTTTCACAGAATTAATTTTATTTTGAAACTGGTATCTAGGTGCATGCATCAGTTTAAGTAAACGATAGGTTAAAGCTAAATCCTTTTCAATCATATTTGAGATTTTATTAATATCCGGCTCTGGCTGATCAATTTCCTTTAATATGAACATGTATTGATGGGAACTTGGCCTCAGATCGTTTCCCTTTAAAATTTTAGGTTTACTAAAAAAGTATCCTTGGAAATAATGAAATCCCATCTCAAAGGCACGATGGTAATCCTCAGGAGTTTCAACCTTTTCTGCAAGAAACTTTATGTTTTTACCCTTAAATAATTCAATTATTCTTTTACATTTTTCTATGTTTGTTTGTAAAAAATCAATTTTAATAATATCAACAAACGGAAAAAAAGGTAGGTATTCTTTCTTTAACACAAAATCATCCAAGGCAATCTTATAACCTTTTTCTTTTAATTTCTTTAATGCATTTAATAATTTTTCAGTTGGCAAAATATTTTCTAAAATTTCAATTACAATCAGATCTGATGAGAAATAGGTAGGAATTTCTTGTATTAATAAATTTTCAGTAAAATTGATAAAACACTTCTTCCGGTTTGACAATTTTTCTATACCAATTCCTAAAAATCCGTTTAAAATAACTTCTGTTGTTGCCTGGTCCCCATCAAGTCCTTCATAATAATTTTTATTTTGATTATTTCTGTATAAAAGCTCATACGCAACCACTTTGGAATCCCGATTAAAAATAGGCTGACTACCAACAAATACCTCCAATTTCCGCACCTCTTTATGAATGGAAGATAATATACAAAATTAGAAAACTATTAACTAAATAAAGCTTTCTTCCATATTAACACAATTATCTGTATACTTTCCTTATTTTCCACTTATTTCATACCTTTAAAGTGTAAAAAAAGATTATTTGTATAGCAAATCATAGAAATGTAATGGGTAGCTTTTTATTCTATAAATCTCCACAAAGTTTTTACACTTCCTTAACAACTACTTAATCCCCTCTTTAAATTCAACCTCTATAATCAATATTAATCACATAAAAGAAAGGAGAAAAAATATGTTTTTGAAAAAGCTTACACAAAATAGCCCAATTACCATTGATTATTATAAAAATGGAGACATAAAAACATGCAAAGGCCTTGTTTATCGACTTGATCTTAATGAACAGATACTTTCTTTAAAGGATGAGAAGCAAAAAGCTATTTCAATTCGATTATCAGGTATTAAGCAAATTTATTAATCCTATTTTCTTCTCCAAGAAACTTCACCTTTTAGAAATCCCTTCTGGAAAAAATTCCGAGAAAAAAACTCATCCTCTAATTAAAATAGTGGATGAGCTTTTTTATATTATTTAAAGAGCATATACAGAATAAACACTGCAGCTAAAATGAAACGATAATAGGCGAATGGCTTTAGCTTTACTCTTGAGATTAAATTTAAGAAAACCCTGATAGCAATTAATGCAACAATAAAAGCAGCCAAAAATCCAACCAAAAAGAATGGAATATCATGTGATGAAAGTTCTTTGTAGCTTTTTAGCAAATCAAGACCAGAAGCTGCAATCATCATAGGAACTGCAACAATAAATGAAAATTCCGCTGCAACCTTATGATTGGTTCCAACTATTAAGCCTCCAGCAATGGTTGAGCCGGAACGAGAAAATCCTGGCCATAAGGCTAAGCACTGATACAGCCCTATAAAAAATGATTGTTTATATGTTAGTGTGTCAAGGGTGACAGTGGAAGGTGCACTCTTTTTCTGTTCAGCTAAGATCATTAAAATACCACCCGCAATTAACCCAACGACAACTGTTGTGGAAGAGAAAAGATAAGTTTTAATCGCGTCGTGTAATACTAGACCAATAATAACTGCTGGAAGCATAGCTAAAATAATATGTAAAAGATTTAAACCATTTTTATTCTTTTTTGAAAAAACTCCCACAATTAAATCAACAAATCTTCTCCAATAAACTACCACAACTGCAAGAATGGAACCTAATTGAATAACGATTTCAAATGTCTTAGCTATATCTCCATTAAAATGTAATAAATCCCCAGTTAAGATTAAATGTCCTGTTGATGAAACTGGAAGGAATTCTGTAAGCCCTTCAACTATCCCCATGAAGATTGCTGTTAAAAAATGAAACATTTTCTTCCTCCTAGTAAATATTTATTCGACTACTTTTGATAATGATGTCGATTCTTCTATCATTATAGTATGATTCTTCTATTTACGATTTAACTTTTTTGTAAAATTTACGTAAACTTTAATAATAGTTTCCATACTATATAAACCTAAAGTTTCTTTTACACAGCCCATTTTCGCTACACAAACTACCCCGTTTGCTAGTTTGCTACACAAGACTAGGCTTTCGCTACACAAAACTGGGTTTTCTTTACATAGATTCACCGCTTCACGACACAAGCCATTTATCCCTACACAAACTACCCCGTTTGCTACACAAAACTTGGCTTTCGCTACACAAAACTGGGTCTTCTCTACATAGATTCACCGCTTCACGACACAAGCCATTTATCACTACATAAACTACCCCGTTTGCTACACAAGACTAGGTGTTCGCTACACAAACTACTCCGTTTGCTACACAAAACTGGGTTTTCTCTACATAGATCCACCGCTTCACGACACAAGCCATTTTTCGCTACACAAACTACCCCATTTGCTACACAAGACTAGGCAATCGCTACACAAAACTGGGTATTCTCTACATAGATCCACCGCTTCACGACACAAACCATTTATCACTACACAAACTACCCCGTTTGCTACACAAAACTAGGCAATCACTACACAAAACTGGGTCTTCTCTACATAGATTCACCGCTTCACGACACAAG
>JAUZPL010000036.1 GCA_030705955.1 Bacillota bacterium | reverse complement strand
CTGTCTCAAAGCCCGTTTTCCAAATTCAAAAAGAGTTTCGGTCACTGAGGGACTGTCTCAAAGCCCGTTTTCCAAATTCAAAAAGAGTTTCGGTCACTGATTGACAGTCACAGAGCCCGTTTTCCAATTTCAAAAAGGGTTTCGGCCACTGAGCGACTGTCTCAAAGCCCGTTTTCCAAATTCAAAAAGAGTTTCGGTCACTGAGGGACTGTCTCTAAGCCTATTTTCCAATTTCAAAAAGGGTTTCGGTCACTGAGGGACTGTCTCAAAGCCTATTTTCCAATTTCAAAAAGGGTTTCGGTCACTGAGGGGCTGTCTCAAAGCCCGTTTTCCAATTTCAAAAAGGGTTTCGGTCAGTGAGAGATGCACCCGAAGCCCGTATCAGTTTATTGACCAAAAAATAAATCTAAAAGGTTAGAAGCAGTAGAAGATTTTTTATGATAAAACTCCGCATATCCACAATTTTTACAATAAACGACCGTAAACTGATTATGCTGGACATCGAACAGCTTTGATAAACCAGTGCCCGTCATGGCCACCTCTTTTGTAGCTGCATTGGTGCTACCACATTTTATACATCCTTTTTCTCCCATAATCTTCCTCCTCTCCATTTCTTTTTATATGCGTATAGCTTAAAAATCAGAACGTAAACCCTTGTAAGATAATTTGTTTGTATTTGTCAAAATAATATGGTAGAAATGAGTCAAAATAAATGGTAGAAAATGAGGTTGCGGAAATGGATAAATTTACATACACCACCCTTGATGGGATTGATTTAGCGAATTTAATCAAAATGAAAGAGGTCTCGCCAAAAGAACTCGTGAATCTTGCATTCGATCGGTTGGATGAAGTTAATCCTTCGTTAAATGCGGTGGTACGAACCCGGAAAGAAAAAGTAATGAAAGAAATAGAACAGCTTCGCATCTGCGAACAGCCTTTTGCAGGGGTTCCTATTGTCTTAAAGGATATTTCACAAGCGGTTGAAGGTGAGCTTTTAACATCAGGATCTAGATTATTTAAACAAAATATCGCCAAAAGAGATTCGAACTTTGTTGCACGACTTCGCCAGGCAGGTTTTTTATTTATTGGGCATACTAATACACCTGAATTTGGCCTTAAAAATATTACCGAGCCAGAGATTCATGGTCCTTCAAGAAATCCATGGAACTTAGAGTACTCCCCAGGCGGTTCTAGCGGCGGGACTGCGGCAAGTGTGGCTGCTGGTATTGTGCCAATTGGCGGCGCCAGTGACGGCGGAGGCTCTATTCGCATACCTGCTTCATTCACAGGATTATTTGGCCTAAAGCCTACAAGAGGAAGGACACCTGTTGGCCCGGGAGTCGGCAGGCAGTGGCAAGGAGCGTCTATTGATTTTGCTCTAACCCGTTCCGTTCGAGACAGTGCCGCCCTCCTAGATGTTTTGCAAGTTATACAGCCGGAAGCAGCTTTTCAAACACCACTTTTTGAGGGGGGCTATTTAAACGAACTGAAAAAAGGCTCCAAACGAAAATTCCGGATTGCCTATACTACCGTTTCACCTGTCGGAACACCGGTTAGTGAAGAAGCAGTTATTGCAGTTCATAAAACAGTAAAATGGCTTGAGGATGAAGGACATATAGTTGAGGAAAAGACTAATCAAGTGGATGGGCTCCGCTTGATGCAAAATTACTATATTATGAATTGCGGTGAAATGGCGGGTATGGTGGATTCTATTGAAAAAGCACTGTGCCGGGAGATTACCGTTCATGATATGGAAATTGTGGCTTGGGTCCTAACTGTTGCCGGAAAACAAGTAACGGCTGCTGAATTTACGCAAAGCCTTGCAGAATGGGATGTAGCGGCCGCGCAAATGGCTGAATTCCATCAGACCTATGATTTATACATTACGCCTGCTACGGCAAGTGTTGCACCAAAAGTAAGTGATCTCACCCACAAAGAAAAGGAAATCCTAGAGTTAATGAAGGTCGGCGAATTAACGAAACAGGAACAGCAGAAACTGGTTTACGATATGTTTGAAGCAAGTTTAACGTATACACCATTTACCCAATTAGCCAATTTGACTGGACAGCCGGCAATCAGCGTACCTGTCCATCTAACAAAAAAAGGCTTGCCACTGGGTGTTCAAATCATGGCACCAAAAGGCAAGGAAGATTGGTTACTAAAAATTGCAAGTCAAATGGAAAATTCAGATGTATGGGTAGGAATGAAAGGAAATTCGTATTTTGGGTAAGTAATTTTAAAATTTTCCTTATTATGGTGGAAGTGTATTGTACCTGCATAGAATGTCATGTTTTCCGTTTTTCAAAAAAACGCACAGTGGATTCCTTTTGGGACAGTGCGTTTTTTTATATGAATGACTTGCTATGATAAAGGGTATAACCATTCCTGTTTTTTTGCTTGATTGGTAACGGAATTGCGACTAAAACCACCATTCATTCATGAATATTGGTATAATTTCTATAACTTATATCCTAGCAATTTCGAAGAGTAAAAGGGAGGCGTACTTATTTTATGCCACTAGAAATAATCCGAAATGATATCACGAAAGTTCATGCTGATGCAATTGTCAATGCGGCAAACTCAGCTTTGCTTGGTGGGGGAGGAGTTGATGGAGCAATCCATCGCGCTGCAGGGCCGGAGCTACTTGCAGAGTGTCTCACTCTCGGTGGTTGTGAAGTCGGGCAAGCTAAAATAACAAAAGGCTACAAGTTGCCAGCAAAGTATGTAATCCATACGGTTGGACCTGTCTGGCAAAATGGTAATAACAACAAGGAAGAGCTACTTGCGGATTGCTATAAGAATTCTCTTACATTAGCGAAAGAGCATAATCTAGTAAGTGTTGCTTTTCCATTGATATCCACGGGTTCCTTCGGATACCCTAAGGATCAAGCATTGAAAACAGCGATTTCGGTAATCGGTGACTTTTTGCTTAGGAATGAGATGACTGTATTTCTTGTTGTGTATGATAAGGCCGCATTTAGGTTATCTGAAAAATTATTTTCTTCCATTACGCAATATATTGATGATAAGTACATAGATGATCAGCCTTTTAATCGTAGATTTGTAGAACAACCCGAACTGAAAGAAAGCTATTCAGATGATCCAATGCTTTTCTCTATGAAAGAACCTGCACCTGCAAAAAAACGGAAGAGAAGCCTTGAGGATGTAATAAAGCACATGGATGATACGTTCTCACAGATGCTACTGCGTTTGATTGATGATAAAGGCATGACAGATGCGGAAACGTATAAAAAGGCAAATATAGATAGAAAGCATTTTTCAAAAATCCGGAATGATCTACATTACAAGCCTAGTAAGACTACCGCAATTGCTCTAGCCATCGCACTGCAGTTAAACCTGGATGAAACGAAAGACCTGTTGCATAAGGCAGGCTTTGCCATTTCCCATAGCAGCAAATTTGATATTATCATCGAGTATTTTATTGATGAAGGCAATTACAATATTTTTGAAATAAATGAGGCTCTGTTTGCTTTTGACCAGAAACTTCTGGGCGTTTAGCCCAAATAATTGTCGCCAGCTATGCGACAGATTTGCAAATATAAAATGGTATCCTTAAATCACAAAATGATTGGAGGATACCATGATGAAAAAAGATGTAACAGAACTAGTTTTTATTCTAGATAGAAGTGGTTCAATGTGTGGCCTTGAAAGTGACACGATTGGAGGCTACAATGCCATGCTTGAAAAGCAGAAAAAAGAGCCAGGGGAAGCAATTATCACTACTGTCCTATTTGATGATAGGTTTGAATTGCTGCATGATCGCATTAACCTTAAAGGGATTGCACCGATAACAGACAATGAGTATTTTGTGAGAGGCAGTACAGCACTATTAGATGCTGTAGGAAAAACTATCAACAAAATCGGAAATGTTCAAAAGCGAACATCAGAAGATGAAAAAGCTGAACATATTCTGTTCGTCATAACCACTGATGGCATGGAAAATGCCAGTAGAGAGTTTACTTATGAAAAAGTCAGACAGATGATTGAGCATCAAAAAAGCAATTACGGCTGGGAGTTTATCTTTCTAGGGGCAAATATCGATGCTGTTGCCACCGCGGAGCAATTTGGTATCGGCAAAGACAGAGCAACCAATTATCATGCCGATAGTGAGGGTACCCTACTAAATTATGAAGTTTTAAGTGAGACAGTGAGTTCTCTTCGAGCGAGTCGTAAAATTTCCGAAAACTGGAAGGAACGCATTGATGAGGATTTCAAGAAGCGCGGGGGAAGGAGATAAATGGGATAGGTGGGTATATCACAAGCAAAAAGAAATAGCCATCCTGCCTACCAAGCTTCGGTGACTATTTCTTTCAAATATATAACGACTTTCAATAGCAACAATTGTTGCAATAAGTACAGCTTCAAAAGTTAAGGCAACTTCCATAGTGGATTTTTACTATATTTGTGTTTTTAATGTTTGTAAACGCATACATATATAGTAAAGACTGGAGGTGTTATACATGCTTTACATGTATGGAAAGGATTATATCCGATACCTTAACGATGAAAAGGCTGGTCGACTAACGTATGACCAATGGAAAGATAAAAAAATGAAACATGAATCAACTATGGGTAATGAGAAAACAAACAATCAACATTATTCAAAGTAAATGAATTTTGCGCCATAAGGCGTATTTTTTTTGAAGCTTCCTAATAAAAAGCATAATTTAATAAATTTCTGGAACTTCCTTTATATTCCCTACTGACGAATGATGGCGTTTTTAGTAGAATGAAAGTAGAAGATTGTAAATTATTGGGGTTGGTGTTATGAGAGAAATACTGAATCAGGGGCTATTAAAATATAATAAAAAAACAATTGATGTGGAAGATCTGGAAACATGGATACCGAGCCATTCTCTTTCTTATGAACAATTTGCTGAGCTTATTCTTACTTTTGAAGATGAAGGTGTATTAGAGATGGTGAAGTCCAAAGGGAGAAATAGACGGACCCCTTCCCTAGCCTATACATACCGCATTCAAAAACAACAATTAACAAAAGAATATCAGGAAGAACTAAAAAAATATCGCCTCCATTTACATCCTTCGATACAGTTGGATTCTTATTTTGGATTAGATCCCACAGAGTGGAAGCAAGACCTCCCTTATTTATTAAAAATTCATCAATATATTGAAACATCTGGATTTCCTCATTGTGAGGTACCTGCGCCTGAGCGAAGTGTGGAGCTTGTTGGTGATGAAAAATGGATCAGCGAAAAACAAGGAAAAGAATTATTGGAACGAGTCGGATTATGGGCAGTGATGAAAGTCATTCCGGTTTCCGATCCTTTAATGTTTGCAATCAATCCCGCTGTACTCCAAAATAAGGAACAAAAACATCTTATCGTGGAAAATAAAACGACTTTTCAAGGGTTGGTCGATGTTCTGTCAGATACGGATTTTTCAACTGTGATTTATGGGTGTGGAAATAAAATTATTCATAGTATAGAGCAATTTCATCGGCAGCTTCCACTTCCACATGGAAAACATATCTTTTATTACTTTGGTGACATAGACCGTTCTGGCATCTTTATTTGGCATCGTTTAAATGAAAGGGTTCCGGTACGGCTTGCTATGCCTTTTTATCAAGCCTGCTTGGATAAGCCTTCGCTAGAAGGAAAAACGAATCAGCGAATGGATCAAAATGCGATTGATACGTTTATGTGTTTTTTTACGAAGGATGACGAGAAGAAACTTCGGTCTGTTTTAGAGCGGGGACATTATTATCCACAAGAGGTTTTAAAAACAAGTGAGTTGCAACATATATGGAGGAGTTCTTCATGGAACTAAATGAAATTTCTGATATTACATCTGGATTTAAGGAGCGGATGCGCCGTCTGGCTTTATTTGACCCGCTCTATGAGCTGGATCGTAAAAAAGTAAAAGACAAGCAAGAGAAACCGTTGGATATGAAAGGCCTCGGGTTGCTTACACTTCTTTTCTTTTTCGAACAAAAAATTATGAGAAATCATAAGGTTGGGACAAAGGATGTGGCAACGTTTTTGCAAAAGGTAACAGAGCCTTTATACCATTTAGATGGACAGGCTTGTGAAGACATTGCCTCGACGATTATTGAAACATTTCGTCCAACACACGGAAAAAAACGGTCCTACTCCTTTTATGATTGGGAGACTTGGCAAGAAGGCAGCCTGGAGTATTCCCTGCTTAAAGCCAAGACCTTTGATTCTAAAACCAATACCCAATTTTACACATTGGACGAGGATGGCTTAGAACTAATTTTCGCCACAAAGGAATTTTATAGTGAATTTCAACTATCAATTAATCAATTAATTCTTCGAAAACAGCTTGAGAAAGGGGAATTTCGAGGAGCACTCCGCCAAATTAATGAAATGCGGATTGATGTTGAAACTCTTAATGAACGGATGATTAAGCTTAGACATGAGATTCAACGGACCATTGTCTCTGAAGAAACGTTCAGTAGGTATAAGCAGCTATTAGAAGATATCCATATTCGATTGGAAAGAGAAAATGAAGAGTTTTCAGAGCTAAGGCAATTTGTGAGGGAAACCAAAGATCGATTGTATGAGAAGGACTATCATCAAATAGAAAAAAAGACCTATAGTTATATACTTGAAATCACCAATCAACTGGAAGAGGTTCATTATGAACACTCTAGATTGCTTGAACAAAGTATTGAGCTGAAGAATCATACCTTAAAGGCGGCTCAAGAATCCTTATATTATACAGGGATTGATGCTTTTAATTTTGATCAGGATATTAATGCTAGAGTCATAGGAATGCCGCTTCCTTTGGAGGCCATGAAAGGTTTGCTTCATCCCTTCTTACATATACAACAGGAGCAAAGCTGGTCACCGTTTTCAGTTTTTGCTGAGCAAAATATTCGTGAGGAACGGGAAGAAAAGGTGGATTATGGCTTTATGAAGATTGGCAATCAGAGCGAAAATGACTATCAGGAACACTTAAGGAAAAATTATGGCTCTGTCATGAAGTTGTTAGTAGAAGCCATTTATAAAGGCTGTAAAGAGCTGACAGATGTAATCGATTTTGTGCGAGAAAGGGAAGAGTCTCTCCTACATCAGCGATTTTTCTATGACTTTTGGATTGTTTTACACCAACGTGCTCCCATTGTTTCGGGAAAAATAGAATCAACTGAAGAGGAACAAACTCACATTATGGATGACGCATTCACACAGCTAGGGGATCAAACGTTACATATTCTGGAACGAAAAGAAACCTTACACGTAACAGACCGTTTTTCCATTCAAAATATGGATATTATCCTAAAGGAGGTTCTAACAGATGAATTATAGCGAAAATAAAGTGTTGCAGGCTTTTGAGCTTTATACACTTTTAGCCCGGGATAATCAGGCAGGAGCAGATTCACTGTCTTTATATATAGCTGATGATTCAATTCGTGGTTTAGTAGATAGCTTTGCCCATCATGTGGATTGTGTCGTCATCCTCGCGGGAGACAAAATTTACATGATTCCCAAAACAAAGCTTTCTCCTTTTCACGTAAACAATGATTATATTAAAAGAACTTATTTAAAATCAGGGGCGACAAATGCAGATATTTATTTGCTCTATTTCACGACAATCGTCCTTTTCGGTGCTTTTTATGACAGTTATCAAACATTGGAGCCAACGAGAGATTTCATTCGAATCGATGACTGGGCGCGACTAGTTAATGAAAGGATTAATGTTCTTATGGAACATGAGGATGAGAAGCTGATGGAACGAGAGAGAGAGTTTTCTTATAACTGGAAGCAGATTATTGAAAAATGGGAAGATATGAATGACATCAAGGAAACCGCAAAGAAACAGAGCGGAAATACCATTAGCCGCTTAAGTTTTATGGATACAGCCAAGCGATTCCTAATTGATCAGGAACTAATCGAAGAGATTGGAAATAATGAAGTGATTTTAACGGAAAAAGCAAAAACCATTGTGCAACGCTTTTATATGGATGTGGAGTATAACAAAGGAATTTTGGAGTTTATCTACAAATGGGAGGAGACAGAAGAGAATGCCATCAATCAGTAAAATTCGTTTTACGAATGTTGTTTATGAAGACGGGATGAAACGCTATAATGATGAGATTTTTAAATTTGATGGCTACAATGGAGCTATTTTACTAGAAAATGGTGGCGGAAAAACAGTCTTTATTCAAACGGCACTTCAAGCGATTATTCCCCATACGAGCCTCTCAGCTCGAAAAATTAGGCAAACTCTTCAGCTCGATAATTATCCAGCCCATATTGCCATTGAATGGATTTTATCTGAAAATCCTCGTCGCTATTTGGTGACTTGCGTGAGTCTGTTCTTAACAAAGGATGGATTAGGTTCATACCGCTATGTGTATCCGTATCAGGCAGGAGACCGAAATGGCATTGAAGGAATTCCTTTTGTTCGAAATGACTCAAACCGTCCTGCAGACCGAGGAGAAATTTCCGATTACTATCAACAAATGAGCCAACAGTATATGAATGCGCAAACTTTTTCAACGATAAAAGATTTTCAGCGGCATATTGAAGAACAGTATCACATTATAGCGAATGAATGGGAAAGCATTGTGAAAATCAATAGTACAGAAGGTGGGGTGGAGGCATTTTTTGATGAGTGCAAACAAACCTCCCAGCTATTTGATCGCCTTCTTATACCAACAGTAGAAAGCGCTATTGCTGGTCATGACCAAAACACCTTTGTTGATACATTTGAGAAGCACCGTGCAAGTTTTAAATTGTATAAAGAACTAAAGGAACAAATCGAAGAAAATAAAGCAATTGATGAAGAATTGAATCGGTATGTTTTGACCTATCAAGGCTTATATGAAGAACAGCAGGTTTACGATCAAAAGAAACAACAAGCCAAAGCGGTGCTGAATCTCATTCAAAATCAAGAACAGGATCATAAGATTTCGCTCGAATCTATTCAATCAAAAATGAATGATTGGGAAGTAAAAGAAAGGTATTATCTTAAGAAACTGCTTTCTTTTGAGATTCAAAGAGAACAATTACAATTTGAAGCACTGCAAAAGGAGCTTAATGAATATACAAATAATCTTACTGTGGCCAAGGAAGACTTATCCTATGCAACGAATTCTTTTTATTCTTTAAAATATGCGGAGCTGAAAAAGGCTCTGAAGGAAGAGCAAGATCGCCTACAAATTTTAAAAAATCAGCTTAAAACGCTTGACCAGGACGAGGATATTCATGAAATAAAAGGAAACTTAGAAGACAACAGTCGAGAGCTTTTAGGTTATTTTCTACATGAATTGGAAGAAAGCCAAAAACGAAAGCATGGATTGGAAATAGAAAGGAAGCCGATTGAAGAGAATGTCAAGCAATATGAATCACAAGTAAAAACATTAAGGAACCAGCTTAAGGAAGTTAATCGTATCTATGATAACAATACTGGGAATATGGGCAGCCTAAGCCAGCAAATGAATCGAATTCAAAAGCGAATCCTTTCTAATCCAGATCAAGAGTCAGTGAAAGACCTTGTCAAACAATGGGAGGAACGCCTTGTCTTTTTAGATGACCAAATGGTTCAATTGAAAAATGACAATAAACAGCTTTCTGAAATGATGACTGAAGGGAAGAATCAAAGAGAAAGTCTAGTTAAGCAAAAAGAAGAGAAAGAAAATGAACGGATTAAATGCCTATTAGAAATCAAACAAGCAGAAAGTGCCCAAGAAAAAGTAAAAGAAATAGTGGGTGCACTAAGAACGCAATGGGCAGCAATTGATTCTATCTATTTAAAGCAGGATTCTCTTACACAACAAATTCATGATACGATCCATCGGCTGAACAAGGAGAAAGAAACCTGTCTGCATAAAGAACGGCTTGCCCGCCGATTTATGGATGACTACGAAACTCAGGATTTATTTTTTGCCGATCCGTTTATTGAAAAACAGGTTAAGCAATGGGGCAACCAATTTCATTTACTTGAAACTGGTATTCAATTTATCCAGTCAATAGAAGATTCTTTTAGTGAAAATATCAAGAATTATCCTCTTTGGCCGATGACGTTAATTACAACAGAAACGGAAAGGGACGAACTGAAGCGGAAAATAAAAAATGTTGATAACGAACTACTATTTCCGGTCGAAGTCCTCACGATTGAAGAAGCACGTGCTATTGTCCAGGGAGAGAATCAGAATGCCTCCCTCATTACCCCCAATCATTGGCATCAAAATCAAAATTTTACGTTGTTTCAACAATGGAAGCAAACCATGAAGAATCGTGCCGAGGAAGCAACGAATGCTCGAAAAGAACTTGAAGCAAAAGTGCAAGTGTGGAATCAGGTGGCAGAAAAGCTAGAGAGCTTCATAAGAGAATATCCTTACGAAGAATATCAAAGTCGGAAGGATTATTTGGCTGAACTAATTCAAAATATACAAAAATTGAATACAAAGCAAAAGGAAATTCAGCTTCAGCTATTCGAATGGGAAGATAAGCTTACTACCCAAAAGGAAAGAATTGATACGTATAGGCAAGAATACAATGGCCTACATGGCAAGGCTGAAGCTGCCTATGAATATCTCCACTTGAATAAGGAATATTTGGATTTAGAGAAGATTCAAGAACAGCTTGTTGGGCAAATGAAGGAATATGACCGTACTATCAAAAATGATGAGTTGCAAATAAGTAAACTAACAGATGAAAAGAAACATGTAGAAGAGAGAGAAAGGGATGAGAATTATTATTATCAATCATTGATAGAAGATGAAATCTATTTTGAGGTCAAAACCGTAACTCCTAAATATACAAATAAGTCCAGAACTATTTTAAAAAAGGAACGTGAAGAGCTTAATTTTGCTTTACGTAAGGTATCAAGCACGAGAAACGAAATTCAAATACAGCTTGACCATTCTAACAAGGAATTAAACCGAGTTACGAAAGACTTGGGAGAAATGGTTTTGATTCATGGATCATTAAATGAAGAGTTAGTTTTTCCTCCGAATGGAAAGGAACAAATCTCCTATTTCCGTGAAAAAATGAAAGATTTAGAACAGGTGGTTGAAAAGGAAAGAGAGCAGTTTACTACAAGCAAGGAGAAAACAATTCGACAGGAAAAAGTGCTGGAAATGGCAGTTGATAAATTCCATGAATCATTTCCGAGCGAAGACCCGGAAACGTTCGGAGCGTCCTTATCTGAAGTACAAGATCTGCTAAAGGTGGAACGGAAGCAATTAAAAAACCAGCAGGATTTCCTTCTTCGTGAACAGAAACGGATCGGCAAGGAATCTGAATCGATTAGAGCAGCCTTTTATGAATTAGATCGATTTGAAGAGGCCCATCACTTTAAAGGACCTTCCGTTTCTGCTTCTGTTTTATCCGAACTTGATATTCAGGATTTTACTTATGAACGAGTGGCATTCGTGAAAAATGTGACGACTCAATTAAAGCAGGGGAAAGAAAAGGTTTCAAAGGAATGGGAAATAGTCGAACGAGCGAAAGAAGCCTTCAAGGTCTTCTGTAAAAATAAAATTACGAATGTTAAAATGAGAGAAATGGCACGTCAAGGGATTGAGAGCAAAGAGTCATATAAAGAGGTAGTGGAGTTCCAATCCCATATGCAAAAAAGAATTCAGACAGCGATTAAATATAATGAAGCAAGTATTATCAATCATGACAAACAATTAGAGCAGTTTGTGACTCATATTAATACTCATTTGCGAACGATTTCCGGGGAGCTGGACCTAATTCCGAAAAAGACAAAAGTCAAAGTATAGGATAAATGGAAGGAAATTTATAAATTTTCGATCCCAGAATGGACAGAGGAAGAAGGAAAAGGCAGGATTCGCAAGTACATTGAATGGATTTTAGGACAGCTAGACTCTGACAAATTTTTAAATGCAGATGGAGTAGAGGATTTCGGGAAAGTTCGAAAAGAAATTGAAACATGGTTACAGTCGAAGCAGCTAATGCGAGTTGTGATGAATAATGAAATGATGAAAGTAACATGTCGTAAGGTTACCAATGATAATCAGGTCACAACCAGATCCTACTCCTGGGAACAAACGAATGTTTGGTCTGGTGGAGAAAAGTGGAGTAAAAATATGACCCTTTTTCTAGGCATCCTTAATTATGTGGCAGAAAAACAAAAACATATTGAAGCCAATATGAAGCGACACCGTGTTGTCATCATGGACAACCCATTTGGAAAAGCATCTAGTGATCATGTGCTAAATCCAGTATTCTTTATTGCAGAACAATTGGGGTTCCAAATAATCGCCTTAACTGCCCATGCAGAAGGAAAGTTTCTACGAGATTATTTCCCAATTATTTATAGTTGTCGTTTACGAAAAGCTGAGGATTCGAACAAACAAATTATGACAAAAGTGAAACAGCTGCACCAAGCCTACTTCCAGGACCATGAACCCCAAGCCCTGGAAAGACTTGGTGAAGTGGAGCAGATGGAGTTGTTTTAAAAGGATTTGTGGTAGAGGCTATTGGTACGGAAACCTCATGAGCAATTCCCTCTAATTGGCTAGCATTTACCTAGAAACATCATTCAAAAAAAACACGTTGCCCCAAACCTAATACTAAAACGACAAAACGCGACACACTGTTTTGTCGGGCTGTCGAAAAAGTTTCGGCAGCCTTTTATTTTATTTACTCAAACTTCGCACCTAAATAATCTCTCACTGAGAGGCCGGCTCAGAGCCCGTTTTTCAATTTTAAAAAGAGGCTCGGTCACTGAGAGGACGGCTCAGAGCCCGTTTTTCAATTTTAAAAAAGGTTTTGGTCACTGAGGGGATGTCTTAGATCCCGTTTTCCAATTTTAAAAAAGGTTTCGGTCACTGAGAGGATGTTTAGATACCAAAATAAAGATTGTCGAGAAAAATAACCCTTTCTCGACAATTTGATAAACCGCGATGCACCGTTTTGTCTATTTTCTATGAATCCTACTTAAACAATGATGCAATTGCGTTAATAATCGATTTTAGAAAAGCAATAAAGCTGTCAATAAAGCTTTTTCCTTCTTTTGAATTGGCGAAGTTCTCCCACTTTTGTTTGGCAGATTGAAGAGTTTGACTCACTTTATTCCAATCAATGTGAAGACCTTTTATTTTGTTAAATAAATCGACTAATTGATTTAGCTGATCATTTGTTAGGCTAATACCCATGTCATTTGCTACTTTTTGAATAAGAGCACTCATATCGGCATCAGTTTGCGGGTTTTGTGTACTAATCTCTTCTTTTACTTTTTTCATAAATTGTGCGGCTTTTTCCGGGCCGATGTTCTTTGCTAGATTAGCGGTGGTGACCATTTCTTGATTCGCCACTTGTTTTTGATTTTCATTAATGGTCGTTCCGCTTGACACTTCGTATGCTTTAATAATTCCTGTCAAGGCTCCAGTACCGCTTACAGGGAATGGAGCCGTTACATAAACCTTCGTGTCTTTGACTCCAGCAGTTGATAATGCATTTAAATACATGTCATTGGTGATGTAGGTAATGTTTTTAGTGGAAACCACTAATCCGCTATCTTTTTCTCCGGCTGTGATTTTGGCACAAGAAATCGTCTTCGACCCAATTTCAGCCTCTGGGATATAGTGGGATAGGTATTTATGTTCCTCGCTATTATTTACATAGACAATTTGTGCACTACTTTCGGTCACACCCATATCGTTTAAAACAGTCTGCTTTTGTGAAGGAGTTAAATCTTGCCCAAGTGTTACGATGACATCACCTGGCTGTGAGTCAGCATATGTCTTTGATTCTAAAGAAGGGACCAACAGCCCAATAGAAAGAAGTGTGATCATGATTCCTTTCATGAATTTCTTCATCGGTTTTACACCTCTTATCAAATATTTTTTTACAACTTTCATTACCGGAATTAAGTTACCATTAGTTTTATCATTTATATTAAAATATACTAACAAGTTGGTTTATTTTAGGGTGTATTTCACATATTGTAATTGATTTTACAGGGTCCAAGACAATTTTATGACAAAAATTAAGGTGATTCATTTTATTTGCTTTGGAGCTCTAATTACGCTATTTATTGTAGTGAACCAACTGTTATATGGGCAGAATTCAAGGGTATCATAAAAAGTAACACGATAGAAAAGGTATAAGAAGAAAAGGAGAACAAATGAAAAAGAACCAAGAAATCATAAAAGCAGGATGGAATTTTGACAATAGCTATGTACGGCTGCCGCAAGCATTTTTCACTGGCTGCAATCCTACACCTGTACGCTCACCGAAGTTAATCATTTTCAATCATCCATTGGCAGCAGCATTAGGATTGAACGAAGAAACATTACAAGGAGATGCAGGGGTAGAGGTCTTTGCTGGAAACCGCATCCCTGAAGGAGCTATGCCTCTTGCTCAAGCCTATGCTGGGCATCAGTTTGGACATTTTACGATGTTGGGAGATGGGCGAGCCATCCTAATTGGCGAGCAAATTAATCCACAAGGTGAACGATTTGATATTCAGCTCAAGGGTTCAGGTAGAACCCCCTATTCACGAGGGGGTGATGGAAGAGCTGCCCTTGGACCAATGCTTCGTGAATACATCATTAGTGAAGCCATGCATGCCCTTGGTATTCCCACAACCCGAATTCTTGCAGTGGTAACAACGGGTGAGCCAGTTATACGAGAAACCGAGTTACCTGGTGCCATACTTACACGTGTGGCTGCCAGTCATTTGCGTGTTGGTACCTTTCAATTTGTTGAAAAATGGTGCAGTGATGAGGAAATCCGGGTACTGGCTGATTATGCACTAGAACGCCATTATCCAGAAGTGAATCATGACGAGAATCGATATCTTTCCCTCTTGAAGGCTGTAATCAAGCGTCAAGCTATGTTAATTGCGAAATGGCAGTTGGTTGGTTTTATCCATGGAGTTATGAATACGGACAACATGACAATTAGTGGAGAAACGATTGATTATGGTCCATGTGCTTTCATGGATACATATGACCCGGCAACAGTTTTCAGTTCGATTGACAGACAGGGACGGTATGCTTATGGAAATCAGCCCTATATGGCAGGTTGGAATCTGGCACGATTAGCTGAAACCCTATTGCCGTTGTTGAACGAAAATCAAGACAAGGCAATCCAAGTAGCAGAAGATGCGATTTCGGAATTTGGTGAATTGTACAAATCTAATTGGCATGAAGGAATGAGGGCGAAGCTGGGTATTTTTAATGCGGAGGAGCAGGATGAATCCCTATTTGACGATCTGCTCAGTATGATGAAAAAGTATCGTGCGGATTACACCAATACTTTTCGTGCGCTAACTTTGGGTAAGCCAGAGGATACCGTTCTTTTTGGGACTCAGGAATTTGTTAAGTGGCATGAGTTGTGGCAAGCGAGGCTAAAAAGGCAGAAAGAAACAAAAGACTTCTCTCAAAATTTAATGAAAAATAGTAATCCTGCAGTCATTCCCCGTAACCATCGGGTAGAGGCTGCCTTAGATGCTGCAGTGAAACAAGAGGATTACAGTATGCTAAAACAGCTTCTTCAAGTTCTTTCAGACCCTTTTGCCTACTCTCTGGAACAGGATGAGTACTGTACTCTGCCCCCGGAATCAAGTCGTCCATTCCGAACATTTTGCGGTACTTGAGATATTCTTTTCTTTGAATATATTTGGAAAGTCAAGGTGTGATTTTGGCGAAATTCAATGGCATTTTCACGTAAAGTTCAAAATTTCTCCACCTATTTACCGTCGTAAAACGAAAATATTTGGTATGCTTAACATAGAAAACATAATAAAAGGCTCGGAGATTCGGAGACAGCCATAAAAACATTGGGACCAAAGCATTGCTTCTTCCTGTATGTTTTTATGGTTTTTTTGCGTCCTTAAAAATAGGAGGGAACATAATGGGAGAAAGGTTTGAGACGGAGGTTGTGGTTATAGGTGGAGGAATGACGGGGGCAGGAGTCCTTCGTGACTTGGCTTTACGCGGTATAAAAGCCATTTTAGTCGAACAGCGAGACCTTGGGCATGGTACGTCAACAAGAAATCATGGCTTACTTCATTCAGGGGCAAGATATGCTGTCCGTGATGAGGAAGCTGCGATTGAAAGCTATCATGAAAACCTCATTTTGAAAAAAACGGTTCCTGGTTCGATTGAACAAACAGGTGGTTTATTCGTTAAAGTACCGAAAGATGATGATAGCTATGTTCAAAAATGGTTGTCCTCCTGTAAAAATATCGGAATACCCGCAGTGGAAATTCCAATTGAACAAGCATTAAAACAAGAACCGTATTTAAATAAAAAGGTTCAAACGGTTTATCAGGTGCCTGATGGTTCTGTTGACTGCTTTACATTGGTTTTAGACGTTACAGCAGATGCTGCTGCACACGGCGCAAAAGTGTTGACCTATCATGAGGTTGTGGATCTATTAATAGAAGAAAATCGCGTGATGGGAGTCCGGGTTCGAGATGCTTTTACAGGGGAGGAGAAGGAGATTTTCTCAAAGCTCGTCGTCAATGCCGCAGGGCCATGGGTAGGAAAAATTGCTGAACAAGTCGGAATCCCTTTTCACATCATTAATAATAAAGGAATGCTCGCGGTTTTTAGCCACCGATTTAATAAACAGGTGATTAACCGTTTACGTTTACCTGGTGATGCAGATATTTTTGTACCGGCACATGATGTGACGATTTTTGGTACCACTGGAATAAATGTAGAAGATCCAAACGATTTTTCCCTAAACCGCGAGGAATTGGAAGGGATGCTGGAGGAAGGGAAGAAGTTGATTCCTTCCATCCATGATATGCGCCTTATTCGAGCATATAGTGGAAGCCGTCCACTGTATCAAGAATCTTCTACAAATGATTCCAGCGGCAGAAATGTTTCAAGAGGGATGGCCTTAATCGATCATCAAAAAAGAGATGGGTTGGACGGCCTCCTTACGATTACGGGAGGAAAGTTAACCACCTTCCGATTAATGGCAGAAAAGACGGTTGACTTGGTATGTGGAAAGCTTGGTGTCAAACAAACCTGTACCACTCATCTAGAAATGATTCCAAACAGAAAGGCAAAGGGATTTTTTAATGAGGTAGATATGGCTCCAGCAGCGAAGCAAAAGTTAATACATTGGGCAGGAACGAATGCCACAAAAATAGAAGCGAGCTTAAGAGAAGGTCATTCAAGTGTCGTCATATGTGAATGTGAACAGGTGACTTGGGCGGAAGTGGAAGCAGCCATACCAGAGAATGGCCGTTTTCATCTTGGAGATATCCGTCGGAGAACGCGATTAGGAATGGGGCCATGTCAAGGAACCTTCTGTCACCACCGGGCTGCTTCTTGTGCGGTTGAAAATGGGAAGGCAACGATTGAGGAAGCAAATTGGGCACTACAACAAGCGATTTTGGAGAGAAAAAAAGGGATGGGAGTTGTGGCAACAGGTGAGACTGCCAAGCAAGTACAGTTAATGGCCGCTATTTACCAAGTTTCTTTAGGAATGAAAGAGGGGGAATATGAGCATGTATGATGTGATCGTGGTTGGTCAAGGGTTGTCAGGACTTCTTTCAGCTATTTGGGCAAAACAACAAGGGAAACGTACTGCACTTGCAGCAATGGGAACGGGAAGAATTATCCAATCCTCTGGTGTAATGGACTCTATTCCAGGTACCCAAGATTGGCAGGGGAATCCAATTCAAAAGGGAGCAATTGAAGCATTCAAAAGATTAACGGAGAAAATGGGGTACCCGTATAAGGGGGAAATCGAGAATCCAATTTCCATTGTGACGGGGGCGGGTCATGTAAAAAAGACAATCCTGTATCCTGCTACGATTTCTCCCATTCCTGAGCAAGGTCGAGTGGTCATTGTTGGCTTTGATCATATCTTGGATTTTCAGCCTACTTTTGTTCAGAAGAATTTGCAGAAGGCTCGACCTACATTAATGATTAGCACCCTTACAGTTCAATTGCGAAAACACTCACAAAGGACCTTAACACAGTTAGATGCGGCTCGGCTATTGGATCAATCAGAAGTAAGAAACGATTGTATTCGACAAATACAACAGCAAATGTATGAAAAGAACATAAGTCAGCCAGATTTGTTTATTTTCCCTGCATCACTTGGAATGGAAAAGTGGCAAGAAACAATCGAGCATTTTTCAACGGAACTTAATGCCAAGGTAACCGAAGCTCCCGGAATGCCTCCTAATGCTACAGCAATTCGATTACATGAACGTTTGAAAAAAGAAGCGGTCCAGCTTGGTGTGAGATTTTATGAGAATACAGTTGTTTTTGGCTGTAAACTGGATGGTAAAATCATCGATTCCTTGATAATTAAAAATGGTAGCTACGAAAGTGTGATATCCGGAAAAGAATTTATTCTTGCTACGGGAGGAATTTTAGGCGGTGGATTGGAACAGACATCGATTGGTCTAAAAGAGACGGCACTTGGGTTTGAAACAAATGAAAGCGGGGAGCTACTTTATTGTCCTTCTAACCTGTATCCTGTTGGGGCAAGTAACGGGCTAAGGGTTATCCATCATGGAATTACAGGCGGGGTATATTCTATTTTATCCGCACATGAAGCCATAGCTAAAATAGGTAAGAATCCAATGATGGGAGGGACCCGAAGTGCTTGATCTATTTTTCCATGAAGACACATTTGAAAAATGCCTAAAATGCAATGCATGTGTAGTTAATTGCCCCGTTTCCAATGAAACCTTTGATTTTGGAGGTCCTAAACACCTAGGACCGGAACTAAAAAGACTAATGGACAATCAACAAGTCATTGATGATAAACGGATTGAATTGTGTACGTTATGTGGCAACTGTGATATTTCTTGTCCGGAGAATGTCCATGTATCTACGCTGACTGCGTATGCAAAAGCCATTCATTCGGAATTATCGGGAACTAAATTTCGTGATGTTGTCTTGAGCAATGCTGAATTTGTTGGAAAGCTTGCCTCTGCTTTTGCACCTATCACGAATTTGGCAATGGGGATGAGGCCAGTTCGAAAAGTGATGGAAGCGACAGTAGGAATCCCGGCAGATCGCCTATTTCCAAAGTATCGGTTTAATCATTTTAATCGTCTCTATAACAAAAAGACTGCATCTACTAAACGGAAGGTTGCTTATTATGTAGGCTGCTATGCTACATATAATGCGCCGAATGTGGCGACAAGTTTTGTTAAGGTGATGGAGTATAATGGAATTGAGGTTGTGAAACCGGAACAAAAATGCTGTGGGGTTCCCATGTTTGCGAACGGACAATTAAAACAGGGGCTAAAAAATGCAAACTTTAATATTCAACGTTTTCTAGAATATACTCGTCAAGGGTATGATGTAGTCGTTACTTGCACAAGCTGCACCCTTGCACTAAAAAAAGAGTATGTATCTTTCCTTCAAACTGAGGATGCAAAGGAACTTGCGAGTCATGTGTATGATGCAGATGAATATTTACGCGTGCTGATGGAAAATGGTGAGTTAAATACTAATTTTGCACCACGAGAAGAAAAAGCAAGATACTATGCTCCATGTCATATGAAAGCCCAGGGTATCGGAAACCCTGCTATGGATATTTTAGAGCTTATTCCCGGCTATGAAATTCAAGATACTGGAGCAGGGTGCTGCGGGCAATGCGGGACGTTTGGATTTAAAGTGGAAAAATATGATGTCTCTATGAATATAGGCAATAAATTAGCCAAAACAGTAAATGATGTAAATGCAGAATATACCGTAACAGAGTGCGGAATGTGTAAAAACCAACTAGACCAACTCACCGATCAACCAGTGAAACACCCAATGGAAATACTTGCAGAAGCTTATTTGGTAGGAGACAAGGTACTGGCTAACAAATAAACATGAAAAACGCCAGATTTGGCGTTTTTTACTTTTACATAAGATAAAAATTGCAAAATTGTGTATTTTGTCGGATTTTGTAAATATTTTCAGCAAACATTCAGGTTCTTTTCAGTTAATTTATGTACAATTATTTTAATAAAATAACCAAATACAAGGAGTTCAAAAATGAATCAATTAGAAGTTGTAATGAAACAAAATAAGATTTTTATGATTCTGTCATGGCTTTCCAGCCTATTATCACTTATTTCTTGTTTGGGTAACAAACTACCCGTAAATCAAACTTTATCGATTGTTATACCGCTTGTTTTATTAAATTTACTAATTACGTTATTTTATTTTAGAAAAATTTTCATAGTCGGAACCGTTTATATGGCCACTATTGGCACCATACTCATCAATCTGGTTGGTTTTATGGTGGCTCCAAGTATGATCAGCTTCTTCGTCGCTATTTATTTTATCGTCATGGTTGCTTTTTACGAGAAATGGACGATGACCCTTTTAACAGGCATAAGTAATATAATTGGTACAAATGTTATGTTTTTTACATTTCATAGCGTTGCCTTTTCGCATTTTGATGTTCAAAATTTAATTCCGATAGACATCTTCATGGTATTGATTATGATTTTTCTAATTGTACAATGTGGATTTAGTCGTAACTTAAGAAAAGGTCTGTCAAAATCCAATGAGGAAGCCCTTTCTTCTCAACAAAAGATAGAAAGTATGTTAGAAGGAGTAAAAAAAGTGGTCACCTCCTTAGGAAGTCTTAATACTAAATTCAATCAGGATGTAAAAATAACGGAAGTGATTTCTAATGAAATAACGGAGGCATTTTCTCAAATATCTTCAAGCATAGACTCCCAATCACAAAATATAGTGGATGCAACTCAACTTATTCAGCTCAATGAAGATTCAGTGAAACATTTATTACATGTTTCTACTAACTTAAAAGCTTCTACTGATCTTACTGTAAATGTAAACAGAGAAGGAATGCTCGAGGTTGATGTGTTAAGAAATGATATGGATGAAGTGAATGATATTGTGAGTGATACTGCTATTTTATTTGATACGCTAAATAAAGAAACTGAAAATATTGGTAAAGTGTTGGAGTTAATCAATGCCATAACTGAACAAACTAATTTATTGTCACTGAACGCGGCAATTTAAGCAGCTAGAGCCGGAGAAAATGGAAGAGGGTTTGGTGTGGTTGCAGAAGAAATCAGAAAACTTGCAAACACCTCTAAGGAATCGATTGAAAAAATCTCCATATTTTTGGCAAGTATCAAATCAAAATCTAATCAGGTAAGAGGGATGATTGGCAAAGTTTCTGAGGCTGCAGGTTCTAGCTCTGAAAAAACAGATAAAGTAAAGAACGCATTCACTCAAATCAGTACACAGACGACTAACCTGTCTGAACAGGTTAAAACGATTGATCAATTAATTAAAGAGCTACAGAAATCATCGGCTGGAATTACGAACGAGGTTACAAATATCTCCGCAGCCACCCAGCAAAATACAGCATCGGTTCAGGAAATTTTAAGTAGAGTTTATGAACAAAACCAACAAATTACGAATATAAGTATAGGATTTACTGAACTACATAATTTGATGAATGATTTAGAACAGGTAAACGAATAAAATATGCTTAAGGAAGAGGCAATGATTTTTATATTGTCTCTTTTTTAATGGATTAAAAGGCGCTCTATCTTTGCTTTGATTAATTCGTCATAAAAATTTAACATTATCCTAGATATAAAAAAACGTATAATCACTTTGAAACATTTAGATTAGGCAACACATTAAACTCAAAAACTATATACCTCTTTAAATAGGATCGGAGGCTGTTGTTTTAATGGAATCTTCTACTGTTACCACGAAAACGAATGAAAAAATTGGTTTTCAAATGCTGGTTATTATTCTGGGTGTATTTATGGCTGTTCTTGATACGAGTATCGTGAACGTGGCAATCCCAAAAATGATGACTATTTTTGGAGTGAATGAAAGCTCTATTCAATGGGTAGTGACAGCCTATACGCTAACCGTAGGTTCCATTATTCCTGTTACAGGTTATTTGGGCGAACGGTTTGGCTATAAAAGAGTATTTATGGTTGCTTTAACTATTTTTACAATAGGTTCAGGATTATGTGGTGCCGCCTGGAGCAATAGTTCGATGATTTTATTTCGAATCATTCAAGCAATCGGTGGAGGCGCACTCATGCCAATCAGCATGGCCATGGTCACACGCATGATTCCAAAGGAAAAGCGGGGGATGGCCATTGGAGTTTTTGGAATTGCGATTATGTTTGCGCCGGCAGTTGGCCCAACGCTGAGTGGTTACATTACTGAGTATTTGGATTGGCGCCTTATTTTTTACATTAATGTACCAATTGGAATTGCTGATGTGTTTCTAGCCTATTTCTTTTTAAAAAATTCCGAAGTAAACCTGACAAAAAAATTTGATCTGCTAGGATTTATTTTATCAGTAGTCGGTTTTTCTACTCTTTTATATGGTTTTGGAGAAGTACCAGATCATGGCTGGAATAGCACGGATGTGATTCCTTTTCTTGTGATTGCCATCATTAGTTTAACGTTATTTATTTTTAGGGAATTAAATATTGATGAGCCGATGCTTGATTTAAGGCTGTTGAAAAATACAGGCTTCTCCTTCGGACTTTTATTAATCGCTGTGACAAGTATTATGCTGCTTGGCGTTTTATTCCTTTTACCTATTTTTTTGCAAAATATTATGGGTTTTAGTGCCATGAGAACAGGGATAATCCTGTTGCCACAAGCCCTTGTTGCCGGTGCTCTGATGCCAGTTGCAGGAATCTTGTTTGATAAAGTAGGGATTAAACCCCTTGCGGGAACTGGATTTCTCATTATGGCGATTGCTATGTTCTTCATGATTCATATATCGGAACAAACCGCAATGTCGACAATCATACTGCTTTTGATGCTTCGCTCAGCAGGAATCGGCATTACCATGATGCCATTGCAAGCAAATGGTCTGAACCAGATTCCTGACAACATGGAAGCGCAAGGTACTGCCATTCTAAATGCAGTCAATCAAATCGCCAATTCCTTCGGTGTTGCTTGGTTGTCATTACTGCTTTCACAGCGGAGTAAGATTCATTTCAGTGCAGATGCCTCCCATTTGTCCATTTTTTCACAGCCTGTTACCCAGTTTATGCAAAAAATTCAAGCGTATGGACACTTAAAGGGAATGAGCGTTACGCAGGCAAAATCACTCGCCATTCGATTTTTTCAGGGACAGGTGCAGCTCCATTCCATCGTCCAGGCAATTGATGACATTTTTTATGTGTTAACCTTCGTTGCGATCGGTGCTGCTCTTATCACTTTTTTGCAGCGCGACAAGAAAAGGGAAGCTTCTTGACATGGATTTTTCCTAATTAAACAGAAAACAATTACACATATATTTTATGAAGCTGTCGAAAAAACATCGGCAGCTTTTTGTTGTTTCTTAATTTCTTTATTTATAAGGCTTATCCGAAAAATAATTAACAAAACGTTCTGTTATTTCCTTTTTGTACCAAAACATATTTTCATATAAGGGTAGCAATGTTCGTTGGAGTAATGACCAGGAAATTTAAGGCAATAGAAATCTTTGTAAATATGGAGGAGCTAAAAAATGGATGCAAAGAAAGAGTTTGAGAGTGTAGAGCTATCTAAATTGGGTCCTCGTCAAGTTTTTGAATTATTTGAGACAAAGGAAGAAGGTTTATCGACGGATGAAGCATTAAAGAGAATAGAAGTGTATGGTAAAAATACCATCAAAGAAAAACAGGGTAAATCACTTATTTTTCAATTTTTAGCTAACTTCACAAGTATGATGGCGATTCTTTTGTGGGTTAGCGGGGCTATTGCTTTCATTGCAAGGATGCCAGAGCTGGGCATTGCAGTATTTTGTGTCAATATTATTAATGTGATATTTAGCTTTATTCAAGAATATCGTGCAGGGAAAGCAACAGAGGCATTAAAGGGAATGCTGTCGTCGTATGCACGTATCATTCGGGACGGCACAGAGGTTCAAATTCTTACCGAACAGCTTGTTCCGGGAGATGTGATGTTGATTGGAGAAGGGGATAAAATTTCCGCGGATGCTCGTCTTGTAAAGGCGAGTGATTTACAAATCAATCAATCTGCTCTTACGGGTGAATCAAATCCCGTTCGGAAATTTTCGGATGCTATTCATAGAGATGATTTAACAAGCTTTGAAACTCCCAATCTCATTTTTACTGGGAGCACTGTTTCTGGGGATCAGGAAGGCTGGAATACGGATTGTGATGATTACCGGTGATTATGGATTAACAGCAGAAAGTATATTGGAGTTGCCATGGGTATTTCTGGTACGGATGTGGCAAAAGAGCGCGGCTGATATGATTTTAACGGATGTTAATTTTGCTTCGATTGTTCATGCTGTTGAACAAGGCCGTGCTGTATATAACAATATTCGTAAATTTTTGCTCTATATTTTAAATAGTAATATGCCTGAGGCTGTCCTATCAGCGTTTTTCTTATTTTCAAAAGGGGCGATTCCTTTACCATTAACCATCATGCAAATTTTATTTATTGACCTAGGTACAGATTTAGTTCCTGCATTGGGATTAGGCTCAGAGGAACCAGAAAAAGGAATTATGGAAAAGCCGCCGCGAAACCTTATGGAACCCTTATTAAAAAAAAAATCATTTTTAAGGCCTTCTGTTGATATGGGATATTAGAATCCATTGTCTCAATGTTTGCTTACTTTTTCGTTAATTATATAAACGGCTATTCATTGACAGGGTTGGTCAAAGAAGGAAGCGGAATTTATATAGTGGCTACCACTATGACCTTAGCTGGGATTGTTTTTAGTCAAATCGGCGCCGTTATGAACTGTCGTACTGAAAATCAATCCGGCTTTAAAAAAGGAATCAGGAAAAATCGAAAACCTGCTTTGTTGATTGGTCATAGAGTAAGAGAGTTGAAAAGCATAGGTGAAATATAAGTCGTTACCATTTCACGTGGGAATAATGCATTTATCCCAGTATCCGGTACTATTTTAGAACCGTATGACATTCTTTATATTGCGGTGGCTAACACAGCGAAGGTTAAGTTAAAGGCAATGTTAGGATTGGAATAGGGGGGATCACAATGAATGTAATTATTGTTGGCGGAGGAAAAGCAGGTTCACATATTGGAAGGCTACTAGTAGAAAATAATATAAATTTAAAAATTATCGAAAATCGCGACTGTCAAATAGACAAATTAAAAAGGATTTTTGATGAGGAAATGCTTGTATTTGGTAGTGGCACAAGCCCTAATACGTTGGAAGCTGCAGAGATTGAATCTGCAGATGTTCTGGTGGCCGTGACAGGAAGTGACGAAGTAAACCTTGTTGCCTCAACCATTGCTAAGTTTGAATTTGCAATACCTCGTGTCGTTGCCCGTGTTAATAATCCTCGTAATGCCTGGCTGTATACCCATGAAATGGGTGTTGATGTTTCAATCAATCAATCAGAAATGATTGCTCATATCGTTAGGGAGGAAATGGATATGGAGCATATTTCTACTTTAATGAAGCTAAATCGTGGTGATCTATCCATTGCGAAGGTGACTGTTAACCCTAAAGCCGGTGCCGTTTCAAAAGCCATTAAAGCTCTTAATATTCCCTCTAACTGTGTTTTAATTGCGATTTTACGTAATGAAACTGAAGTGATCATCCCTAGAGGAGATACCATTATTAATCCAAGTGACCATATTCTTCTTTTAGCGGATGAAAAGACAAAAAAGGTAATGAATTCGATTTTTTCAGTGGAATAATGGAAGCCGGCCTTTCAATCTTTTGGCTATGTTTTAGATGAGGATTATTGTTATAATGTTTAAAGAGTTTGAAATTACTAAATATTTAAACCGGAGGAGAGCTTTTTTGAATAAAGCAAAAGGGGTATTTCAGATAGAAGAAGCAACAATTACTCAAATTCAAGCAGCATTGGCGTCTAAACAAATTACTTCAGTAGAATTAGTGCAAATGTATATAGATAGAATCAATGCGTTTGATAAGAATGGACCAAAGCTTAACTCTGTTTTAACCATTAATCCTGAAGCCTTGAAAATAGCAGCTGAAATCGATAAGGATCGCAACGAAGAACAAAATGGTCCATTATTTGGAATTCCCGTTCTCTTAAAAGACAACATTGAAACAAAAGACCACATGCCGACGACTGCTGGAGCGATTGCTCTTAAAGATAATTATGCAAGTGAAGATTCATGGGTAGCAAAAAAACTTCGTGAAGCTGGGGCAATTATTTTAGGAAAAGTGAACATGAGTGAATGGGCATATTTTATGTCATCTGATGCTCCAAGTGGATACAGCGGAATTGGCGGACAGGTTCAACACCCATATGGGCCAGAAACATTTGTTGCTGGAAGTGTTGGTGGTTCAAGCTCTGGTTCGGGTGTAAGTATTGCTTCGAATTTTGCAGTGGTTGCCATTGGCACTGAAACATCCGGATCTATCCTTAGCCCGTCTAGTGCAAACTCCATTGTCGGAATAAAGCCTACAGTCGGATTAATCAGCCGGACAGGCATTGTTCCCCTTGCAATGAGTCAAGACACTGCAGGTCCTATGGCAAGAACAGTTGCAGATGCAGCCACTACATTGGGAGTATTAACAGGTGTCGACTCGACGGACCCAATCACGGCAACCAGTGAAGGAAAAGCCCTTGCAGATTATACTAGCCATCTTAGATTGGATGGATTAAATGGTGCCCGAATTGGGATTGACTATGACTATTTTTATGGAACAGATGAAGAAAAACTAGAATTAAAACAGATAGTCGGTGAAGCAATCGAAGAAATGAAAGCCCAAGGAGCGGTTGTGGAGGAAATCACAATACCTAAACAAGAGTTAGCATCCGATGTTTTATATTTCGAGTTTAAGCACAACTTAAATGATTATTTAAAAAAGACTCAAGAAGCTGTCAAAGTGAAAACCCTGGAGGATGTCATCAAATTTAATGAGGAAGACCCAGAAAGTAGAATGAAATTTGGTCAAGACATTTTAGTGGATTCACAAAATAAAAGTGAAAGTCTCGAGGATCCTTCTTACCTGAAAAGTCGTGTTGATGATTTGAAATATTCAAGAGAACTTGGGCTGGATAAGGTTATAGCAGAGCACAATCTTGATGCGTTATTGTTTGTTAATAATTTTGGAGCCGCATTACCAGCCAAAGCAGGATACCCTTCCATTACTGTTCCGGCGGGATACACGGCTAATGGAATGCCTGTAGGAGTAACATTCTCCGGTAAAGCCTATTGTGAACCAAGACTAATCGAACTTGCCTATTCCTATGAACAGCATACAAAAAAACGCATCGCACCGGTATTTAAGTAAACCTAAAAAAAGACAAATTCGAAACTGCTGATTTTGTTTTTTTTTCTTGTTGAACTAGAAAAAAAACACTACACATTAGGGTCCTCACAACAGAAATCAGCAAAGTATAAAAAGTTGATCTTCCTAACGGTAAAGTAAATTAGAGGTCCCCCAGTCCCTTTTAATATGGAGGTTATATATTATTGTAAGAGGGTTTCAAACTTTGTTAAATTAAACCAAATTACTTTGTTGTATAATTAAAATACAAGGGAGGGCAGTGGAATGAGAGTTATATTAGAATTAATACGAATCATTTTGATATTTGGTTTTTTTGAGGGTTTATTGTATACCTTTCTAAACAATGTTTACAAATCATTAGGTGTAACCAAATATGAATGGATTGGTTTTTTAGGTGTTTTGTTATTGTTGTTTATTATTTACAGGAACAAATGGCAATTTACAGGTTTTTATAATGGAAAAGAAAAAGTCAAGCTACACCCAAAGGTTACTAATTTTCTAATATCCTTCTCTGTACTACTATTAATTTTGCCTCCCATTGTTAATTACTTCTTACGGTAAATCAAGAAAAGTCAGGGGAAACCTTCCTGCTAAATACGGGTTCATCAAAATTTTTATAAAAAATCAACATTAAAGTAGACCATCGCCCAGATTTACGTTTAGTTTACGTACATTTCTTCACAAAGTAGAAAAAGCTGACATTCCAAATTAGGAAAATCAGCTTCTTTATTATTTATCGTCTGTCCTGCTTGGAATCTACATCCAAAAGTGTGCCTACATTCTTACCACGGCATAAAGCCGTCTTTCATGAGCATTTGTCCGTGATGCCATTTACCGTCTGTTGCATAATCAACAATAATTTTTGCTCCTTCTGCAGTCGTCTTTCCAAGTGGATAATGATCATTTAGATCTGTAGATGTTGGTCCAGGTGTTACGGCATAAATTTGCGCATTTGTCCCTTTAAGCTCACGAGCAAAGCCAACAAGCATAGCATTGTTCGCGGTTTTTGAAGTGTTATATGAAAACGAATTTGGTAGTACACCTTGTGAGAGAATAGCTAAAGATGCCATCTCCATTGTTACGTTTAGAATAATTCCTTCATTTTCCTTAATCACCGGTAAGAGTCCGCGAGTGAGTTCAAACGTACCAAAGAAGTTCACTTCAAAAGCTTCTCGTAAAGCCCGCATATCTGTCTCCATTGGTCCATGCTCCATATTACCACCAATCCCTGCGTTATTAATTAACATGGATAAATTAGAGTGGTCTCTTTTTATCTCTTCCACTGCTTGCTGAATACTGTCATCACTTTCCAAGTCAAGTTGAATGAAGGTAACGTTACCTCCCAACTCATCCACAGCTGCTTTTCCACGATTTATATCACGAGCACCAAGTAATACATGGAAATCTCTCTCACTCAATTGTTTTGCAATTTCAAAGCCAATTCCTTTATTTGCCCCTGTTACTAATACTTTTTTCATGTCAATGTTTCCTTTCTTTCTTGAAGATGTTTAGTATAGCGCTCTATCTTAAAATCAATTCCCATTAAGGATTCTGTCATTAATGAAATTTCTGCTAACACTGCTTGCTTGTGATTCTTCATCATTTCAAGTCGGAGTTCAATGGTGTTGTCTCCTTCTACTACCCAATCAATATACTGTTTAATACTACTAATTGGCATGTGTGTGTTTTTTAAACAAATTACGGTTTCAAGGAGTGCGATTTGATCTTCTGAAAATAATCGCCTACCAGCATTATCACGCTCGATGAGTGGGAGTAATCCTTTTTTATCATAATAGCGTATGGTTGATTCTGGAATATTGAAGTTGGCTGCAGCTTCGCTAATTAAATAATACTTCATCTGGAGACCTCCAAATTTAATATTTCCTTTTGTCGACAGGATTATCATACGTCTTAAACTAAGGTTTAAGTCAATAAAGAAATTTTATCCAGTTTTTAGTTAATCAATTTCGGCCACATAATCTTAAAGAGACAAAGGAACTTCAAAAGGAATAACTTTTACTTGGAATAACTAAAGGAGATTTTTTATGTCATTGTGCGAATAGAGGAACAAAAATAGGTTTCGATAATGATGTTATCAGAACAAACCATTCTTAATACATATGACAAAGATTGTGATAAGGTGTACTTAAAGAAACTATATTTGGGAGTTGTTACTATGGCAAATGGTGTTGAAGATTTTTATTGTGATGAAGTGCTATGTGGTAAGACAGCAGTAGAAAAAGTTTTGGAAACTGAGAATACACTTGCCTTTTATCATACTCGACCTTTTTATGATGTACATATCGTGGTTATCCCCAAAAAGCATATTACTTCACTAATTGATTTTAAACCAGAAGATAAAGATGTGCTGGCAGATTTATTTTTGGTGATTCAGAAAGTATCAAGACAGGTAAACGACAATTACGGTGCTTGTACTGTTTCAACTAATTTAGGTGATTATCAAAGCAATAAACATATGCATTGGCACGTTCATTATGGAAATCGTATAAAATTTTTGGATGGTACTTGGTGCTAAAAGCTAGTTTAATAAGGAGTTTACCCCAATATATAATTTGATAATATATACTCGAATGAAAAGGAACATATTTTTTTCACGGAGGAAATAATTTGAGAGAAAAAAGAATAGTACTTTTTACTTTTGCAATCTTAATTGCCGTATTTCTTCTTTTGCATTCAACACCAAATTTAGCTTTAAGAACTAATGTATTCTTTTCGGGTCATCCAATAAAAGCGATTTCAACAGGGATTATTGATGATAAATTTCATAATGAAAATGAAAAGGAAAAATTTGCTAGGTTGAATGCGAAAGCATATACGTTAACAAAGCCTCCGTTTGAAAAAGGGACGGGGAGTTGGTTAAGAAACTACCTTGTAAGGAAAATCGGCTTTTTATATTTTGCTGATTACTTAGGAGAGGCGTAATTCTTTATTCAACGGATAAGTCCAAGAGTTGAAGATCCGACTGCCATTTTGGTGTCCTTTTTTGTTGAACAAATAGGTGAGTTTAGTACAAAAAGGAATCCCTATTTATTATGAAGAATAGATATAGAAAGGGGGTTTAAAATGATAAAAAGGATGACACTAACAATTGTTATATTTGCCCTTTTTAATTTTGTATTATTTGGATGTTCGGATTTTGAAAATAAAGAAAAAAATACAAATGAAATTACAAATATTATGTTACACGATGTTACCAAAATAGTATTTTTCGATGGAAGAGGAGGAATAAATCAACCATTTACTCTCACTGATAAACAAAAAATAGACGAATTTATGAAGATGATTGGTAATATTAAGGTACAAAAAGAAATTAAACACGAAGATGCTGCTGGTTGGATTCATATCGTAGACTTTTATAACAAAAATAAAAAACTTATGAGCATTACATTTACAAACCCATTAAAAATAGACGGGAAATACTACGATATTGTAAAAGGACAAATAAACACAGAAACTATTGATGGTTTTATTAAGTCTGTAAATCCTAAATGGAAATTACCATAATACTCACAGCAAAATGTTTATTAAATAAATTAAATTTGAGATTGTGAAAATTTGTTCTTAAACAAACGGGTGCATTCCTTCAATAAGGGATGCTGTTTTTTTATTGAAGGTATGGGGAGGTTAGCTTGAGAAGACATTTTTGATCATCCATGAATATGGTATTCCAACGAGGGACCTAAAAAATAAGGTAAAACGGTTATTTAAAAAATGAAAATTTCTTATTAAGCTAACAGTATTGTTTAACAGACATACATACAAAAAAATTTGCACATTAATGAATGAAATTAACAGTTATCCACAGTTAATTTCAGGGTAGAGCCTAAGAAATAAAGAACGCACTAATAAGGTATAAAACAATGGCAATCGCACTTCCTATAGAAGCAACTTTTAATTTAAATCGGGCATAACCAATAAGAGACATATCTAAAATAGAAGCTGTTGTAATGGTGGTATCTCCTAACGGAGAACACAAGGCACCAAATGCTCCACTTGCAAATACTGCTCCAACCGTTAAGGGGATGGAGGCTCCTGTGGAAACAGCTAATGACATACCTAAAGGCATAAACAATCCCCATGTTCCCCAAGAAGAACCAATAAAATAGCCTATAATTGAACCTAAAATAAAAATGGTTACTGGGGTCAGATAGGCGGGAAGGAAGGATCCTAAGGTTGAACTAATAAATTTTGAAAATCCAAGATCTTCTGCTGACAAAGTTAATGACCAAATAAGGACAAGTAAAGTAATGGCCTCCATCATTTGGTTGCCGCCATCAAAAAAATGATATAGAATTTCATTTAATTTTTGCCGTCTTAAAATATAAAAAACAAAGGAGAAAACAAGGGTAATGAAAACAGCTAATAGCATGACAAAGGTGGCATCTGCTATTGAAAAGGCTTGAAATATAGTATGTGCCCCTTTAGATGTACCATTTTGCCATAATAGAAATAAGGATAATCCTAATAGCAAAAATACGGGAAAAATCAAATTCCATGGTTGGGCTTTGACTAGGGACAACTCTTTCTGAATTCCTTCCCGATGAAATTCATTTTCTTGTTCTTCTACCTGTTTCTGATCTACGGTAAGCAAAGATGGTTTGTTCTTGGGATTCCATAAGGAAATGATTACCCCAATCACCAACATGGTTATGGCAAAAAAATTAAACAAAATACTCAGCAAAAACACATGGTATGCTGACATTCCTAAATGAAGCTTTCGAATACTTCCATCAACTAAAGAGACCATAAAACCTACAAATGCCGTTGCAATTGGCAGAAGGACGATGACTGATTCAGTTGAAATATCCATGGTGAGTCCGACTCTTTCCTTAGGTAGATTCATTTTTTTAATCAATGACTTCACGACAGGACCTATCATCATGATTCGAAACATGGGCATCATAAACGTGAAGGGGAGGGTAAGCCAGATTAAACCCAACAGTCCACGCTCTGTTTTAATCCGATTCCCAACCCATTCTGAAAACCCTTTTATTCCGCCAGAAATGTTCATCATGCCAACAAGCCCACCGAATAAATAAAGAAACCCAATAATTTTAATATTGTTTCCGGCAGATAAAGTTGACACTATGTAGGTGACTGTCTGATAAATTCCATCTAAGACATTGGCTTTAAAAATGAAGGTTCCCACTAGTAAACCTAGGACAAGGCCAGGCAAAATATTTTTTAGCCAAATGGACATTGAAATCACGATAATAAATGGTATTAATGAAAGCCATGTATGCTCCAACGTTTTCCCCCCTAAAAACCTACTGGGAATTATTATTGCCTAAAAATTCCCCTTTAAATGAAAAAAGACGATTCTGACTTGTTTTCTCATAATTTCATTCTTAAAAGGAAATAGTATAAATTGTTCAAATCACAAGGAGGTAGACAACATGGAAGCACAAAGAGCACAAGAAATTTCAACTTCTTCAACAATGGAAAATGTTATCTGTAACGGAAAAAGAATCTATATTGAACATGTAGATCAACAAAACGGAACAGCAACCATCCATCCACTAGACGATCCAAATAACAAACAAAATGTTTCCGTAACCAGTCTTATTGAGCAGTAAAACAAAAAAGAGAGAAGGATTTTAAAATGGTACCTGTAGGTAGGACACTCGAAAAAAAGAGTGTTCAACCTGCAGGTATTTTTTATACAAAGCAGGTGCCTGACCCCCGGCACATTAAAGCTTTAACGTACTGGGGGTCAGGCACCTATTTTTTATTTTTTCTTCTTTCCAACCGCACCGAGGTAGAGGATAAATTCCTCGTCTCCATCTAATCTTAAAATTTCATCTATCAGCTTTTGGTCGTATATACCAATTGCACAAGTTCCTGCTCCAATAGATTCACTTGCTAAATAAAGATTTTGGCAAACATGTCCAATATCTATAAGAATTTTTTTATGGGCTGAAATGTCATACTTCCATTCAGAGCGATATGGTGTCGTACTCCATGCAAATACAACAGCTGCCTTTTTAACAAAATTAGGCACAAATGGCTGTTCTAATGTAATGGCATCTATCTTTTGATCAATCTCATCTAATTCAAACATAAATAAGATTTGGTGTTCAACAGGAAGATATCGATAAATTCCTGCTTGTATTCCTTCTACTCGCGTAATGAAAAGATAGGTTTCAAAGGAATGTGTCGCACCACTGCAAGGAACAGTTCGTAGGGTAAGTCCTGCTTTATTTGTACAGGAAATACCTTGTGTTGCCCATAAAAGATAGGATAACTCTTCAAGGCTTATGAATTCATCAGAATAAAATCTTGTACTTCTTCTCTCCTTGATGCATTCATAGATATTTTGCTTTTTCACTACATCGCCGTTAACCTTCGGAAGATCAATTATGGTAGATAAAGGGTCATACTTTTTAACAATTGGTGGCTTAGGTATTCCCTTCATCTTATCTGTTTTTAAACGTTTAAACTCAAAAAAGTTAGATTTTAAAAAATTTCTTTCTTGTTCATATCTTTTCATAGTAGTTCCTCCCAAGACGTCTTTACTCAATAACTATCCATCAAAACCGTAAAGACATCTGTGAGATAGGTCATGGACTACCTCTTTAAAACTTAACTTTTTGTGTCAAAATAGAGGGGGGCTGACCCCCACTGCATTAACGCTTTAGCGTGTCGGGGGTCAGACCCCTGATGTTGATATTCTTTCCCCTTAAATTCTCCAAGCACTCTTCCAAGTATTGATCATCATGTTCTTTATAGATGTGCCCCTTTTTATAGAGTTCATATACTTTAACCTTGTTTTCGTTGCTTACGTTAATATATCCAAGTATTTTTCCGCAGTAGGAGGGGTCTAACCATTCTTCAGCAACTTGATATCCTCTATTTTTCATTTCATTCATAACAACAAGGTGATAGGCTACTAATCGCATTATAGAATAGTTAAATATATAATTAACTGTTGAATGGGGTTTCTTCCAGCCTTTTCCTCGTAATGCACAGCATTCTCTATGCTGTCCTAGTAATTGCTGCCTTGGAAGATGTTTTATTAATTCTTCGTGCCAGAGTCTCATTACACACACCTCGAAATTATAATCTTACCATGGCATAATTTTGTCGTCTTTCATGAGCATTTGCCCATGGTGTCTTTTGAGGTCTGTTGCATAATCAACAATAATTTTCGCCCCTTCAGCAGGCGACTTTCCTAGCGGATAATGATCATTCAAATCTGTAGAGGTTGGTCCAGGAGTGACTGCAAAAATTTGCGCATTTGAGTCTTGAAGCTCCCGAGCTAAACCAACCATTAGGGCATTGTTTGCTGTTTTTGAAGTGTTATACGCAAATGAATTTGGTAGTATCCCTTCTGAAAGAATCGCTAATGATGCCATCTCCATTGTAACGTTTACAATGGTTCCGTGATTTTCCTTAATCAACGGTAAAAGTCCGCGAGTAAGTTCAAATGTTCCAAAGAAGTTCACTTCAAATGCTTCACGCAAAGTACGCATATCTGTCTCCATCGGTCCATGCTCCATATTGCCACCAATCCCAGCGTTATTTATTAGCAATGATAAGTCAGGGTGGTCTTTTTTCATCTCTTCCACTGCTCGATGGATACTTTCTTCACTTTTTAAGTCAAGCTGTATAAAGCTTACCTTTCCTCCGTCGGAATTTATTTCATTCACTGCTGCTTTTCCACGATTAATATCACGAGCACCAAGCAACACATGAAGGCCTTTTTTACTCAATTGTTTGGCAATTTCAAAGCCAATTCCTTTATTTGCCCCAGTTACTAATACTTTTTTCATCTTATTTTTCTTTCCCTTCTTGGATATGTTTTTTGTAGCGTGTAATCTTTAAATCAATCCCCTTAAGAGATTCTGTCATCATCGCAATTTCAGCTAGCACCGCCTTCTTGTGATTTTTCATCATTTCAAGCCGTAGTTCAATAGTTGTAGCTCCTTCGACAACCCATTCAATATATTGTTTAATACCGCTAATTGGCATATTCGTGTTTTTTAAGCAAATTATAGTTTCAAGTAGTGAAATTTGATCTTCTGAAAATAACCTTCTGCCTGCTTCATCCCGTTCAAGTAGCGGCAGTAAACCTTTTTTATCATAGTAACGTAATGTTGATTCTGGAATATTGAATTTTGCTGCTACTTCACTAATTGAATAAAACTTCATCTGGAGGCCTCCAAATTGTATTTCTTTTCGTCGACAGGATTATGATACGACTTAAACCAAGGTTTAAGTCAACAAAAACTACAATAAATTTTTAAAGTCCCCAGTTATCAATTACTGTGGATAGAGAGTATGTTGTTAATAGTTTCATTAGTAAACGAAAAACTAATGACATAGATGAATTCAGAAAAAATGGCATATCAATGCCAGACACGGGAACATAGAAAAACTAAATTGTCAGTTATATTTTAAAAAAATGTAAATTCCCAGGATTTCAAATTACTTGAAAGAACTTCAAGGTAAAAATTGATTTTTTATGGTAAATTAAAATAAGAAGAAATTGTAAAAATCTAGGTGGGGTACAAAGGAAATAATGATAAAGGATTTTGCAAGTAACTGTTCATTAAATTATTTTGAGGTAAGCTTGATTGAACACGGTAATGTGGTTACTTCGTGCAAACCACTACTATTTATGGAGGTGATTTTCAGGATAAATAACCTTGTGCAGAGCTGTAATTTAAAAGATGATGATATCATCATTTATAATTTGTATGACAATCATAGTATAGAAACTCAAACTAATCATATAACCATCAGTAAATTTAGAGGTTTAAATTGAGAATAAAAGGAAATTAAAACCTCTGTTAGATTCCATTAAAAATCATCATGAAAATTAGTCCAAAAAGAGAGAAAGATGAAATAGTAATTCCGATTATGGAAAGTATACAGCTTACTTTAAAATTCTTCCATGTCCTACTCAAACTAATAATGCAAAGTATTGAAGAAAACACCTCTAAGGGAATTGATATCCTCTCAAAAGTAGTAAATGACATAACTCTTATTATATTCATTTGATACATCAAAAATTTAAAAATAACTAAACAGCAAATAATGGAAACGAAAAAGGATATTAAACTTAATGTATTATTAAATTTCATAGTATTACAACCCCTTTAATCAATTAGTGTAATATTACACTAATTATAACATTTACCATCTAGTTTATAATCACTTTTTCTTACGTTTATCTCAAAGTTATTTAAAGATAGACACAAAGTTATATAAGTCTTATGTTGAATAGGTGATTTTTTTAAAAATACCAATATTTAACATAAATATAGTATAAAATGTAATTAAAAAGTTTCAGAGGTGTTTGTAAATTGTTGAAAATGAGTAAAAGAAATAGATTTGTTTTAAAGGGAATCGGATTATTACTATTTTTAATTGCTATAGCAATCAGTAGATTACCTCATTTTCACCAAGTTTTGTATCTATCAATTGGGATTATTAGCATAGCAATATATATATTTGAAGGATTTTTCGTAAGGGAAAATTAAGATTTTTTTAAACTAGTCTTAAATAAAAATTTGGAGTTGGGAAATAATGACGGCATATTTAGAATGTACTTCTGATATAAATCCATTTCAAACTGTTCAACTTCTCTTAGAAAATAATGATTTAAAGTCTTATTCAGTTTATCAAGATTATAAAATAACCGAAGATAAGGAAAAAGAGATTGCTATTTTGGTATTTGAAAAACTTTTCATCCGCAATGGTAGTTCAGGTTCTTTAACGGTTATCGTTGATAATTTTTCACAAATTACCCAAGTTAAATGCATTTCTTCGGGTACCGGTCAAGGTTTATTAAATATCGATTGGAGAGCAGGCAAAAGTTTCATTAATCTTATCAAAAACCAATTAGACTCCCATATTATGGAGATAACAAAAGAAGATACGGAATAAGGGTTTAAAATAAAAGGCTTAGAGCACTTCTTCAAAAAGCCCGAATATAAAAAAATGCTCAGAGTTTCAATTCCCCGAGCATTTTTCTATATGAATTCTAAAGATAATTGGATCCGTTTGAATCTAATAATAATTTGGATAGCCCCCATATGGATAAGGGGTTGGATATGGTACAGGGTATGGATATCCTCCTCCAGAAGATAATGCACCAACCGTCAACCCGCCTAACATTCCTCCGATAAATGGAGCACCAAATCCTCCATGACCATAATAGCCTCCATGGTACCCACCATGATAGCCTCCGTGATATCCATCGTGAAATTCACCATGATGTCCACCAAATTGTCCACCAGGATGACCTCCGTAAAAAGGTCTTTGATCCATCATGCAAATACATCTCCTATACAGTCGTATTTCATACATTCCAAAAATTTTACCTTTTTGTACTGTACTGTATGCATGATAAATGTCCAATGAATGGGCGGATGTCTATTATCTTTGAATTGACTGGGCATGGGACATGGATGATATACAACATTTTTCTTAAAGTTGAAAAATACTATTAAGCACAGAAAGGGGACTGTCAAACCGAATATCTGAATTGGCTCCCGTGTAATAAAACATTGGATTTTCAAGCTTTATTGATAATATATTTTCGTTTTCTAACTCTTTCTTTAGTTGGATGACTGATTCATTAAAATTGGTTATTGAGTGTTTTTCACCGTTAAAACGAATGAGAATGGAGGCAATTGGGTCTCTTCCATTCATGATAATCAATTCACCATTTTCGTTAAAAAAGGCTTTAAAATTTAATGTATCAAATGAAGCTCTTACTGAGTCCGTTTTTTTCTGTACCACAAAGCCCTTTTCTCTAAAAAATTCCTCAAAAACATCAAGAAATTCCTGTTTCTTCTCTTCTTTTTTTGGCAATACATTTTGTTGAAATAGGTGATTATTCTTTTCTTTTACACTAGTTAATTCATTTTTTAATGCTTGTACTTCATCATAGCTCATTATTTTTCTCCCCATTACAACTAAGGTATATTTAATGCATGCTTTTTTCCCATGCTCCTCTTATTTCAACACCTGTTTCTTTTGCTGCTGTTTCTAAATCGTTTATTTCTTGTTCTGTTAATACCACTTCAGCCGCTAATACAGCTCCATCAATGTGTTTTGGCTTTGTTACTCCAATAATAGGAACTGTTCCCTTTACAATGGCCCAGGCAATAGCAATCTCAGCAGGGCTAACCTGATGTCTTTTGCCGATGGTGTGCATAACTCCAATTAATTGATCCAGTTTCATTAGAACCTCGGAATTGAAAGCATCTCCTCTTCGTGTCCCAGTTTTAAAAGGATTTTTGGAGTTATATGTCCCTGTTAAAGCTCCTTGCTCCAAAACCATATAGGAGAAAAACAAGATATTATGTTGGTTACACCAATCGATAATGCCAGCTTCTTCAGATGAACGATAAAGCAAACTGTAATGATTTTGTACAGCCGATAACTGTAAGCCTTCCTTTTCTAAAATAGAAGAGGCTAACTTTATTTCCTCAAGATTATGATTAGAAACACCTGCATGTTTTATTTTCCCATTTTTCATTAACGGAATGAGCTTAGGGGTCCATCTTTCTACATCGCTAGGATTATGTATCCAATATATATCAGAATGATTCTTACCGAGGCGAGTTAGGCTTTGATTGAGCATTTTCTCTAGGGCATCTTCAGGCTGCTCTCCACGTGGGGTGAATTTTGTTGAAATTAAAATATCTTTTCTTGATTGAATAAAACTGCCTAAAATGGTTTCTGAAGCACCCATTCCATAAACAGCTGCGGTATCCCATAAGTTAAACCCAGCATTCATGGCAGCTTCAAATACAGGCTTTAGATCATCATCTTCCAGATTGTTACCAAAAACAGCATCTCCGCCATTGATTCCATTTCCCCAAGACCATGTTCCAAGTGCTATCGGAGGAATCTTTTCATTTTTTAAGTAAACAAATTTCATTTTAAATTCCCACCTTCATAAGTTTATACACTGTTCATTATTAACATGAAATGGATAAATTACAAGAGAAAGGAGGATATAGATTGGATACTAAAAAGGGTAGAACAAGAAGATGGCAACATCTTGTTCTACCCTAATTTATTATTCCAATTTTTTCGCAAATAGACTGGCGAGTCCCGAGGCTGCATCATATGGGAATAATATGGTACTATTCTTTTCAGCCGCGATTTCTGTCATGGTTTGCAGCATGCGTAATTGCATGGCTGCAGGCTGTTTGCTTATTACCGCAGCAGCTTCTGAAAGCTTTTCAGCTGCTTCGAATTCTCCTTGTGCAGCAATTACTTTTGCCACCCGTTCACGCTCGGCTTCTGCTTCTTTTGCCATTGCACGGCGGAGTCCTTCAGGAAGGTCCATTGACCTGATTTCCACGCCTGTAACTTTTATTCCCCACGGTTCAGTAGCTTGATCGAGTTCCTTCCTGAGCAAATCATCTAATTTTTTCTGTTCAGTTAGCATTTCTTGCATGGTATGGGCTCCAAGGTTTGAACGAAGAATGGTTTGTGATAGGGTCCAGGTAGCTTTACGGTAGTCCTCAACATCAAGAAGTGCTTTTTGCGCATTCACCACCTGATAATATACAACTGCATTTAAAGTAACTGGAACACTGTCCTTTGTGATAATATCTTGATTTTCTACATTCTCAACACGGATCCGCATATCGACTTTTCGAATACTTTCAATGATCGGTATAACAAAATGGATCCCTGGTTCAAGAGAACGAGTATAACGGCCCAAGCGAAGGACTACTGCCTGCTGATACTGTTGAACAATTCGAATAGTAGAGAAAAAAATAATAACGATTAATAGAAGGATTAAAACAATAATAGGTAGAAAACTCAAGGTCAACCCCTCCTAATGGAAATAGATTCCTCACCGCAATAGTATATTCATATTTCGGTGTAGCTATTACAGTACATTTTAACAAGTTTGTAGACCTTGAAAGTGTTTCCTAAATTTAAACAAAATAGAAGAAACTATTTACTTGTCCAAAAAATAATAATCTATTTCTCTGTTATTGTTATTGATACTTCTGATTTGCCACTACTCGTGAACTATGCTTTCCATGGTGACTTAAAGTGGTAAAACTAAGTGCACAAACAGCGATCACACAAACAATTAAAATGACATATTTTTTTACATTTGAACGTGAATTATTTTTCTGATTTGTCATATTTAAGCACCCCTATAGTGTTCCCATTTTCTTAAACAATTTGTTCCTATGAAAATGGGATTTAAAAGTATTTTCACACCCTTAATATTAGTATATTTTTTCATAAGTGTAAATTTAGTTTGGTAACAATATTAACCGTTTTTCCTAAATAAATGTTATTTCTAATATGCCAAACCATTTTAATAGAGTTTAAAAGGACAGCACTCGTCGGGGAGGCTGTCCTTAAATAATGATTTTATTCAACTGTTACGGATAATGATTTAATTAAAAGCGAAGGAGAGCCAATTGGTGAAAGGGGGAAGGTCAAATCTGAACTAATTTTCTCGACATCTTTTAATAATTGATAAAAATTTCCCGCGATGGTCATTAAGTTGACAGGGTACTGTACCTTTCCAGCTTTTATAAAGAATCCATTTGCCGCAAGTGAAAAGTCACCGGATACTTGGTTAGCTCCGGAATGCAATCCTGATAGATTCGTAATCAAAATACCTTCATCTATCCCAGCTACTAAATCCTCAAATTGAACGTCTGAAGGCTCGATATAAAGATTGGATGGGCCAACTTTGACAGCAGTTTTATAGGAATCCTTATGGGCGTGGCCGGTTGTTTCCGTTTGATCTTTTTTTGCTGTCTTTTGGTTATGAAGCAAGGATTGTAAAACACCTGATTCTACTAATGTTAGTTTCTTAGAAGCTACTCCTTCACTATCAAAGTTTCTGCTTGCAAGACCATCCTCTAGGAAAGGATCATCAACAATCGAAATCATTTCTGATGCAATTTGCTTTCCAAGCTTATCCTTTAACGATGAAATACCAGCTTGAGTATTTTCTGCGGAAAAATTAGACGAAAATGTTGCTAATAGATTGGCAGCTGCATCATTTCTAAGAAGGACAGGATAATCTTTGCTTTCAATGCTTCTTGATCCTAATTGAGAGAGAGCTTCTTCTGCAGCCTTTTTGGCGATTTCCTTAGCTTTTAAGTCCTTGAAGTCCTTTGTAATTTTAAATTCAAATGATGTTTTCGTTTCTTCCCCGTCTTTTACAATGGCCTCCACCATCACATATAGAAAATTCATTTGATCATTTAATGATAAACCTTTGTTATTTACTAAATATTTAGTTTCCGACACAGTTCGAATTGAGCAGTAATCGGTTGCGATAATCCTTGGATCAATTGCATATAATTCCTTCTCAACATCCTTGATAAATTGTATTTTTTCTTGAATAGAAACTTCTGTTAAAGACGTTGAGAAAAAGCTTCTTTTATCATATTCGCTATTTCCTGCAAAAAGCTCCTCTACATTCTCATCATTCATTAACACCGCATTTTCTTTTGCATTTTGTATTAAGAAGGGGATAGAGGTTTCATCTGTTTTTTCTGAATAAGCATAACCCATCTTGCCATTGAAGACTCCGCGAAAGGAAACACCGCCATCTTCAGCAATTTCGTATTGGTCAATTTCTCCTTTGTACACCTGGCAGCCAAATACTTCTTTCTTTTCATAATACATTTCGACGTCTGTAAAGCCATTTTCTTGTGCTGTGCTAAAAAGCGTTGTTTGAAATTCTTGTATTGTCACTTTTTATTCCCCCTTTGTCCCACCGACAGTCATTTCACTAACACGAATCATCGGTTGACCAACATTTACTGGAATACTTCCACTTTGTGAACCGCACATTCCTGCACCATGGCCTAAATTATTTCCAATCATATCAACTAGCTGTAAAGTTTTTGGACCATTTCCAATCAATGTAGCACCTTTTAATGGTTTACCTAGTTTTCCATTTTTTACTTCATAGGCTTCCATTACAGCAAAGTTATAATCGCCAGTAGCCGGATTAACCTGACCTCCGCCCATATATTTTGTATAAATTCCATTCTCTGTATTGGCGATAATTTCCTCGGGTGTTGATTTTCCAGCAGCAATAAACGTATTAGTCATCCTTGAGGTAGGAGCAAAACGGAAGGATTGTCTTCTTCCAGATCCTGTTGATTCCATTCCCATCCGTCTAGAATTAAATTTATCAATTAAATAGCCTTTTAAAATACCATTTTCAATTAGAATATTCTTTCTTGCTTTTTCTCCTTCATCATCAATATTAATGGATCCCCATTCGTTTTGTAGTGTTCCATCGTCAATATATGTAAGGATTTCTGGAGCTACTTTTTCTCCAATACGGTTTGCAAAAACTGAATTGTTTTTTGCGACAGCTGTTGCTTCTAATCCATGCCCACATGCCTCATGAAAAATCACACCGCCAAATTCATTATCAATAATGACTGGGAATTTTCCACTAAGGGCAGGGCTTGCATCCAACATTGTAACCGCAATACGTGCAGCTTCACTTGCATAATAGTCTGTATTCAAATTTTCAAAGAATTCAAAGCCTTGATGGGCGCCTGGACCATAGGATCCGGTTTCCATTTGGTTGTCGCGTACTGCCACAGCTTGTATTGCAAGCCTTGAACGAACTCGTTTATCTTCAATATATTTTCCTTCAGAGTTTGCGATTAGGACATGTTGTTCTTCATCCAAATAACGAACGGTTACCTGTGAAATACTAGAATGATAGTTTTTTGCGGTTGAGTAGGCATTTTTCATAATTTCTACTTTTTTTGATTTATTCACTTCTTGAGGCAGTAAAAGAACAGGGTGCTTCGTTTCATAGGATTCTTTGGAAAAAGAAGCCGGTTGAATGACGGTAGTTCCTTGTATAGCTTGAGCAGCATTTTTTGCTGCTTTT
>JAUZPL010000035.1 GCA_030705955.1 Bacillota bacterium | reverse complement strand
TGTATTTATCTCTGTAGTTGAAAATGTTATTTTACTCATGTTGTCCCCTAATCCCCATATTCTGAAATTCAAGTATATAAAAAATACCTGCAGGTTGAACACTCTTTTTTTCGAGTGTCCTACCTACAGGTACCATTTTAAATTATGAAGTACTCTTTTTATTTTAATAATTACAAAGTTGGATTTTCATCAGTCGAATCTGGTGTGGATAAATTTGACTTAGATAGATCAATTTTTTCATCCTCTTCTTTTTTGGACCCAATGTTAACCTTCACATCATCGGCCTTTTTTAAATCAGGTTTTGTTCCTTCACCTAAAGAACGATCAGGAAGCCGTCCATTTTCAAGAAGATATTTAATTTGTTCCGCATCAAGAGTTTCTACTTCAAGTAAAGTAGTTGCAATAAGATCAAGCTTGTTACGATTTTCTGTTAAAACCTTTTTAGCTTTTTCATAACAGTCTTTTATGATGCGTTGAATTTCAAGATCAATTTCATATGCAATAGCATCAGAATAGTTTTGTTCATTATGAAGATCACGTCCAAGGAAAACCTGCCCCCCTTGTGCTTGACCAAATTGGAGAGGACCAAGCTTATCACTCATTCCGAATTCTGTTACCATTCTGCGAGCAATTCCGGTTGCACGTTGGAAATCATTATGTGCCCCAGTACTTACTTCTCCAAAAACAATTTCTTCTGCTACACGGCCACCCAATAATCCAACAATTTTATCAAGCAACTCTGGTTTTGTCATGAAATAGCGATCTTCCTTTGGAAGCATTACCGCATATCCACCGGCTTGACCACGCGGAACGATTGTAACCTTGTGAACCATTTCGGCATCCTCTAAAACGACACCAATAACAGTGTGACCACCTTCGTGGAATGCAACAATCTTACGCTCTTTTTCAGAAATAACACGACTTTTCTTTGCTGGTCCCGCAATAACACGGTCAGTTGCTTCGTCAATATCTTCCATTTCAATTTTCTTTTTATTTTGGCGAGCTGCTACAAGTGCTGCCTCATTTAAAAGGTTTTCTAAATCAGCACCAGAAAAACCAGGTGTCCGTTGTGCAATACTCTTTAAATTAACTGCTTCATCTAATGGCTTATTGTGGGCATGTACTTTTAGTACTGCTTCACGACCAATAACATCAGGCCGGTCAACCGTAATTTGACGGTCAAAACGTCCTGGACGTAATAATGCAGGATCAAGGATATCAGGACGGTTAGTTGCAGCAACAATAATAATTCCTTCATTTACTCCGAACCCATCCATTTCAACCAACAATTGGTTTAACGTTTGTTCTCGTTCATCATGTCCTCCGCCTAAACCTGCACCACGCTGGCGACCAACTGCATCAATTTCATCAATGAAAATAATACATGGTGCATTTTTCTTTGCCGTTTCAAATAAATCACGGACACGTGATGCACCTACACCAACGAACATTTCAACGAAGTCAGATCCGCTAATGGAGAAGAACGGAACACCAGCTTCACCAGCAACAGCACGAGCAAGCAACGTTTTACCAGTACCAGGAGGTCCAACCAAAAGAACTCCTTTTGGAATACGAGCCCCAAGCTCTACAAATTTTCTAGGATCTTTTAAGAATTCCACTACTTCAACAAGCTCTTGCTTTTCTTCATCGGCGCCTGCTACATCTTTAAAACGAACCTTTTTCTTATCCTCATTATAAAGTTTGGCTTTACTTTTACCAAAATTCATTACACGGCTGCCGCCGCCTTGTGCTTGATTTAATAAGAAGAAGAAAAGAATAAAGATAATAACAAACGGAATGATGGAAGTAAAGAAGGTTACCCAACCGCTTGTTTCTTTTGCAGGCATCACATCAACTTTTGATGTTTTGGCAGCACTATCAATTCGATCAAGGATTTTATTACTATTAGGAATATAGGTTAAGAAATTTTTATTTCCCGTTTTCAACTGACCTTGTACCTCATATACCCCTCGGTCAGGCTGCATGGAAAATGATTTAACATCTCCACTTTCGAGATGTGTTACAAATTTATCATAAGATATATGATCTGTAGGCTGGTTGCTTCCGTTAAAAAAGCTAACCACACCAATAATAACTAGAAATATTAATAAATAAAAGATGGTATTACGGAAAATCCGATTCATCCCTTACCTCCTCCCACGGGTAAAAAACTATACTAAATAGTAACATAGAGAATCATGCCAATACAAGGAATAACACTTATCAATCCAGCTTTTTGTATTGATTCATTTTACTGCTTAAATTTTTAAACATTCTTGTTGGAAATGAAATAAAATTTCCTATCCTATAGGTTTTGCTTAAATCTTGCTACTATATACTTCTGGTTTCAAAACTCCAATATATGGAAGGTTTCGATACTTTTCAGCGTAATCAAGTCCATAACCAACAACAAACTCATCAGGTACATCAAAGCAAACATAATCCGCCTTTATAGCGCTCTTTCTTCCCGTTGGTTTGTCAAGTAAGGTAACAATCTTAATGGACTTAGCTTTACGATAGCGGAATAAATCAACAAGATAACTTAAAGTTAAACCACTATCAATAATGTCTTCAATGATAAGCAAGTCCCTTCCTTCGACAGAAGTATCTAGGTCTTTTAAGATTTTCACTTCACCTGATGACACGGTTGAATTGCCATAGCTTGAAACATCCATAAAGTCCATTTCTAAGTAACAATCCATTCTTTTTAATAAATCTGCCATAAAGGGCATTGCACCTTTTAATACACCAATTGCAAGCGGAAAACGATCCTTGTACTCCTCAGTAAGCTGTAAGGCCAACTTCTTTATTTTTTCCTGAATCTCGTCTTCCGTAATTAGTACTTTTTCAATATCCCGTTTCATCTACTACTTGCCCCCTAAAGATCATTCCTTATTATATGTGAGTTGGATATAGTTACCTTCTGAATGATCCCATCCTTCTACTATTGACTTTTTTAAGCAAGGGAGCCAAATAATCGTGCCATTGCAATCTGTAACAACAGGCCATAATTTTCGCTCCTGAATTGGAACCTTGGAGTCAATAAAAATATCCTTTAACTTTTTTGTACCTTTCATTCCCTTTAGAGACATTCGATCTCCATTTTTTCTAGTTCTTATTAACAATGGAAGCTGAACTTTGGATGCATTAAACACCGCAACACAGGAACTTAATTTAATGGATGGTGATTGAATGTATTCCATATTAATATTCCCTAAGTTCGGTAAGAAAACCATCCCTGGATTGTTTAGTTCAAAAAGATAGCTATGGTCATTGTCTAAAGACCCAAACTGAAAGTGACATTGTTGGTATGAGCGAATCACCTTTAATTTGTTTGGAAAATCAAGTTTTCCCGAAGGATTTTGATGATGAATTAATGAAAAAATTTGATCAATATGTATAGCAGAAAGAGAAGAAGGTCTTTCATTGTAAAGATAGTTTAATATTAGTTGAATACCTCTTCTTTGTAAAGGTAAAGGCATTTGAAGAAAACTTTTTATGTCAATAGTAACTTGATTCCTTTTTCTATTTGTCACTACTGTATTCATACTTTGTAGGGTTAATTCCTGTAGAAATGTCTCATCACTTTGCAATTCTTCACTAAAACGCTGAAAATGTTCATGAACTTTTCGATTTTCAGATTTTAAAAATGGAAGAACTTCTTTTCGAAACCTATTGCGAGTATACGTGTCATCATTATTACTTACATCTAATCTTGGAGTTAATGCATGCTCCTCACAATACTTCATAATTTCCTTTTTTGTTATATTTAAAAATGGACGAAAAAGAATTCCGAATGGAAGATTACGCAAAAAAGGAATTCCCGCTCTTGATTTCCCAGTACTTCCTCTAGTTAACCGCATTAATATTGTTTCTACTTGATCATCTCCATGATGAGCTAGAGCAAGATTTGAATAGTTATAAGCCTTCATTACTTTCATAAAAAACTCGTATCGAGCATTGCGAGCAGCTACTTCTACACTATCTCCTGTCTTCTCCATTAATTCTGGAACATTAATTTGAGCCATTTCAAATGGAACAGAGAGTTGATCACAAATTCTTTTCACAAACAAGGCATCCTTATATGACTCCTCTCCACGAAGCATATGATCCACATGTGCAACAATTAACGATAGGTTTCTTTTTTCTCGCTCCCTAAAGAGGTAATAAAGTAGCGCAAGGGAATCAGGTCCACCTGAGACAGCAACGACAATCTGTTTATTTTCTAATGTAAAGGAGTGCCTTGCTAAAAATACTTCTACTTTTTCTTCTAACATTTTTTATTCTTCCTTATTCGTTTTTACCTCTACTTTAACATAAACAGTTACATTTTTTGGCTAATCAAATAGCAAGTTTCTTTTATTTTATTATTTACGATTAAACATTATTAATAGTTTCAGCTTTTTTTGATGATTAGAATTTATTTTATTTAAGAAAAATTATTTTACATAACTCTGAAAGTCTTTATGAAGTAAAAAAGAAAATATATATACCGTAAAAAATAGCAATAAAAATAAACAATAAAATGGTTTCCTTGAAGCGGCCTTTTTTCCTTTTCTTCTTATAATTTTGTCGAGTTAAACCTTGATTTGAATGTGACTGGTTACCAGAATCTTTTCTATCAACAGTTTTCTTAGAGGAATTGTCCGTTTCTCTTTTTATGACTAATGATAATAGGTCTTCTCTCATCTCATTTGCTCGAATGTATTGTCCCTTTAATGACTTTAGAATTACCCCTTCATATGGTAAAAGTTCTGCCTTTTTTCGAACTTCCTCCATTATTTGGGCTATTCCTCCAGATGTTTTATTGAAACGTTTTGGATATGCAGTATGAATCATCATCATTCCAACTGCAAATAAATCATAGGAGGGCTCTGCTTTCCTAGATCCTAACCCCCAATAACCTCGATCATAAAACTCCGTAAACTCTTTAATGGCTCTCCCGCTAATTGTGGTTCCTCCTACATCAATACATCTAATTCTAGGAGGGGGTCCCGTAACAATTAAATTTTCCGGTTTTAAATCTCCAAAAACCCAACCGTTTTCATGTAGTTTCTGAAGGTCATTTAACAACTGTAAAAAAAGGACAGGTGTCCATACCTTTCCGTTTTGCTGAATAAATGTCAAAAGATCAGGGCCTTCTATATACTCCATTACATAAAATGAAATTTTTCCTTGACTGCTTTGCCAATCATCAACATCAAGCAAAGAAGGTCCGAGGGCAGACCCTTGGACCTTCGCAAAGGATTTTAAAACATTTACCTCGGAGGTAATGGACATACCGTTATCACTCATTTTCAATGCAACTTGTGTCTTCTCACTTTTAGCTAAATAGACAATTCCATTTGCTCCAAAGCCAAGTTCCTTTAAAATGGTATATTGGTTTTTGTGCCAAATTCCTTTAACAATTGTACCGGGGTTTAGTTTAAATTGACTCTTCCAAGAATGATTCATCATCATGGGAAAGCATACTCCTTAATGAACGTTTTTGATTAAATGATGATAAAGCCGCGCGAATAGCAGGACCAGTTGGGGTAATTCCTCCTGTGGTTAGCTGGGAAAAAATACTTGTTAATGACTGCAGTTTTGGTGTCCAATCAAGCACCATTTCAACATCACTTTTTTTCCCGGGAAATACATAAACTGAAAAAGTATTATTTCCCGTCCTAGCATTTAAGCTTAAGGAAAGATCAAGCAATGCCTCTTTAACGGTTGGAAGTTTTTGCTTCATACTGGCACTTGTATCAACTAGAATTAGCACTTCTAAATCAATTGTTTCACCAAGCTCATCAACCACTTCCATGACCTCTCCCCTCTTTTCAGGAGGAAGATCTTCCATTGTTTTAGATCGACCCAAGATTTGCTGTAATTCCTTATTTACAACACCTTGAATGGTTTGTGTCATTGCTTTACGTGTAACCATTTGTACTGTCTGTGAAAGCTGCTGGGCATAAACAATCTGGCTTACACCTCCACCTGACATCGCAATGTTTTCAATTTCCTTCATTCCTTGCTCGTCAATAACATCATGTTCCATGACACCAATTACATTAACGGTTATTCCTTCTTCCCTTGCTAATGCAGCAATGGCAATTGGATTTTCGCCTTGATTTGAACAACCATCAGTTAGTAATAAAATTTGCCTAATTTTTCCAGAATACATAAAAAATCCCCTCCCAAAAATATTTTATTACCATTTTTGACGAGTCGAAGGGGATTTATACATATTCTTAGGGAAGTCAGGACAAAATACGTTATTGTGCCTTTTTCTTTAATTTTTGAACTGGAATGGTAGCCCATTTAGGAGTATTATGTTTAATCTTCGCCACCATTACGGTCATATCGTCTTCAATTAAGCCAGACCTTGATCGGATAACTTCTTCCATTATTAAATCCGCTACTTCCTGTGGGTCATTTGTCTGTAATTCTTGAATTTTTCTCTTCATCCATAAATCAAAATTTTCTACATGCCTTGGCCCCTCAAAAACACCATCACTCATCATAATTAAAAGGTCACCCGCTTTTAACTGTTGACTAACAACATCTACCTCAAACTCTTGAAGTATTCCTATTGGCAAATTACTTGCTTGGATTTTAATTACCTTATTCCCTCTTTTAATAAAACTAGGTGTTGATCCAATCTTAAGAAACTTTGTCGATGCATTTTGCAGATCAATCATGGCTAAATCTAAAGTGGAGAAGATTTCATCTGTCGTTCTTAAGGAAAGAACCGAATTAACCGATTTAATGGCTACTTTCTCTTCAATTCCAGATTGTAAAATCTTCTGCAGCAGCTGTAATGTTTCTTTACTTTCATAATGGGCTCTCTCTCCATTCCCCATCCCATCACTTATGGCAATGGCAAACTTTCCACACCCAATTTCAATCATTGAATAACTATCACCTGAAACAAATCCTCCATCTTTAGCAGCATGGGCAACCCCTGTTTCCACTACAAAGGCTTTTGCAGATTTAAAGGTAACGTGACATATTCCATTTGAATATGGCTGACATTCTTCTAAACCTACAATGATGGTCTCACCTAAAATATCGGAAAGCATGGGGGCAATTAACTTTTCACATTCACCATGTCCATTGCAGAAAGGTACTGTCATTTCAATATCTACACCGCCCTGTTCAAGGCTATAAATTTCAACCTGTTCAATTGGAATACCAAATTCAGAAATAGCCTCCATGATTTGTTCTTCTTGTTTGTGATGGTTTTCTCTTTCACGTTGAATTTCTTTTGCAAAGTTATCCATTACTTCTGATACACCCAGCAGTTGATCTGCCACTAATTTTCTACTTTCCTGGACCTGCCTTTTTAATTTTTGGTTCGCTTGATACAGCGTTAATTCCTGTTGGATTACTTCTATTACTTTTTTTGATTTTGAACAATACTTATCCCAATCTCTCCCTAGCTTTGAAAAAACAATTCCATTATTTTGATCCATTTCATGAATAATCCCCTCCATGAATTCATATGTTGTATTAAAATTCCTTGTCCAGCAATGCTCTTTTTTAAAGCATGTTTGACATGTCTTTTCTGTTACATTACTTAGGAAGTAATCTAATTCTTTTTCATTATCACCTTCTGTGTGCGGCTGTTCATCATATTGGGAAAAGCTTTTCGACAATGCATGAAATACGGTTGAAAATTGGGATACACGCTGGGCTGTCACATCCCTCATTTTTCTCATGTATTTTTGCTGTTCTGCTGTAAATTCAGGCGTACCTGGAATATATTTTGCTAGCCGAGCTGTGATGGATTTTGGTGTCACCAAAAATAAACCAATTGAAACCATCGTTTCAGAAATGGTTAAAAAAATCGATCCACCGCCTTCTCCATACATACCAATTAAAAGTGTCGCAATAAATAAACCAATTGAAACACCTATTTTCTTGCCTTCTTTTAATAACCCGCCCAATACCCCAGAAAAGGCAAGTAAACTCATATGATAAAAACTAGAGACACTAGCCAAGCTAAATATCAATCCAGTGACAACCCCAACAGTAGAACCAACTGTTGCACCAGCCACATATGAAAAAATTAAAACTAAATATCTAGATAAGATATGCTCAACGGAAAGATCATAAATAATCCAGCCGATTGTTCCAGTCATGATAGAAGCAAGCATAATAATTAAACAAACAATTTCCTCTGTTTTTAAGGTTTGCCTTCGTTTACTTAAAGTTATCAATGGAATACCTTGCATAAAAATTAATGTCAAAATAAAGGAAAGACTTGCCTGAACTCCAATCATCATCCCATCGTATAAGGATAACTGATTAGAAATGATATAAGCCTCAGCGAGCTTTCCAATGGCCAGAATAATACTAACGTAAAAGGGTAAAGCCTTCGCCTCGTCCTTCACCCACTTTTTTGATATTCGGAAAATGAGTAGAAATAAAAAGGTGATAGCAAACGTAGATGAAGCGTTAATTAACGATATTGTCAAGGAACCGGCAATTAATCCAATTAAAGCAAGGGGGGCCCGATCCTTTTTAACTAAATACACAACAGCAAAAAAAGGGAGGCTAAAGGGGGTAAGTTTTGACAAAATTAACGCACGTCCGAGCAAGAAGCCAACCAATAATAAGAGAAAACCCTTTTTAATGAACAATGTCTCCAATGCAAACTGAAGTTTTTTCAAACTATTGGGTACGTTCCATTTAGATTGAAAATTTACTTCACCCACTGGCTCCATTAAATTCTGTTCTACCTTCTCCATAAAAATGACACTCTCCCATCATTTTAATCGTTGCTACCAATTATAAAAGGGAACCAGCTAAAAGATTGTCAAACGGAAGGACAAGCCTATAAAATTTGTTCGACGCATTTCATGGAAATTTTTCATCTTTGACAAAAAACAAGGTTTTTCTGTCCAATATTTATTGACAACTTTTTTAAACCTATGTATTATATACTTTGTGTCTTAAATATATTTGGCGGTGTAGCTCAGCTGGCTAGAGCGTACGGTTCATACCCGTAAGGTCGGGGGTTCGATCCCCTTCGCCGCTATAAAAGAAACAAAAAAAACGCCGAATTTCGGTGTTTTTTTGTTTAACTCTGTTTCAAAAGATCGAATGAAAACAAAAAGACAAGTCTTGGTGACTTGTCTTACATTATCCATTATCGTAAAACCTGCTATCTATTCCTTTTTTAAATAAGCAGCAAGTTATCCTCGTCTAGCTCCTCTTCCTCCACGCTTAGACTCTGTGTGGCGTTTTAAGGAAGATAAACGATCCTCACTATCTTTTAAAAAGCGTGCCATCTTTGACTCGAAATTCTCCGGTCTAGGATTATTCCGATCGTTTGCTCTCCCCTGACGAGGACGTTGTGAATGGGAGTGTGAATGGGACGGTTTAGGTGCCTCTGGACGATCTTTAGCCTTTTTAATGGAAAGGCCAATTTTTCCATCTTTCTCTACATTAATGACCTTTACCTCAACCTGATCGCCTACCTTTAGATGATCATTGATATCCTTCACATAGTTATCAGCAACCTCACTAATGTGAACAAGGCCTGTTAATCCCTCCGGCAGCTCCACAAACGCTCCGAAATTTGTAATTCCTGTTACCTTTCCCTGTAACTTGCTGCCTACTTCGATTGACATAAAAAGAATGTTCCTCCTTAAAAAAATAAAAAATCAACTTACTATATATTATACAGAATGTAAAAAATGAGTGTCAATAAGACTAGTTATTTGCTGAATTTCCTTTTTTAGCTATTAAGTCACAATAAATTTTATAGAAACCTATTCTGTTTTAATATGCATAAGTGCAACCAGGCCATCACCTGCGTTAATTCTTGCCGTTAGCCAAGTTTTCTTTATCATCCGGTATATTAAAGATAATTTCATTTTTGTCGGAAAAAAAGTAATCTTTCCTTGCAAGTTTTGCGATATAGTCATCATCATTCAGTTTAACAATATTTTCTTTCAGTATATCTTGTTGCTTTTTTAAATCCGTCAGTTGTTTTTCAAATTGTTTCTTTTGATCCTTTTTTGCATCTAAAGCAGAGGTTTGCGAAAGAATGCTAGAAACCATAAAATACGAAATGAAAATAGCAAAAATAATGAATAAGGATAGTCTTCGATAGAGCAACTTTCTCTTTCTTACTGTTGAAAGAGAGGCGAATTCTTGCTCTTGTACATAGGTTGTCTGAATTTTTGCCACATTTCTCTTCCGTACTGCACTCATTTTCAATTAAACCTCCTTAGTTTTTTTTCCTTTTCCATTTTTCAATCCATTTTATAATGTAATTCTTGAATTTCTTAAAATTACCTGCTGTTTTATTATAAAACTTCTCGACGCTTTTTTTAATCCTCTTCGGCAAAAGTTTCCAAAATATCAATAATATTTGTCCAATAAATTTTAAAATTACTTTTGTACATAATAGTAAAACCTTAAGAATAAATTTGACAAGGGTAATTAGACCCCTGCCAAAAAATAAAATAATGAAAATAGACAACTTAAACAAACCAACAACAGGTTTATATATAATTAGGATAAATGTTCTTTTTAGAAATGTAGAAACAGAAATGACAATAGAAATCAATATCCCTAGCAGTCTTAAATAAAAATGTTTTAATAGGCTTTGATAGGCAGCAAATCCGCAAAGGAGGGCAATAAAAATATATAATCTTATTTCTCCTTTGTTTACCTGAAACAATACATAGAAAATAATAAGTGCCTGAATTACCCAGAATAAAACATCATTTAGGAAAACAATCCAATGTTTTCTTTTAGAGCGATGCAAAAATCGTTGATACGTATCAAACATAACCCCAAACAGCGCACCCATCGCAATCATGGATAGCATCGTTAAAAACTGTGTAGAAAGTGTCATCGGAATAACTTACTAAAGAATCCTTTAGCTTTCTCCCCATGCTGTTCATCTATATAAATGAGGTCAAAAATCTTACCTTTTATGGAGACAATTCCCTTATCAACATCAAGGTTTTTCATTTGAAGATTTTGGCCTCTAATAGACAAAAAGCCCATAGACGTCTCAAGTAAAAATTCCTCATTATCAAAACTTTCAACCTGCTTAACTCCAGTTATATCAAGCAGCTTTCTCCCTCTCATGATCACATCATGTTCAGGAACGGAACCTTTCGGTTGATTTGTTTCATAATATTGGCTCATCCTTCATCCCTCACAGTCACTTTGTACAACCTTTTTGTACATATTGTATGTGAGTGATAAAAGAAATAGAACAAGCCTAGGACAACATCCTATTACTCTTCTGTAAAGCTTCCTAATTTTTCTTCTTTAAGAATTGTATACATTTGGGCTGCTTCCTCTTTTTTTGATGTTTCCTGTATATGATTAATCCTTGCCGTAATGACTCTTTGCCCAAGACGAATGGTGAGTTCATCCCCTGCTTTCACAGTGGAACTAGCTTTCGCTTCTTTCCCATTTATTTGAATTCTTCCTTGGTCAGATACTTCTTTTGCAAGTGTCCTTCTTTTAATAATCCGAGATACCTTTAAAAATTTATCTAAACGCATCATAATCCTCCTAATTTCGCTTCATCCCAATATTGATCTAGTTCTAGAAGAGAATGTTCTTCAAAAGTTCTCCCACTCTCTTTCACCTTTTCTTCAACATAGCGAAAACGACGAATAAATTTTTCATTTGTTTCAAATAACGCTTCTTCAGGATGAATGTTTAAAAATCTTGCCACATTGACAAAGGCAAATAATAAATCCCCAAATTCCCTTTTAGCATAGACAGACTGCTCTTTTTGATTCCCTATCTCATTTTCAAATTCATTTAATTCTTCTTTTACCTTCGCTAATGCAGGACCAATTTCCTGCCAATCAAACCCAACTTTTGCAGCCTTTTTCTGCAATTCATAGGCTCTTATCAGATTTGGAATGAAAATTGAAACATCATCAAGTAAGGATGATGATTTATTTTCCCTTTCTAGTTTCTTAATTTCATTCCAATTTTGTACAACCTGTTCTGCAGTATCCGCCTTTGCTTCTCCAAAAACATGTGGATGTCGACGAATCATTTTGGCAGTAATACCCTCTATGACATCGGAAATGGTAAAATATCCTTCATCCTCACCAATTTGAGCATGAAGCATTACTTGAAGCATTACATCTCCAAGCTCCTCTATTAAATGATCAATATCTCCACTGTTAATGGCATCAATCACCTCATATGTTTCCTCAATTAAATACTTTTTTAAGGTTTCATGTGTTTGTTCTTTATCCCATGGGCAGCCATCTGGTCCTCTTAATTCAGCAATAATTTCTCTGAATTTTGAGAAATCCTTCCATAAAACTTTGTCATCCTGAATTGGCGGTATATAAAGAGATGTTAGATTGTTCAACGTCACTTTCCGGTCCAATTCAAATAAGGGAACCATTTCAACATGTTCATCCTTGCTTCCAGCTGCCGTAACAATAAATATTTCATAATCATCAGGGTATTTTTCCATTAAGGTTAACTTTACCTCCGATGCAACAAATTGATCATAAACCTGACAAATGATCATATGGCTCTTTAATTGAAGAGCGTTCACATCCAGAGACAATCCATCATATAATTGAAAGCCATCAACTGGGTCTATTTTTAATACTTGAAAGAGAGAATCAATAAAACTTTGTCCGCCTCCAATGATGATTTCAATTCCATTTTTAGGTCCAAATTCTAATAACAGTTGTACTGTCCGCTCAGCCACTAGTGGGTGTCCGGGAACTGCATAAATAATTTCGTTATTTTCAGCCTCTTTAAGCAGAAATTTGCAAATTTCCTGATAAACTTCTTCAAATTGATCGTGTTTTTCGTAAATATCATCGAAGGACTTGTATTGCAATCCCTCTTTTTCTAGATCAGTAACCACAGGATGCTCCTTCGTTCTCAAATATACGTGGGATGAATGAATAAGCTTCTTATATACGCCATATGGAATTTGTTCAAGATCCCCAGCCCCTAAGCCAAGTATTTCAATTTTTTTTGACATATGTTGAACTCCTATCTTCTCGCCTTAAAAATAAGGCTAACTTACTTCCAAAAGGAAAAAGAGCAAGGTCTTCCTCTGGAAATATCCCTCCTCGTAAAACAATCCAAAGAAATGCAATGCCTCCTATACATACTGAGCCAATTGCTTCAAATGACGCAATTAATCGTCCCGAAGGAACGCCTGTATTCAAAAAATGAGTTGTAATTAAAACTCCCTTTAATAGTAGAATCATTACCATGGTAGCCATAAAAACATGTTTAAAAAATGTTGCAGTAAAAATGGGATGAGAAAACATTTTTTTAAATTTAAAAACTAGTAATAAACAAATGAATGTCAATGTAATAACAGTTGATAAGGCTGCTCCCATCGTTTTAAAATGAGGAACCAAAATCAAATTAAGTCCATACTTTATTGGAAATGCCATGATGGTAACACCAGCAGGGAAGCCTATCTTCCCCATACCTTGCATAATGGCAACAATAGTTGAAATAAGCGTATTTAACAAAATAACAAAACATAGAACCCCAAGCATGGAGGAACCTGAAGCATTTTTGAATAACATAATATTTGTTGGCTCAATAATAGTCATTAGACCAGCTGTTGCCCCTACTCCAAACACAACACTAATTTTCATGGTTAAATTAATTTTATGAAAAAGAAATTCAGAATTTTTCTTAAGCCTCTCACTACTTATTAATGGGACAAGTGATAACGACATGGATGTCCCTACAACTGTTCCAAGCTGAATAAGTGGCTGTCCACGGTCAAAAACCCCTTTTAGTCCTTTGGCGGCCTCTGCATTCACTCCGCCTGACACAAGCAATGAATACAAATTTAGGGAATCTGCCATTTGGATAAAAATCATAAGCATTCCACATATACATATAGCAAGTCCTTGTGAAAATAGGACGTTCAAAATCCATTTGGAACCAATACTAGGTTCCCCAATCCTCTTTATGCTTTGACTAAACATCTTCCATTCTTTACGAATAAATAAAAAAGTAAACAGAATAATTGCTGAAACAAGGCTCCCTGTTATTGAGCCAAACATAGCTGCTCCACCGACAAAGTAAGGGGAAGATCCTTTTTTCGTAAAATAAAAGGATAATAAAAGAATGGTAGCCACACGCATCATTTGTTCGATAACTTGAGAAACTGCTGTGGGCACCATGTCCCCCTTCCCCTGATAAAAGCCCCTTATTACAGAGACAAACGGAAACAACAAAAAAACAAATGAGACAACTTTTAATAATATAACTAACTTAGGGTCATTCATCCAAATCGCAATTTGTCCCGAGCCTGTATAAAGAACTAAAAAACAAACTATTCCAAAAAGTTGCAGAAAGATATAAGACGTTAGTAAAAATTTTTCAGCATTTATACCATTTCCCTTTTCTTTTAATTCTGCATAAACCTTAGAAATGACAACTGGAAAACCAGTCGTTGTTAATACAACCGCCAAGCCGTAAAAAGGATATATCTGCTGATAAATATAAAAACCAACATCCCCTACAATATTTTGAAATGGAATCCGGTAAACAGCACTTAATATTTTTATTATTAGTGCTGCAATCGTAAGGATAAAAGCCCCACGAAATAAATCTTTTGATTGATTTACGGGCCTCAGATTGCCCACTCCTTCCTTTAGAAAAGCGTAAGTGCTCTAAAAAAGGATCATCGACGTCCTAAGGGTGTGACGTCAGCACTTATACACCTATACTTCTAAGCCAGACAGAAACAGACTCCAAAGTATTATAGCACAGGAGAACTCTTCCTTTTTTATTTAGCCAAAAAAAGAGACAGCATTTCTGCTGTCTTTTTTCGTTTCTTTAAAAACCAATTTATTGTTCCATTTGTCTTGCCAAGAAACCTGCTGCTGTTTCAACTGCTTTTTGTTCAACTTCTCCTAAAGTGCCCTCTTTAGAAAAAATAATGACTGCTCCAATAGGATCGCCGTTGGCAATGATTGGCCCAACAGTATAGGCAGCTATAGTTTCTTCCGTTCCCTCAGCTAAGGAAACATTTTCTTGTTTGGTCAAAATAATTGAATTTCGATCTTCCATTGTCTTTTCAATTAGTTCACTAATATTTTTATTTAAATACTCCTTTTTTGAACCGCCTGCAACCGCGATATAAGCATCACGATCACAAATTAATACAGGATTCCCAAGGCTATCGAAAAGGGCTTCTGCATATTCCCTTGCAAAATCACCCAACTCACTAATTGGAGAATATTTCTTTAAAATGACTTCTCCATCGCGGTCAACAAAAATTTCCAATGGGTCTCCTTCTCGAATCCTTAAAGTTCTGCGAATTTCCTTAGGAATGACCACACGACCCAAATCATCGATTCGACGAACAATACCAGTTGCTTTCATCCAATGTTGCCTCACTTTCATCTGATGACTTTTTCACTTGGCAATGATAATCTTTCCTTGTTATTAGTAAGAATCGCCAGTTTTTGACGTTTTTGCTTTTCTTACCATCATCACCAACTTTGAACTTAGTATCTTTCATCTGGTAAGTTCTATACATAATCGTTATATTTTTTATCTTTCGTATTATTAAAACCAAAGTTGGGCAAATATGGGCATCTTACAAAAATATCTTTCGCTTTTTAACCAACCCGTTCTTCCTTTTTTGCTAACTGTAGCCCTTTTAACATTTCAAATCCAATGTTTAACCATTCGGCAGTTGCTATTCCCTTTATTTGAAGAACAATTTTTAGTTTTTTTCCTTCCATTCCTAAACTAATCATTCTTCCATATTGACTACTTATTTTAAAGATTTTTTGGCCATCTATATAACTGCTTGATTTTTCACTTAAAAGTATCGTTACATCTTGCTTTACCTGTTTAACAAGTTCAACTTCCATTAAATTGGCATAAACCTTCATTTCAGCAACCTGGAATAAATAAGAGACCTCATCCGGATATTCACCATAACGGTCTAGCATTTCCTCTTGAAGCTCCTCAATTTCCTCCAGGTTTTGAATACCCCTGAAGCGCTTATACATTTCAATCTTTTGATGGCCATCCTTGATATAGGAATCAGGAATATAGGCATCAATTTCAAGATCAATTTCAACGGTATGCCTTTCTTCCGGTTTAAAATCTGCCTTTCTTTCCTCAATGGCTTCTTTTAACATTTGAGAATAAAGATCAAACCCAACAGAATCAATAAATCCATGCTGTTGTGCACCTAATAAATTTCCTGCACCTCGAATGGATAAGTCCCGCATGGCAATTTTAAATCCAGAACCTAGTTCCGTAAATTCTTTTATAGCCTGAAGACGCTTTTCAGCAACTTCAGTAAGCACCTTATCTTTTCTATAGGTAAAATAGGCATATGCAACACGATTAGAGCGACCGACGCGCCCCCTTAATTGGTAAAGCTGTGAAAGGCCCATTTTATCTGCATCAAAAACAATTAGTGTATTAACATTTGGAATATCGACACCCGTTTCAATAATGGTTGTACTCACCAAAACATCAAATTCTCCAGACAAGAAACTTAACATTACTGACTCTAGTTCATTTTCTGACATTTGTCCATGTGCACAGGCTACGCGCGCATCTGGAACAAGCATGGAAATTTCCTCAGCCTTCCGTTCAATATCCTCTACCCGATTATATAAAAAGTAGACTTGTCCTTCGCGTGAAAGTTCTCTTTCAATCGCTTCTCTTACAAGAGAACCATTATATTCCATGACATAGGTTTGAACAGGAAAACGATTTTCAGGAGGTGTTTCAATAACAGAAAGATCCCGAACCCCAAGCATTGACATATGAAGTGTCCTTGGTATAGGAGTTGCCGTTAATGTTAAGACATCTACATTTGTTTTTAACCTTTTAATTTTTTCTTTATGTGTAACTCCAAACCTCTGCTCTTCATCAATAATTAATAATCCAAGGTCTCTGTAAGTAATATCTTTGGACAATAACCGGTGTGTTCCAACCACAATATCAATTGTTCCAGCTTTTAATCCCTTTAAAGTTTCCGTCTGCTGCTTTTTCGTACGGAAACGACTTAATAGACCAATATTAATTGGGTGATCTTGAAATCTTTCTCGCATTGTTTCATAGTGTTGTTGAGCCAAAATGGTAGTAGGTACTAAAAGGGCAACTTGCTTACCATCTGCAATTGCTTTAAAAGCAGCCCTTAGAGCAACCTCCGTTTTCCCATATCCAACATCTCCACAAAGTAATCGATCCATTGGACGAGGCCGTTCCATATCCTTCTTAATTTCGTGAATAGAGCGCAGCTGATCTTCTGTTTCTTGATATGGAAACGAAGCATCGAACTCTCTTTGTAATTCTCCATCAGGTGAATATGGATACCCGACTGCAGCTTCTCGTTCTGCATATAACTTTATTAAATCATCTGCAATATCCTGCACGGATGATTGAACCTTTTTCTTCACTCTTTTCCAATCGGTACCGCCAAGTTTATAGATTTTAGGCTCTTTTCCTTCGGAGCCAACATACTTTTGAACGAGATCAATCTGTTCAACAGGTACATAAAGTTTGTCAGAGCCTTGATAGCGAATGTGGAGATAATCCTTGTGAACTCCATTAATAACAAGCGTTTCAATCCCAAGATATTTTCCAATACCATGGTTGACATGAACCACGTAGTCTCCAATTTTCAATTCTGAATAACTTTTAATTCTTTCAGCATTTGAAAGCTTCTGACGACGAGCAGCCTTTTTTACTTTTTTATTAAAAAGATCTTCTTCTGTAATGACGGCAATCTTTAGAAAGGAAAGTTCAAAGCCCGTTTGGAGGTTTCCTTTCATAATTTGCACTTTTCCAGGTAAAAGCGGTTGTTTTTCATTCAGAACTAAAGATTCAATCTCATAGTCATCAAGAACTCTCTCTAGTCTCTTTACTCTATCTTCATCTGGTCCTAATAATAGAATAGCGTAGTTTCCCTTTTTCCATCGGTCTACTTCACTCTTTAGCAAATTCATTTGACCATGGAAGTTTTGCATTTGTTTACTAGATAAGTTAATAATATTTTGTGGATTTGTATTTGCTACATGACGAAGAAACAATGACATATAAAGAATAGGGAAATTCCTTTTATGTAGTAGTTCTTGCAAATCATGTGATAAGTTTAAATCATGTACAATTTGACCTTCACTTAACAAAGTCGTATACCATTCTGCCTCCTCTTTATTTAAGGAGTCATTCATTTCTTGTACCCTACTGATTTCATCTATAAAAATCATTGCGTTTTGCGGGAGATAGTCTAGTAAACTACTTGGATTTTCATAGGCTAAAGATAGGTATTTGAAAACTTGATCTGGTTTTTGTTCATGCTTTAGTTGTTCCAATTCATAACTAATATGTTGTGAAAGCTGAATCTTTGTCTTATCGTTTTTAAGCTTTTTTAAACTTTTTGCTAGTTGATCCTCTAGTCTTCCAACTAAACGGCTGTAATCCTCCCTTTCTAGCAGAACCTCTGTCGCAGGACCAACCAAAACCTCTGTCATCTTTTCCTTAGATCTTTGATCCTCTAGTGAGAAGGAACGAATAGAGTCAATTTCGGTATCAAATAACTCAATACGAATGGGATTTGCTTCAGTGATTGGATATATATCAATAATTCCACCCCGAACACTGAATTCACCTGGTGTAGAAACCATCTCTGTTCTCACATAACCCATTTTGACAAATAGATTTAATACCTCATTAATATTTAAATCTTCCCCTAATTTTAATTTAAACTGATATTTACTCCATATGTTTTTAGGTGGGAGGACTTTCCTCAAACCAGCAATAGGAACAATTAAAACACCCTTCTTATTTGTACTCAAATAGTTTAATGTTTCAATTCTTTGTGCTTTAAGCTCCGGACTTGCAATACCCATTTCAGCAGCAATCAATTCATTAGTAGGAAATAAAAAAACTTCGCTCTCACTTAATAGATTCATTAAATCATCATAAAGTTTTTGAGCTTGTAATAGGTTATGAGTCACTAATAGAATCGGCCTATTTAATTGTTCATACATAGAAGCAATCAAAACTGTTCTAGCTGAACCTGATAACCCTGCAATTAGCTGTTCTTTCAACCCCTCATTGATCCCAACCATAATGGATTGGAAATCACTCGGTTGTAAGAATAATTCCTTTAATCCTCTCATTGTATCCTCCTTTCCAATATTTCTTTATATAAATTTGTTAATATTTTCAAATAGAAAAATGCTTTGGAATAGCATCCAAAGCTTGTTATTGAATAAGAAAACCATATTGATAATAATCTGGGTTTCTTTCTAATGCTTCCTGACAGTCCTCACAAATAGAGGTAATATAAATATCTCCAGATGAATCATATGTTACCATTTCCTGTCTTTCCTGACCTGTTAATTTATGAAGTCCAAGTGATTCACTGTGTATAGAGGTTTTATCAATTGAACCTAGTTTTGTCCCACAATGGCGGCAATGATAGTGAATAGTCACAACTTTTCCTCCTAAAAGTTCAAACTCTAAAATCTAGTATGAACTTTTCAATGGAAAGTTATTCAAATGGATAATGGAACTACCTTATTTTATGAGACAAATGTAAATCCAATGAAACAATTATTGGTTAAATTCATTCATTACTTGCAAAAAGGGTTTATCTAACCATGTCTCACATGCATCCGCACTCTTCTTTATAGCTTCAAAAACGGCTGCCTGCTCTTCCTTCTTAAATCTTCCAAGTACATAATCTGGAACACTCATGCCGCCCATAGGACGGTCAATTCCAATTCTAATCCTGTTAAATTGTTGTGTTCCAAAATGAGCAATGGTTGACTTTATTCCATTATGACCTCCTGCACTTCCCTTTTGGCGAAGCCGAATCTTCCCAACAGGTAAATCTAGATCATCATAAATAACAAGTAAATCATCTTGATCAATTTGGTAATAATCCATTATTGCTCTTATTGCTTCTCCAGATAGGTTCATATAGGTAAGCGGTTTTAATAGTAATATTTTTTCACCTTTGTAAAAGCCAATTCCATAAAACCCTTTTAATTTTGACTGATTTAAAGGAATTCCAAACCGCTCTGAAAGCTCATCAATGACTTCAAATCCGATATTATGCCTCGTTTGCTCATACTCCCTGCCTGGATTCCCCAAACCAACAATCAATTTCATATTTCCAACCTCTTCCTGTTTAGAAAACCTTTTAAAGACTTTACGTAACATTCAGCTTCTCCTATCACAATTTAAAAACTGTAAAAGACGTAACCTTTAACAGGCTACGTCTTACCTTATTGTCTAGCTTCAAAGAACAGGACTAGGCATGCTTCGTAGACATTAGCTTCGCAGGCAGAAAAGCAATTGCTATTTCGAAAATCCGCAAGTCAACGTAGCCAAAATTAGTCCAAGTTCCCTTTAAGGCTGCTTTCCCTATTCCCCAACAGGTGTGGTTTCTCTACCTTCCTCATTTTCTGGATGGCCATCAGCCTGTTGTTCCCCGGAATTAATTTCCTCTTCCTGTTTTGGAGGGAGGATAGAGGCAATAACTTCTTCATCATCGTGATGGATTGTATATGCACCCATGGTTGGAATATCAGCTATTGTTACAGTTTCACCAACTTGAAGATTTTCAATATCCACTTCAATTTGCGAAGGGATATTAGCCGGAGTAGTACTAATTGAAATTTGATGAAGAGGTTGTTGTAGGACGCCCCCATCCTTGACTCCAGCAGCTTCACCTACTAAAACGAGGCGAACTTCAACATTTATTTTTGAAGATTTATCAACAGCAAGGAAATCTACATGTCTAATTTCCTTTTTTAGAGCATCCTCTTGATAATCAGTTAAAATTACGTCGTGCTTTTGGCCATCAATATCTAGGGAAATAACCCCATTACGCCCAACCTCACGAATCGTTTTTGTTAAATCTGCGGAACTTATATACACTGGTTTGTTTTCAACCTTTTTTCCGTATACAATCGCAGGAATATCTCCATTGTCTCTAATCTGCTTTAACGCAGAATTGCGAAACTCTTTCCGTTCTTTCGCTACTAATACAGCACTCATTACAATGTCACCTTCCTAATTTAGTTCAATAGCTGTCTTTATAAAAATTCCCCAAATTAGGAAGGGCTATACTATAAGATTAATCGAATAAAGTGCTGACTGATTGTTCTTCGTGAACGCGAATAATTGCTTCCCCAATTAATGGTGCTACAGATAAATGAACAATTTTATCAATTTTCTTTTCCTCTGGAAGAGAAATTGAATTGGTTACAACTAATTCTTTAATTTTTGAATTCTCAATACGTTCAATAGCCGGGCCAGAAAGAACTGGATGTGTACAGCATGCATATACTTCTGATGCCCCATTCTCCACCAATGCATTTGCAGCGAGTGTAATGGTTCCAGCTGTATCAATGATATCATCAATTAAGATAGCAACCTTACCTTCAATATTACCTACAATATTCATGACCTCTGCAACATTTGGTCTTGGTCGGCGTTTGTCGATAATAGCAATTGGTGCTTTTAAGCGCTCTGCCATTTTCCTTGCTCTTGTTACACCACCATGGTCTGGAGAAACAATGACGATATCTCCACTTAATTCCTTATTTTTAAAATAATCTGCTAAAATAGGCACGCCCATTAAGTGGTCAATTGGGATATCAAAGAAACCTTGGATTTGTGGTGCATGTAAATCAAGAGTGATTACACGAGTGGCACCTGCTACTTCTAAGAGATTTGCAACAAGCTTAGCAGTAATTGGTTCACGCGCACGTGCTTTACGATCTTGACGGGCATAGCCATAATACGGCATAACAATATTAATTGTTTTTGCTGAAGCACGTTTTAAGGCATCGATCATGATTAAAAGCTCCATAATGTGTTCATTTACAGGAGCACTCGTTGATTGAATAACATAAACATCACAGCCACGGATACTTTCTTCAATGTTAATTTGAATTTCACCATCACTAAATCTTGTAACAGAATTTTTGCCTAATTCTACACCGATAAAATTTGCTATTTCCTTTGCAAGAGGAAAATTTGAATTCAAGCTAAAAACCTTTAAGTTTGGATCTAAGTATTGATTTGACATGGTGGCCCTCCAGTATAGTCACATTATTTCTTTAAATTAAGCTTTTGAACGTAATTTTCCTTATTCACTTGACGAGCACGTGCAATAGATAGTGCATCACTAGGTACATTTTTTGTAATGGTAGATCCAGCAGCAATATATGATCCTTTTCCTATTATAACAGGGGCAACAAGATTTGAATTACAACCTACAAATACATCATCTTCAATTTTTGTTAAAAACTTATTTTTACCATCGTAATTAACAGTTATGGATCCGCATCCTATATTCACGTTACTGCCTACTTCCGCATCGCCAATATAGCTTAAATGCGAAGCTTTACTCCCTTTTCCGAACTCTGCCTTTTTAATCTCTACGAAATTTCCGACCTTTACTTCATCATGAATATTTGATGCTGGGCGAATATGAGCAAATGGACCAATATTAACATGTGAGCCAATTGAACTTTGATGTGCAACGGATTGACGGATAACTGTCACATTACCTACATGACAAGAGTCTATTTCAGTATTAGGTCCAATACGGCAATCTTCTCCAATTACTGTTTTTCCTTTAATAATGGTTCCTGGGTAAATAATGGTATCTTGTCCAATTTCCACATCTGCATCTATGTAAGTATTAGATGGATCAATGAGGGAAACACCATTTTTCATATGACTTTTGTTTATACGGGTTCGCATTATTTGTTCAGCTTCCGCAAGAGCAATTCGATCATTTACTCCTAGCGTTTCTTGAAAATCCTCTGTTTTATAAGCAGTTACGACTTCACCTTGCTTTTTTAGGATTTCAATAACATCTGGTAAATAGTACTCTCCCTGAACATTTTCATTTGAAACATGTTCAAGACTCTCAAATAAGGCTCTATTGTCAAAGCAATATGTTCCTGTATTAATTTCGTTTACAGCACGTTCTGCCTCTGTTGCGTCTTTATGCTCAACAATTTTTTCTACAAGACCATCTTTATTTCTTATAATCCGACCATATCCTGTCGGGTCATCTATAACTGCTGTCAAAACAGTTGCTTTGGCTGACATTTCTTGGTGATGCTTAAAAAGAGCATCTATCGTTTCTGCCTTAATAAGAGGTGTATCCCCACAAACAACAATGGTTACACCCTCTTTCCCGTCAAGAGCTTCCTTTGCTTGCATTACAGCATGGGCTGTCCCAAGTTGTTTCTCTTGGAAAGCATATTTACTTTTTTCACCTAGCTGCAATTGAACCGCTTCAGCACCATGGCCTATTATGGTTACAATTTCTTGTATGTTCAGCTTTTCAATTTGATCAACTACATGCTGTACCATCGGTTTACCGCAAACAGGGTGAAGCACCTTGTAAAGCTTTGATTTCATGCGGGTCCCTTGTCCAGCGGCTAAAATTACGGCATAACGATTAGACATGAACTGGCCTCCAATTTTACCTTTATATCCATTAAAAATATTATCTCAAATACGTATTCATTTCAAGGAAGGAAAGACAAGTGCTTTTTATTTATCAAAAAAAAATTTTTTTGATAGTATTATGAATGAAGAGAGGACAATAAAAAGAGGAAAAAATAGACAAAGAAAAAGAGCCATACTGTTGAGGTAGGCCCTTGTTGAATGTTTTAAGAAGCACCTGCTTCTTCAAATTCTACTTCTAATTCTCCTAAACGGTGATATTCAGCCAAAACAACTTCTTGAATTTTGCCGCGTGTTCCAGAATTTATTGGATGCGCAATATCACGAAATTCTCCATCGGGAGTGCGCTTACTTGGCATTGCCACGAATAAGCCATTGTTTCCATCAATAACACGGATATCATGAACCACAAATTCATTATCCAGAGTGATTGATGCAATCGCTCTCATGCGCCCATCCGTATTAACGCGCCGTAATCTTACGTCAGTAACCTCCATGTGTTCACACCCTTTTTTCAAGATAGAAATCTAGTTAATTAAATTCAACAGAAGTTTATATTTTCCTTCTTTGAATTTAAAAATTTTCTAGAAAAATAGGTCGAAAGTGTGAACTTTATATAAATTTTAGTTTATTCTGTTAAAATTTGTTAACTTATAGAAGCAACTACTTCTATCTCAATTAAAGCATCCTTTGGTAATCTAGCCACTTCTACACAGGATCTTGCAGGTTTATTTGTTGCAAAATATTCACCATAGATTTCATTCACCGCAGCAAAGTCATTCATATCTTTAATAAAAACGGTTGCCTTTACAACAGTTTCAAAAGAGGCACCAGCTGCCGATAAAACAGCCTCTAAATTTTTAAAAACTTGACTAGTCTGTGCTTTTATATCACCTTCAACCATTGTACCTTCAGCGGTTAACGGAATTTGGCCTGAACTATAAAACATGTTGTTTATAAGAATTCCTTGTGAATATGGTCCAATGGCAGCAGGAGCAAGGTTTGTTTGAACTACCTTCATTTGAATTTCCCCCTTATCCTATTTTATTTATTCATTTCCTTGTAGGAAATAGTTCCCTTCGTGAACACTGATTGTTTTCTCTTTTACATTAACATCTGATAGCTGAACAAGTGAAATATAATGATCAACAAGACGGTCTTCCTGCCTTTCAGATTCAACTAACACTGCAATCCCAGCAACATTGGCTTTAAATTCCTCCAATAAACTGATCATCCCGGTTATCGTACCGCCTGCTTTCATAAAGTCATCTACTATTAAGACATTTGAACCCTCAGCTAAACTTCTTTTGGATAATACCATTGTTTGTATTCGTTTTGCTGAACCCGATACATAATTTATACTAACAGTTGGCCCTTCTGTTACTTTACTATCATGTCTCACAATGATTACAGGAGTATTTAATTGACTGGCAACAGCGTAAGCAAGAGGAATACCCTTTGTTGCAACCGTCACGACAACATCAATTTTAGCATAGGCATACACCGAAGCAATCATTCGGCCAACCTTTTGCACAATGGAAGGATTTCCAATAATATCAGTTAAATATAAATATCCTCCAGGCAATAATCGGTCTGGATTTGCTATTAAATCACAAAGTTCTTGAACAATTTGCCTCGCTTCTTCTTGTCCAACCTTTACAAAAAATTGCACCCCGCCAGCTGCTCCTGCCACAGTCTTCAACGTACCAATTTCTCTTTTTTCAAAGGTATCCTTTATAAGACTTAAATCCTCACTTATCGAGGACTTTGCCGAAGAATAGCGTTCAGCAAAAAAGGTTAAAGGAACAAGTTGATTTGGATGCTCCAATAAATATTGAGTCATATCAATTAAACGTTCACTTCGGCGGAACTTCATTTTTTACCCTCCAAAACACGAATGATTTATAAAAAATATATCATTAATGTACGGATTTAATCAAGTGATAGCCGTTCTCCCAATAGACGCACTGCATATACTTGATCACAAAAACCTCTTAGTCCATTATAAATTCGATGCATTCTGGAATCGTGCTGCACTAAGCCAAAAACAGTTGGACCACTCCCGCTCATTAACACTGCATCTGCCCCAAAGCGTTTCATTTGATCCTTAATAAGTGCTACCTCTGGATGTAGCTTTAATGTTACTTCTTCTAAAACATTTCCAACATTCTCACAAACTTTATGATAATCTTTACATTCAATTCCATTAATCATCTGTTGTAAATTAGGATGCTTCATGGAATTTAAGTCAAGACGTCTATAAACTTCAGCTGTTGATACCCCTACAAAAGGCTTTGCAAGAATGATCCAACTTGTCGGTGGAGATGAAAGCTCCGTAATTTTCTCACCCCTACCTTTTGCCAAGGCTGTCCCACCATAAACACAAAAAGAAACATCCGAGCCAATTTCAGCACCAAGATCAGCTAACTCGTCCAATGAAAGGCCAATATTCCATAATTTATTTAGTCCCCTAAGAGTGGCTGCAGCATCACTAGAACCACCTGCAAGGCCGGCCGCAACTGGAATATTTTTTTCTATTGCAATAGAAACACCTTTTTTTATTTGATACCGCTCTTTTAATAATTGTGCTGCCTGGTATGCCAAATTACGATGGTCATCAGGTACAAAGCGATTATGGGAGAAAATATCTATTTTATTCTCATCTAGCAAACACAATTCAACCCTGTCCGCCAAATCAATGGTTGTCATAATCATTTCAACCTCATGATACCCATCCGGACGTTTATGTAATACATCTAAAGAAAGATTAATCTTAGCCGGAGCTTTTACTAAAAGCTTCACTTAAGTCCACCTACTTTTATATAATCCACGATCCACATTTTGTCCTATTTTACCACAAAAAAGGTTTTGTAAGACATTTTAGCTAAAATTGCTACTCAAATTCCTTTATTTTATCATTTTGATGGACTAGAGGAAAGGTATCGATGATTTAAAATTAATTTTAATATAATAGGCTAGGGAAAAGTCCCTAGCCTTGCTGAAGTGAATGTTTTGTTTAAACCATTAAGAAGTGAGTCTTATTTAAGCTAAAGTAGGATAGAAGTTACTTTTTATTGAGTAACTGCTGCTGAGCAAGTTCAATTGCCCGTTTGACCATATTTCCAGCATCCCTTGCCCTAATACCACCCCAGCCTTCTTCTTTTACAACATCATAAAAACCCAGCTCTTTAGCAAGCTCTTCTTTAAAACGTTCCGACATGACACCTCTTCTTCTGCTCATCTAAACAACTCCTCTCACACCTCAGCATTTTTAGTATGCAAAGAAATGTTTATTTTCATGTTTAAGGGCAAGAAAAAAGCAGTAACCACACATCGGCTACCACCCACTTACCATACATATATTTAACTTAATGCTACTTGTCCCGCTGCATCTTCAAAGAAGGTAATTTGAACTGTTTCGGTTAAAACATCAGCATAGCTGTAAGAAACTCGTTCAAATGCATTTGCATCCTGATCTAATTCAATTACAAAAACCGAAGGGTAAGTTTCTGCTAAAACACCAGAACGCTCAATTGTCTTTCTGCGTCCACCATTTGCTTTAAGCAATAATCTTTTCCCTAAGTTTGAGTCAAGGGCCAACTTAATATCGGCTAAGGTCTTTGACATTCGATCCACCTCACTATGTAAAGTATAACACACTGACACAGTTCTGTCAAACAAAAATATAAATTATATCAGCCTGACAAAATAATTGTCAACTATTTTTTAACGGCTTTTTCTGTAAAATTTCAACATTTTTAGATTTTCCTTAAAATTTAAAGAATATGTAAACTAAAACAAAAAAATAGGATGGCTTCTGTTTAATTGCCACCCTTTCTACATTTATTCTTCATAAACAGAGTGATAGGGCATCCCTGTCCGTAAAACCCCTTTTGTTTCAACGCCACCAAGTCCCTTTTCTCCAGTCAAGGTATTCCTTAATACATCCCATACATTTATTCTTTCCATAAATGGGGTAAAACTTATCTTAGCAACAATATAAACCGGGTCTAGTGCATGAATATTAATTCTAGAAGGAGAGCTCGCAAAATTTGCCCCAGCACGAATAAGGGATTCAAAGTGTGATTGACATGCACCTGCAAAAATAACCAATTGATCCAAATGAGGAATCCTTTTTCTTGCCTCTAATACAGTCTCAACAAAATGCTTTGAATGTCGATAAGCATTTATATCCGTAACTTTCCCTTTTGCCTTTGAATATGCATCATGGCCCGTTATGACAAGTATATCTGGCCGATAAAAGTCTAAAAGCGGTCCTACCCTACTCGCCATTTCTTTTTCGTGACAATGGATTCCATATACAGGAACCCCTATTTTCTCATACATGGAAAGGCATTTTTGTAAATAAACAGGATCCCCGTCCAAATGAAGTACCTTTCCCGGAATTTGAAAATAATTATTTGGTTTTGAGTATCCATCTGTTGTAGAGTATTCTTGCTTTTGTTTTAACAACTCAACATCCTGTGCGAAAAGTCGAAATGATTGTTCCTCCATGGACCGATATTCCTGTTTCCGCTTTACTCGATCATTAGGATTGATTATAACCAAATCTTCATATGGTGAATCTGCAATTAAGCGAAAGTCTTCCCCATATAGTACCGCGTATTTCTGGCCATTTTCCTCTCTAATATCAATAACTCGGAATAGAATATCACAGTTATACGATCGTCTTGCGACAATATCCATCAACTTAATATTCATTGCCTTCACTCCAATAAGACCAGACAAAGGCCTTCCAAATAAAGTTTTCTTTGATAGGCTATGCAAGGACATATAGACATGTGAATTTCTTATATAAAAAAGACCCTGCCCGGGTCTTAGTGGAAATATGTATACAATTCATCAGCAAGTCCTGCAAATTCTTCAAGAGATAACGTTTCTCCTCTTCTTGTAGGATCAATCCCTAATTTATTTAATGCTTCAACAATTTCATTCTTTTTCTGTTTTCCCTCCGGAAGTCCACTTGTTAAGTTGTTTAATATGGTCTTTCTTCTTTGGGCAAAACTAGTTCTTGTTACCTGAAAGAAAAAGGTTTCATTCTTTACTTGAACCGCAGGTTTTTCTCGTCTTGTTAATTTAATAACCGCTGAATCCACATTTGGTTGTGGAACAAAAACTGTTTTTGGAACAATCATGACTGTTTCAGCCTTTGTATAATACTGAATAGCAATAGATAATGATCCATATTCCTTCGTACCCGGTTTAGCTGAAATTCGATCTGCAACCTCTTTTTGCAGCATGACTACAATGCCTCGAATAGGCAAATGCTCTTCAAGCAGTTTCATAATAATGGGGGTTGTAACGTAATAAGGCAGATTAGCCACTACCATTACATCACTTATTTCGTTAAATTCCTCTTTTATTACCCCGTTTACATCTGCTTTCAAAACATCCTGATGTATAATTTTCACATTAGAATAGGGGGATAATGTATCAGCTAATATTGGTAGCAGACGTTGGTCAATTTCAAATGCTACTACCTTTTTACTTGAACGAGCAAGCTGCTCTGTAAGTGCCCCAATGCCTGGGCCAATTTCAATTGCTCCAGTGTCTTCCTTTATTTCTGCAAAATCAATGATCCTTTTTAAAATATTTGTATCGATTAGAAAATTTTGACCAAGGCTCTTCTTAAAGGAAAACCCGTACTTATCCAAAATACCTCGTGTTCTAATTGGTGTTGCAATATCCTTATTCATTTTGTTCCTCCTGTAATATAACCGTGAGGGCCTTTGCAAATGCCTGCCTGCTAATTTGGAACATCATAAGACGTTTGTGGAGCTGTTTCCCATTCGTATACCCAATCTTAAGAAATTTTCCAAGCTTTATTCTTCTTTCCTTCGCCTTTTTTCCACCAACAAGACCAGCAGTAACTAAATCTCCCTGAGTAATTTCCTCCAAAATAGTTTCACGCATTAATTGCGAATCCTTCAATGCCTCTCTAATGGCTTCTGGATCAGCATGTTCTACACCTAACCCTTTGCCCTTTTTACTTATCGCATCTTCTTTTGCTAAAAAAGCATGTTTACAGCCCTTTACTGACGAAGAAATAGTTTTTCTAATTTTTTCCCCCGGGTAATCAGGGTCCGTTAAAATAATAACCCCTCTCGTTTGTTGGGCAAGCTTTATTTTTTCAATCGTTTCTTGATTAATAGCAGATCCATTTGTTTCAATTGTATCCGCATCAACAGCTCTTTTAATTGCAGTAGTATCGTCTTTGCCTTCTACCACAATAATCTCTTTAATTCGCATGCTCTCCTCCAAATGTTGTTCCAAATCGTCTTTTCCTATTTTCATATTAATCATAAGTGATTTCTTTAAAAGGTTTTTATAAAAAATGAAAAAAACATGAAACACTTTTGTAATGTCCACCGTCTAAATAGATATAAAGATAACCTCAGTACATTTATTATAAAAAATTTTGTAAAAAGGTTGTAACATTTCCGTAATATAAATCGTCTAAATAAATGAAAAGAAACATACATTTTATTAAAAGGTTGATTTCAAGTCTTTTTCTGTTAGTATAATGAAATTTGCATAAAAAGCAAAATGCAGAGGGGATTCCTCTGCAAAAAGGTTGAAAAAGGATTTTTAAATTAAAACTTAGTTAGTGTTCAATGGCCAACTACAAAATTAAGTAAATCCTATCTTATTTTACTGAAGTACCTTAATTTTTATTTTCCGAGAACCCCAACGATATGCATCACTTTTTGAGGAGAAGAAAACGTCAATTTTATATCCCTTTATGCTTGAACCGGTATCTGCTGCAATGGCATACCCATAACCTTCAACATAAACTTTTGTCCCAAGTGGAATAATTCTTGGATCTACTGCAATGACTTTGACATTTGGATTTGAATGAAGATCTATTCCAGTGGATGTATGACCTGAACAGCCGTTACAATCTGCTGTATAAGCAGTTGTACTTACATAAAATTCTTTTCCAATGCTTCCTTCTCCACGCGACCCTTGGAGAGTAAAATTCTTTGTTCCCACAGCAACAATTTTGTCCATCTTGTTTCTCACCTTATTCTGACTAATTAGTTTCCTTGAAACCTCTTTACCGTTTTCAAGAATAACCTCGTATTGGTTTGAAACAAGTCCCTGCTGCCCTTCGGTTACTACCTTTTGACTTCCTATTGCCAAATTGCTGTCTTTCTTAGTCACTACAGCAAATTGAATTGGCTCTTCCACTACATCGGTGACTTTTTCTACGCGAATGACGTTAACTTTATCATTCTCACTGATTGTATCAGATAACGACGGCTCAACTCGGTCCAATGCTTGGAGTTTAATACCTTGTTGTGTTAAAAAGTCAGCGACCGTAGTCGAAGTAGACCAAACTAATTTTTGCTTTCCGCCGTCAACCAGGGTGAGACGAAAGGCTCCGTAAATCCCAACCTTCATCCCATTCATGATTTTTTCCTCTGGTCCAGGTGAAATTTGATCATGTTCATTCAAAACCAAATTTTGCTCTTTCATGAGCTCTCCAACCGTATTGGCTGTTGTCCAGACCGTTTTCTTCTCGTTGCCGTTGACAATTTGAACTTGTTTTGCTTGTTTCCAAATAATATTTAAATGTTCTTTTAACTGCGTATTTTTCTTTGGAAACAAGTAGTCCTGTGAGTGGATCGGCACATGCATCTCATCAAATAAATCTTTAACTGTATCAGCACGTGTTGTGACCACCTTTTTATGTCCATTAAATGTAAGGGCGACACTCTTTTCTGAACTTTTAAAATATAAAATCCCTAGAGTTGTCACAAAAACTATAAAACTAGTACATATAATGGTCCATTTTTTACTACTCAAAGGCTTAGAAAACAAGTTTTTCATGTTTTGGATTACGATGAAAAACGCCTCCTTTTCCCGGAGAATTTATAAAATTAGGTGCCAATATGTAAACCCTTGCATATCCCTGAACTTATTCCTAATTATGCATAATACTGGATAAAATGCAAAGAAAAACTTATCGACACCGTTATCCTATGAGGGAAAGGAGACATGTAGAACTTTTTGCAAAAATAAAAAAATTGGACAAACAATTATTACCTTCGACAATTTTATGACATTATTCCGAATAATCTTTTGGCGTTATTTGTCGTAGTTTCGGCAACCTTTTCAACGGAAATTCCCTTAATTTCCGCAATTTGTTCAGCTACCAATTTAACATAACTAGGCTCATTTCTTTTACCACGATAAGGATGTGGTGCTAAATATGGGCAATCCGTTTCAATTAAAAGCTTTTCTAATGGGATTTCTTCAGCTACCTCTTTTGGCCTTTTTGCATTTTTAAAAGTAACTGGACCACCTAGAGAAATATAAAAATTCATATTTATACATTCCTTTGCAATCTCAGGGCTCCCGCTAAAGCAATGCATAACTCCCCCTACCTCTTTTGCACCCTCTTCTTTCAATATTTCAACAACATCTGCAGTAGCATCTCTATTATGGATTACAATTGGAAGCTTTACTTTTTTTGCTAATCTAATCTGCTTTCGAAAGACCTCTTTTTGAATTTCCTTTGGTGACTTATCCCAATAATAATCGAGCCCCATTTCCCCTAAAGCAACCACTTTGGGATGGGACGCCAATTTTTCAATCCAAATTAAATCTTCTTCGGTCATATCAATTGCATCAACTGGGTGCCAGCCAACACAGGCATAAATAAAATCATAACGATCAGTTAATTCCATAGCTCTTTTAATTGTTGGACGATCAAACCCAACAACAACCATTGTTGAAACTCCCCCATCTAAGGCACGTGAAATGACATCCTTCAAATCCTCATCGTATTGTTGATCATTTAAATGTGCATGTGTATCAAATAACATTATTAGTCCCTTCTTTTTAAAAAATTGTCCTATCCATTGACGAAAAAAATAGAAATGTCCCGAAATTTGTTACACGTGGAACATCTCTATTTTTATCCAAGCCCATATTTACTTTGATATTGAAACCCGTAAAACTTATTTCAATCGCTCATTTACTTAACCTTTGAACCGTTAGGTAATGTTTGATCAACCGTTGCCAATGATAGTTGGCCATCCTTTGAACCAGCTAAAATCATTCCTTGAGATAACTCCCCACGAAGCTTCACTGGTTTTAAATTTGTGATACAAATAACCTTTCTTCCAACCAATTCCTCTGGTTTATAATATTGTGCAATACCAGAAACAACTTGGCGCTTCTCATACCCTAAATCCAATTGAAGCTTAAGCAATTTATCTGCCTTTTTAATTGGTTCTGCTTCAACTACTTCTGCAACTCTTAAATCAATTTTCATAAAGTCATCAATCGTAATCTCATCCATTACTGGAATTTCTTCTTTTTTTACTTCTTCCACCACAGTAGTAGTGCCCCCCTGCATTTTCGTTTTTATAAATTCAATTTCCTCGGCTATTTCAAGTCTTGGGAAAATCGGTACTCCCTTTTCGACTTTTGTTCCATTAGGTATTGCTCCAAACCTTTCTAAACTCTCCCATGTTTTCAAAGAGTCTGTTTGAATACCTAATTGTTTAAAAATCTCATTTGGTGTACGTGTTAAAAATGGCTGTAGCAGGATTGCTATTCTTCTTAGTGACTCTGCTAAATGCACCATCACACTTGCAAGCTCTTCTTTTCTTTCTTCTGATTTTGCCATGGCCCACGGTTGTGTTTCATCAATATATTTATTTGTTCGACTAACAAGCTGCCAAATAGATGTTAACGCAACAGAAAATTCCATTTTTTCCATTGATTCTTCATATTTAGAAACAGTTTCTTCATTAACTTGAAGTAGGGAAGAATCAAATTCACCTGCAGAATGAGAATAAGTAGGAATTACCCCACCAAAGTATCTTTCAATCATTGCTACGGTCCGGTTTAATAAATTCCCAAGATCATTTGCCAAATCGAAATTAATTCTTTCGACAAATCCTTCTGGTGTGAAAACTCCATCTGCTCCAAATGGGACTTCCCTTAATAAGTAATAACGTAAAGCATCCAGTCCGTATCGATCGATTAAGGTAACAGGATCTACTACATTTCCCTTTGACTTGGACATCTTTCCATCCTTCATTAAAAGCCATCCATGTGCAAAAACCTTCTTAGGTAAAGGAAGATCAAGAGCCATTAACATGATTGGCCAATAGATGGTATGGAAACGAACAATTTCCTTACCAACTAAGTGAACATCTGCTGGCCAATATTTTAAATATTTTTCATCATTCTCTGTGCCATATCCTAAAGCTGTAATGTAATTTGATAGCGCGTCAATCCAAACATAAATAACATGTTTTGGATCCCCAGGTACTTTAATTCCCCAATCAAACGTAGTCCTTGAAACCGCTAAATCTTCTAGACCGGGCTTAATAAAGTTATTAATCATTTCGTTTTTTCGAGATTCTGGCTGGATAAAGTCTGGATTTTCCTCATAGTATTTCATTAAGCGGTCCGCGTATTTTCCCATTCTGAAAAAGTAAGATTCCTCTTTTACCTTTTCTACTGGTCTGCCACAATCAGGGCAATTTCCATCTACTAGCTGGCGGTCCGTATAAAATGATTCACATGGGGTGCAGTACCACCCCTCATATTGATCAAGATAGATATCACCTTGGTCAAGCAACCTTGCAAATATTTTTTCAACAATTTGCTTATGACGTTCCTGTGTAGTTCGGATAAAATCATCATAAGAAATATCAAGCTTTTTCCATAATTCCTGAATGCCGCTAACAATCCCATCGACATATTGTTGTGGTGTAATACCCTTTTCTTCTGCCTTTCGTTGTATCTTTTGCCCATGTTCATCTGTCCCGGTTAAATACATAACATCATACCCACGTAGCCTTTTATAACGTGCCATTGCATCACCTGCTACCGTGGTATAAGCATGTCCAATATGTAAATTACCACTTGGATAATAAATTGGAGTTGTAATATAAAAAGTCTTTAATTTATCCTGCATGAATATCTCTCCTTATGTAATTGGCTATGTTAAACCTCATTGTTAATTAGAGTGAAAATCAACAGACAAGTATAACAGAGCCATGTAATTAACAAAACGAATACTGATTTTTTCATTATTACCTTTTTTTACCCTCTTATATCATCAAAATATACCGAAAAATATAGCTTTATGCAACAAACCGGCCCGCAATAATGAAGAGAAAAAAGGTAGCACGAATCCCCACAAAATAAATTCAGGTTTCGTAGTATATAGTAATAGTATGTACTTGTGTAGAACTTTGTCGAAAAATATTAATTCTTGGTTGGCAGGTATTATTATTTTATTTTTGTATATTTTTGTATTAAAATGTCATATAGTTACAACACATTTAGTAGAAACATTGATATAACTGTCCTTTATATTTGCTTTTAAATTTCCTAATGTTTTCAAAATAAAATTATTGACGGATATGGGAATGGCTGGTATTATAAATTTATTAAGAAATTTGTCGAATAATGACGAAATAAAAAATATAGAATGTTTATAGGTTGAGAGGAGAAAATTAAATGAAATCTACTGGTATTGTTCGTAAAGTTGATGAATTAGGTCGTGTTGTTATCCCTATCGAATTAAGACGTACACTTGGTATTGCAGAAAAGGATGCACTTGAAATCTATGTTGATGACGATCGTATTATTTTGAAAAAATACAAGCCAAATATGACTTGCCAAGTTACTGGTGAAGTATCTGATGATAATCTATCTCTTGCTGGCGGAAAATTAATTCTTAGCCGCGAAGGTGCAGAGCAATTATTAAAAGAAATTCAAGACTCTTTTGAATTAGCAAAGTAAGCTTCTAAGTTCAAACACTTTTTTAAAATAAAGCTTCTCCCTTTTTATGGAGAAGCTTTATTTATTTATATGGTATTCTTGGTAAATTTCTCTCTTATTTAGTCCACGATCTTTTGCCGTCAGCTTAATTGCTTCTTTTGAACTCATATTTTTAGTGGAAATATAGTAATTTACATGCTCCTCAATTGATAAGGTTTGCCACCAGCTTGATTCTTCCTCTACCAAATCTTTTGACCCCTCAACTACAAGACAAAATTCTCCACGTACTTCATCTTGATTACTCCATTCTATTACTTCCGTTATCGTACCCCTAATAAACTCCTCATATTTCTTTGTCAATTCCCTGCATAGGGCGATATTTCGATCACCAAGAATATCTAACATTACCATAAGCGTCTCTTTTAAGCGATGGGGTGCTTCATAAAAAACAATGGTGGCTGAATGTTTTTTTAACAGCTCCAATTCCTTTTTCTTTTCCTTCTTTTGCCGATTAAGAAACCCATAGAAAAGAAATGGCTGGCTTGGTAGACCTGAAGCTATCAAAGATGTTAAGGCAGCGTTTGCTCCAGGTAGTGGAACAACAGTTAAGGATTGTTGAGTAGCTAGCTCTACTAGTTCAAGCCCAGGATCTGAAATGGTTGGCATCCCAGCATCACTAACTAAGGCAACTTTTATTCCTTCTTTTAATTTTTCAATTAACTTCTCACCACTCATGTTTTTATTATGTTCATGATAGCTTACAAGCGGAGTTTTTATTTCATAATAATTACATAGCTTTTTAGTATTCCTTGTATCCTCGGCAGCAATTAAGTCTACCTCTTTGAGAATTCTAAGTGCTCGGAAACTAATGTCTTCAAGATTCCCTATTGGTGTTGGAACAAGATAGAGAATTCCTTTTTGATTTTCATTTTCAAAACTTTTCTGCTGCCACATCCAAACCACCCATTTCTCTTTTTAAAAACTCTATTTTTTTTTGCCGAGTTAACCCTTTAAAATAGCACTCTGCTTTTAATGCATCACTTTTACTAAAAAAGCATTTAGAATAGGTTAACGTAACAGGGCCCCTTCCTCGCGTGTATTTAGCGCCTTTTCCCTCATTGTGCTTCTTAATTCTACGTTCTAAATCATTTGTATATCCCCCATAAAAGCTTCCATCCTTACAGGTTAAAACATAGAAATAATGCTTATTCTTCTCCATATAAAATCTCTCTTAGTTCCTTTGTATATTCATTATCCTCATTATAGACAACAAGTGGTGGTAATATTTTTAAATCAGGGTTACCATCCTTTGTAGCCTCAACTAACAGCATATTTGCTTCCTTTCCTGCTTTAGGATAGATCAATTGAATTCGCTTTGGTTCAAGCCTGAAATTACGCATTAACGTAATAAGATCAATGAAACGACCTGGGCGATGTACGAATGCTACCTTCCCTCCTTGGCGGACTAATTGACTCGAAGCACGTATAGTGTCTTCAAGGGTGCATAAAATTTCATGTCGGGCAATCGCAAGATGTTCATTTAAATTCATTTCTTCACTCGATGGAGTTATAAAATACGGTGGATTACACGTCACAACATCAAATTTTCCAAACCCAAGTTCTTGAGGCATATCCTTAATATCCCCATTAATCATATGTAGCCGATCTTGTAGCCCATTATAGTCAATACTTCTTTTGGCCATATCAAATAATCGTTCCTGAATCTCTACACCTGTAATTTTTCCCTTTGTTTTTGTACTTAAAAATAATGGAATGACTCCGTTACCACTACATAAATCAACCAAATTTCCTTTTTGTATAGGCACATATACAAACTTAGCTAACAAAACAGCATCCAGTGAAAAGGAAAAAACAGAAGGACTTTGGATAATCCTTAAGTTTTCAGCAAGTAAATAGTCCAACCGTTCATCCTCTTTTAATTGTACCATTTTAAAAACTTCCTCCATATGAACACACGGGTAGCTAAACAAGGACCCGACCCCCCAAGCAATATAAAGCACCACATCCTGCTAAATATTGGACTTTGGGAGTCAGGCCCTTTTGGTCACCCTACTCATTACTTTTTGTTTAAAAAGGATAGACAAAATAAACAATCTCCATCCTTTCGTAAACTGCCGAAGTGAAGGTTACAAATATGGAACCCTTCATGATAAAGCCTGGCAAGATTATCAGACCCTTCACCAATATCAAAAGGCTTGTCCCCTGCTATTTCACTCTGATTTACTTCTTTTTTCGGTTCTGGGTTGTCCTTTTTCCGACCAGTTGTTGTTGCTAAATGTCGCCGTAAATGTTCATTTTCTATTTTTAGAGTATGATTTTCCTCAATAATTTCTGCCAAATGTTGTTTTAATTCGCCTAGTTGTCTATAAAGATGACCAATTTGTGTTTCCATATTACTTACTGACTCAAAAATTTCTTTTTTATCCACGTGTTCCACCTCATTAATCTGTGGATTGTATTGAAAAGGCTCCCTCTTTAATAATTTCATCTATGGTGTATTCTAGAACCCGATCTTGTTCACTAAGCTCCACCTGTAGTACCCGCTCTAATATATTTAATCCAACCACTTTTCCAACCCCATGAGGAGTTTCAATAATCTCTCCTAGGTCTGGCAGCTGTTCTTTTGCGGTTTCATATTCATCATTCTCGTATTTCAAACAACACATGAGTCTTCCACATAATCCAGAGATCTTTGTGGGGTTTAAAGAAAGATTTTGGTCTTTTGCCATCTTTATAGATACTGGGTCAAAGTCTCCAAGGAAAGTTGAACAGCAAAGCATTCTGCCACACGGCCCAATTCCACCTAGCATTTTTGCTTCATCTCTTACACCAATTTGGCGTAATTCAATTCTTGTTCGGAAAATAGCCGCTAAATCCTTGACCAGATCACGAAAATCAACTCTACCATCAGCAGTGAAATAAAAAATTACCTTATTACGGTCAAATGTATACTCAACATCTACGAGCTTCATATCCAGTTGATGCTCGATTACCTTTTCATTGCATACCTTATAAGCCTCTTGGGCTGCTTGATTGTTCTCTTCAACAATCATTCTATCCTTCTGATCAGCAAGTCTAACGACCTTTTTTAACGGAAGGACAACATCATGCTCTCCTACCTGTTTGCGAGCAACCACTGCTTTACCAAACTCAACACCTCGAACAGTTTCGACAATTACATAGCTGTCTTTTTCAATCGAGAGATCACCAGGGTCAAAATAATATATTTTACCCGCCTTTTTAAAGCGGACTCCTACAACATCATACAAATAAGGATCCCTCCTGCAATTTTAAAACAAGCTGTTCCATCAACGCTTGAGGATTCATATTAGCTGAAAGCCTTCTTTTAGCGTCTAGAATAGCTGCCATTTGATCGGCTAAATGCCGTGCTGAAACTTTTAAAGCAAATTGTTCTAATTGCTCTCTATACTTTAAATAAACTATCTGTTCACTTTTATCTAGCTGTATATATAATAAATCCTTAAAAATTAGAAGTAAAAGATCTAACCCGCAATCAATTTGTTCCTTCTCTTTGAAATGCTGGTACCAATCCCCTTGAAGGGTGACCATTGCTTCCAGTGGATTTTTTTTCAACACTTCATATAATTTTAACACTATTTTTTGGGCTTGTGCAAACCAATCATCACCATTTAATGTAATTGCTTCATTTAGGTCATTTGTTAAATAGGCAAGTATTCTTGCATTTTGGGCATCCACCCCATTTTCCTCTAGCTGTTGTAGCAATGCTTTGGGGTGTAATGGTTTAAAGGATAGAATTTGGCACCTGGAAAGAATGGTTGGTAAAATTTGTTGGAATTGCTCGGTTAAAAGAAATGCAACAGTTTCCGAGTTCGGTTCTTCTAAAAACTTTAATAAACTATTCGATGCACTCGCGGACATCTTATCAGCATGAACAACCATATAGACTTTCCTCGAGGATTCTACACCCTTCTTAGAAAACTCCTCTTGTAATTCCTTAATTTGGTGTTTTTTTATTGATAAGCCATCTGGTTCAACAACATGAACATCTGGATGGTTTCCACTATTTATCCTTCTGCAATTTACACAAGATTCACATGGCTTGTATCCACTATCTGGTGATAAGCAAAGTAGGGCCTTCGCAGTTAATAGCCCTATTTCCCTTTTGCCAGTTCCCCGCATTCCTTCTAGCAAATAAGCATGGGCCACTCTATTTTTCAAAAGACTATTTTTAACCATTTTTAGAACAGTTGGCTGTATCTTCTCCAGTTGGTCCCAGTCCAAAGCCAAATTTTATCACTCTCTTTTTAAAAAATTTTAAGTTAAAATTGAAGGAATTGGTCCACCGGCAGAACAAAGACAGTTGCTCCCCCAACCTCCACTTCAACTGGGTAAGGTACATATGAATCTGCATTTCCTCCCATTGGAGAAACAGGAGCAACCAATTGATCTCTTGCTCTGCAATTTTCTTTAATAATTTGTAAAGCTCTCTCTACCCTAATATCTTCTGTTCCAATCATGAAGGTTGTATTACCTGACTTCAAAAATCCCCCTGTTGTCGCAAGCTTCGTTGCCCTGAAATTATTTTCTACTAATGCTTTTGACAAACGACTACTATCTTGGTCTTGAACAACAGCTAAAATTAATTTTGTCATCTTCAACCCCTCTTTTCATACAGAATACTGATTACCTTATTATATCAGTTAATATTCTTTCTTACATTTATTAAGAACAAAAGCAAGAGCGCATATTACCTTTTTATACACTTATTTATTACTTGAACTGTATTTTGAAATACCTCTTCTACCGAGGCTGATGCATCAATTTTTATTATTCTTTCAGGAAATATTCTTAGCAGTTTAAGGTATCCCTCTCTTACTTTATGATGAAATTCAACTGCCTCTAGATCCAGCCGATTAATCTCACGTCCCTCATCTCGTCCAATTCGTTTCAACCCTAACTCTGGTTCAATATCAAAATAAATAGTAAAGTTAGGCATCATATCCTGAATAGCAAATCGGTTTATTTCAAAAACCTCTTCAATTCCTAACCCTCGTGCATACCCCTGATATGCAAGTGAACTATCTACAAATCTATCACAAAAAACTACCTTTCCCATTTCTAAGGCTGGTTTTACCTTTTCAACTAGGTGTTGGCGACGTGCAGCTGCATAAAGTAAAGCCTCTGTACGGGAATCCATCCTCATATTATCTTTATCTAAAATAACCCTTCTAATTTGTTCTGCTATATCTATTCCACCTGGTTCCCTCGTAAAAAGGGCATCTTCAAAATGTTCAGATAGTAAATTAATAATGGTTGTTTTTCCAGCACCCTCTGGGCCCTCAAATGTAATAAAAATTCCTTCTGTCATAATAAACCTCCAAGAATGCTTTTACTTAGGTAATTTAAATATCTTCACATTTCCTTTTGCAAGCTCCAAGCCTCCTTGAAATCTTGCTCCATGCTTTATCAATCTTTTTAGATGATCTGCTATTTGTTTTGATATTTTTTCTCCTGCCAATAGTAAAGGTATACCAGGTGGATAGGGAATAATGGTTTCTGCAGCTACTTTATCCACACACTCACTTATTGGTATTTCTACTACTCCTAATTGTTCCATATCTCGATATGATACGGATAATCTTGATATCTTATTAGTTGGTATAGATACTGTTCCTTTTCTTATTGGTTCTGAAGGAATTTCCTCTATAGCCCTTTTAATCCTTTCAACTACAACTTTTATTGGGTAGGCTTGCTTATCTTTTAGTAATGGATAAACAAATAGGACATTATAGGGATCTGCAAGTTCTGTATAAATCCCATTATCCTCCAAGCTCTTCTGTAGAGCAAATCCACTTACCCCAGTTGTTGATTGAATGGTAATTTTTAAAGGATCCCCCTGATTTGGGTACTGAAGAATCTTTATACCACGAATTTTAGATAAACTTAATTTAAATTTCTCAATTTCTTGTTGCAAGAAATTCATATCCCTAAGTGTGTAAGTTGCTAAATAACTCCTTGCTAAATCCAAGGAAGCCATTATTGGATAGGATGGGCTGCTTGATTGAAATAAGTGTAAATAATCCTTAACTTTATTTAGGTTTATCCGTTTGCTATTAAAGTGCAAATAAGAACCCATTGTCATAGCGGGAAGTGTTTTATGTGCTGACTGTACCACCATATCTGCACCTAATTGCACTGCTGAGCTTGGGAAGAGGCCCCCCAATATAAAATGGGGCCCATGTGCCTCATCAACTAAGACAGGAATATTATGCATATGGGCAAACGATATTATTTTTTCTATGTCATTCACTATTCCGTAGTAGTTTGGATGAGTCAATATAATTGCCTTCACCTCTGGATTAAACTCGAAGGCCTCTTTTACGGTACTTGGATGTACTCCAGCTGCAACATTCCAAACACAATCAAACTCTGGTTCTAAAAATATTGGAGTTGCCTTTGCTAATTTTAAAGCATTCATTATAGATTTATGACAATTTCTTTGTACAAATACAATATCATTTTCATGGCAGCTAGACATCACCATTGCTAAATTTCCTACAGTTGATCCATTAATAAGAAAAAAGCTTTGCTCTACGTGATACAGGTCTGCCAAAAGTAATTGTGCCTCTGATATCGGGCCTTCTGGTGAATGCAAATCATCTAAACCAGACAATTCAGTAACATCCATCTTTAAAAAGTTGGAGTAAAGCTCTAGTGCTTTCTCATGAAATACCTTACCACTTTTATGGCCGGGTACATGAAATGAAAAAGGATTTTTATTTAAGTGGTTTACTAATGCATCATATAATGGCGTTTTAACTTGATTCATACTAATACTTCCTTCTTAGAGTCTTATTTATTTTATCAATAAACGTATACTGCACTCAACAGCAAACGCAGGAAGAAAGTATAGAGATTGAGTAAATTTTGTCAAATAAAAAAAAAGTCCGAAAAGGACTTATTAAGATAAAATTTCTGGTGTAGTTATTTTCCTTAACTGTTTAAGGAAGAATTTATACCTCGGATCACTTGTTTTGGCATGAATTAAATCCTTTTCACATTCTGTACAAATAAAAGAAGTGTATAGATGTATTCCCACTGGTTTTAATTGCTCACAAATAACGCACGTTTCCCCATAATGACTTTGTGCTAAAAGCGAACTCAATTCCTCCACCTCCATACATCCATTCTTCCCGCATTCATAATTTGTATACAATTTTTAAAAAATTCTCATGATTATTTCCCTAATAATATTTTATGTTCAATCCAATAATTGGGTGTATGTCTAAGGCAATTTCTTTCAAAAACATTTTTTAAATTCTAATTATAATACGGAAAAAATTATTCATATTCAACCCATTAACTGAACAACTTATTAAAGAACTCTTTCAATTTTTTAGTTTGGCTCAGTTAAACATGCCTGTTGATTTATTTTCTGGGCATTCGTCTTTTTCAGACTGTTTAGAGGCCTCCTCATGTTTACTTAAATTAAGTAAATTTTTAATCAAAAGGTTGGTTTTAAGATGGCAGATTTAGGGCTTTTAATAGTTCGATTGGTTATTGGGATTACATTTGTTGGACATGGTGCACAGAAGCTATTTGGATGGTTCGGAGGAACCGGGCTATCCAATACAGGAGAATGGCTTGAGTCGATTGGTATTAAACCTGGAGGGGAAATTTGGGCTATATTAGCTGGTCTATTTGAGTTATTGGGGGGATTTCTCTTTGCTGCCGGAATCTATACAACCATAGGAGCAATTCTTATTATTATCGTAATGATTGATGCAATTTTTACTGTGCATGCTAAAAATGGATATTGGCTTGTTAATGGTGGATTTGAATACAATCTCGTACTAATTGCGATTGCCGTATGTATATCCTTAACTGGACCAGGAGATTTTGTTCTAATTTATAAGCCTTAAGTACATTTTCCTTAAAGTAAAAAACAAGAAAAAATACGAATAAAAAGGACAACCCATAAATGGATTGTCCTTTTTCGTTGCCTGGCAATGTCCTACTCTCACAGGGACTTGCGTTCCAACTACCATCGGCGCTGAGAAGCTTAACTTCCGTGTTCGGTATGGGAACGGGTGTGACCTTCTCGCCATAATTGCCAGACTATTTTACATTTGAGGTTTATTCCCTCAAAACTAGATAATGTTAGAAGAAGTAAAAACGAGTTCGCTTTAATACATTAAAACTTGGTTAAGTCCTCGATCGATTAGTATCAGTCAGCTCCACATGTTA